>NZ_AKJL01000288.1 GCF_000282355.1 Pseudomonas sp. GM49
GGCGGGCTGACGGCCGCCGCAGGCTTGTTTCTGGCGACGTTCGCGCCAGATTGGGAAGCCGCGCTGGTGGGGTATGCGCTGCTGGGTGCCGGTTGCTCGAACATTGTGCCGGTGTTGTACACCGCTGTGGGCAAACAGACCGTCATGCCCGAAAGCATCGCCGTGCCGGCCATTACCACCCTGGGTTATGCGGGCATCCTGGCAGGCCCCGCCGTCATCGGCTTCATCGCCCATGGCAGCAGCTTGAGTTTTGCCTTTGCCTTGATGGCAGTGTTGCTGGTGGCGGTGGCCGTTGGCGGGAGAGTGTTGAAGGTCTGAACTGTGGCGAGGGGGCTTGTCGGACCGCCGAACCGCCCCGTTGGGTTGCGCAGCAGCCCTAAAAGAAGGCCTGCTACACAGTCCAACGGGGGCAAGCCCCCTCGCCACAGGTGGGTTAGAACCCGACACTGGCCTGCACAAAGAACGTGCGCGGCGCACCGACGTACATGCCCGAGTTGTTGTCGCTGGAACGGGTGAAGTACTGCTTGTCGAAGATGTTTTTCACCCCCGCGCCCAGTTTCAGGTTTGACACCTGCGGGCCGAAGTCATAGCCGCCACGCATGTTCCAGGTCACGTAACCCGGGATGTCACCGAACTGGCCGTCGGCGGTGCCTTCGGTGATGTAGTTGCCGTTGAAGCTGCCATCGGCGTTCACGCCGGTGCCCGGCGAGCGCTGTTTGGACTGGGCGAACGCATCGAGGTTCCAGGTCCAGCGGTTGATGTCGTAGCGCAGGCCGGCAGTGGCCACCTGACGGGAGTAGAACGGCAGGTCACGGCCCTTGAAGCCCGGGATATCACCTTCGTTGGTGGCACGGGTGTAGGTAAAGCCGGCGTTGGCGGTCAGGCCATCCAGGCGTGGGTCCAGCGCGGCCAAATCGTAGTGCACCGACGTTTCGATGCCCTGGTGCTTGGTCGCGCCGAGGTTGGTCCAGCCCACGTCATTGCTGATGTATTGCAGTTCGTCATCGAAGTCGATGTAGAACAGCGTCACTTCGCCGCCCCACACGTCATCGTTGTAGCGCGTACCGATTTCGTAAGTCTTGGCCTTTTCCGGCTGCAGGCCGTTGGCGGTGTTGTCGCCGATACCACCCTGCCCCAGCTGGAAGTACTGCAGCGCGCCGAACGAGGTTTCGTAGTTGGCGAACAGCTTCCAGGCATCGGACATGTGATACATCACGCTCAGGGCCGGCAGCGGCTCATTGCTCTCGATGCTGCGTTTTTTCTCCGGCACCCGTTTACCGGCGTTATCGAGCACCGGGCGGTCGTGCCAGTCGGTGCTGATGTGCTCGAAGCGAATACCCGGGGTGACGGTCCAGTTGCCGACGTCGATCTTGTTGTCGACGTAGACCGAATTGGCCTCGGTTCCACCGGTGCGGTCCTGATAGACATGGCCGTCCGCCCCCGGACGCACGACCGGCTGGTTGTTGACCAGCGCCACACGACTGGCCTCTTCGTGCATGGCCTCTTTCAGGTAGCGATAACCGACGCTGACTTCCTGGGTAGTCGGGCCCACATCAAACACATGGGACACCCGTGGTTCGATACCGAAGGTGTAGTAGCTGCGCGGATAGGAGTTAAGTGTGCTCAGGTCACGGGAGGCGATGGTGCTGCCACGAAAACTGTCGGTGTAGTAAGTCAGCACTTCGGCCTGAGTGCGATCGTCGATCTGCCGCGCCCACTTGAACGACACGTCCTTTCGGCGGCCGCTGAAGTTGTCGAAGTCGCGCACGGACTGGAACGGGTCGGCGTCGAATTGCGCCTGGTTCAGGCCGCCGGGCATGTCGGCCTTGGCGTCGTAGTAGTGGAAATTGAGGCTGAAATCGTCGACATCGGTCGGTGCCCAATGGGTCTTGAGGATCACGTCGTCGATGTCGTTGCCGTTGTTGCTTTCACGGTAACCGTTGCCGTTCACGCCGGAGTACAACAGCGCCACGCCCATGCCGTTGTCGGCGGTACCGCCCATGAACGCCGTGTCGATGTGCTTCCAGCCGCCGTGCTGCGAGGTTTCCAGGGTGGTGCCGATTTCCGCGGAGGCTTTTTCCGGGATCGCACGGGTCACGAAATTGATCACGCCGCCGACGTTCTGCGGTCCGTAGCGTACGGAACCGGCGCCGCGCACCACATCGATGCTGTCGAGGTTGCCAGAGGAAATCGGCGCCATGGACAGTTGCGGCTGACCGTAGGGCGCGAAGGCCGCCGGGATGCCGTCGATCAGCACGGTGGAGCGTGGCGACAGGCGCGAGGTCAGGCCGCGCACGCCGACGTTGAGGGAAATGTCGCTGCCACCGGTGCCGTTGGCATCTTGCACTTGCACGCCAGGAACGCGCTTCAACACGTCACCGACGTTCATCGCACCCTGCTCGACCATGGCTTCGCGGCGGACCACGGTTCGTGCACCGGGGTGGTTCTGCACCAAGGCGGCATCGGCGTCATCGAGCCAGTCGCCGACCACCTTGATGTCGGTCACGCCCAGCTCCAGCGGGCCGTTAGCCGCCGAAGTCGGCGCCGGCATCAGGGTCACCGAACCTTCATCGATCTGATATTGCAGGCCGCTGCCTTGCAACAACTGGCGCAGTGCGTCTTCCGCAGACAAGTTGCCATCCACCGCCGGAGCCTGTTTGCCAGCGACCAGTTCAGGACTGAAGAACACCTGAAGCGAGGTTTGCTGGCCCAACTGACTCAAGGCCTGCCCCAAGGGTTGCGCCGGGATACGGATGCCGTCGGCAGCAAAAGCCTGGGGCAGCGCAACGTTGACCGCCAGCGCGAGGGCCAGCGACAACCAGGGGAGATTGTTGTTTTTAGCGGTGGAGTTTTTCACGTCGAACGTAGTCCTGTGGATCGCAAGAGTGTGCGCTTGTTAATGCAAACCAGTTGCAGTTGAACAGGAAGACGACGAACTCGAAAAAAACCTGAATTTTATTTTGAAATTATTTCCTGACTGCCGTCGCCAAGGGTGCGCACGGCCACCGGCAGGATACTTGGCAAGGCCTTGAGCAGCGCATCGATGTTGTCGGACTTGAACACACTGGTCAGGCGCAGATTGCCCACCGCCGTGTTGCCGACCTTCAGCGGTTTCTCCCGATAGCGCGAGACCTGCTCCGCGACATCGGCCAGGCTGACGTTGTTGAACACCAGTTTGCCGCTGCGCCAGGCGGTCATTTCCGCCGGGTTGACGGCGTAGGCAGCCGCAACCTTGCCCTGGGCATCGACATGGGTGCCAAGGCCTGCTGTCAGACTGATGAAATCGTTGTCGGCGGCGTCGCGCCCTTGAACCTTGACGGTGCCCTGCTCCACCACGACCCGGGTTTCGCTGGCGCCATGGCGCACATCGAAACGTGTGCCGGTCACCGTGACCTTGCCGCTGCCCGCCTCGACCACGAAAGGGCGGTTGGTGTCGTGTTCGACGCTGAACATCGCTTCGCCTGCGCTCAATTCGACGTTGCGACGATCCTTGTCAAACCGCACGTGTATCCGGCTGCGGCTGTCCAGGTCGACCACCGAGCCGTCCGGCAACGCCACATGCCGGCGTTCATTCAGGGCCGTCGAAAACTCGGCAGTGTAAGGCGCCGGATGATTCAGGCCGCTGAACAAACCCAGGCCGAGCGCCACGGCCAGCACACTGGCAGCCACCGCGTAACGCAGCACGGGACGACGTTTTTTCAGCACTGGCGGTGTTTCGCACAAGGCACGCATGCGCGCCGCCGGCACCAGGTCGGCGGCGCTCCACAAACCCTTGAGAACCTCGAACTCGTTTCGGTGTTGAGGGTGTTCGTCCAGCCAGGCCTGAAACTGGCGACGCACCGCGACATCGGCGACAGGCTCCTGCAAACGCACAAACCACTGCGCCGCGTCATCGCGAACCGTTGTTTGCCCGCACGCGCAATCACGAGTATCCATCATGGAAGTTCCTGTCTGGCTGGGGAGGAGATGGCGCAGCCGATCATGACTGCGACCCGTCCAGGCGATCGCGCAGATGCCGAAGCGTGCGGATCATATACTTTTCCACCATGTTCTTGGACAGTCCCAGGCGTTCGGCGATTTCTGCCTGGGTCAGGCCCTCGATTTTCTGCCAGACAAACACCTTGCGGCAGTTGACCGGCAGCTCGGTGAGCGCCCGTTCGATGGAATCAGCCAACTGGATCGCGTGCATGAAATGCTCCGGGTCGCCGGTCGGCGACTCACTGAGATCGATCGCCTCTGACTCCATGGCGCCCCGCCGGTCCTCACGCCGATAACCATCCACGGCGATGTTGCGCGCGGTCTGGTGCAAATACGCCCGAGGCTGCTCCACCACCGCCGAATCGGACTCAAGCACCCGCACGAAGGTATCGTGGGCCAGGTCCTCGGCCTGCTGACGATTTCTCAGGCGACGGGTCCAGGTACCAACCAACTCTTCGTAATGCTCGAAAAAGCCGTGTCTGCGGGGCAGCTTGAGGGTCATTGCGGTGTGCTGTGGAGACGGGGCGCGAATAGTAATGCTTCCTATTAACTGGAAGCAATGGTTTGCGGCCTCTCTGGTCGGGCACTTGGCCTGCTTGCCATTGTGCATTTCGTCAGCAAAGCTGAATTTCGGCACGCAGCCAAAGGAATCTGGCAGGCATTCAAATGCAGCCATTGAGTGCTTGCAATAACGTGCAGAAGCGCCCGTTACCGGCTTTTCTCCAGGAACTCACACATGCTCAGCTCCAAAGCATCGCCCAAAAGAAATCCGCTTGCCCGCCTCGCCCTGGCCATCACCTTGAGCACCCTCGGCCTGCCTTTCTGGGCAAACACAGCCCAGGCCCACGGCGGTCACGCCGAAATGGTGCCGCTGCAAGCGGGTCTTGAGGAATTTGGCGCCACGGTGAAATGGGACGATTACGCCAATCTGTTCACCATCGCCAAGGACGGGGTCTACCTCAAGGTCAAGCCCGACAGCAAAGTGGCGATGCTCAACGGCAAGCGTATCGAGCTGACTGTGCCGGTGGTGTTCAAGGACCATACGGCGTTCATGTCCAAGGACTTTATCAACCAGGTGTTCCAGTCGGGGCTGGACAAGACCTTCGTCGTCGAGACCCGTCCCAACCCGCTCAACCCCCTGAGCGCGGCTGAAATCACCACGGCCGTGGACATCGTCAAGAAATCGGAAAACTACAAGCCCGGTTTCCGCTTCACCGAAGTCTCGGTCAAGGAGCCGCCGAAGGATCAGGTGTGGAACTTCGTCTTCACCGGGCAAAACGTAGCCCAACCGCGCGAGGCCTCGATCGTGGTGCTCGACGGCAAGCACGTGATCGAAGCCTTGGTCGACCTCGACAAGAAAGAACTCAAGTCCTGGAAACCGATCGAGGGCGCCCACGGCATGGTGCTGCTGGACGATTTCGCCACGGTGCAGACGGCTGTGGAAACCAGCCCGGAATACGCCCAGGCCCTGGCCAAGCGCGGCATCAACGACGTGAAGAAGGTCGTGGCCACCCCTCTGACCGTCGGCTACTTCGACGGCAAGGACGGCCTGGCACAGGACAAGCGCCTGCTGAAAATCGTCAGCTACCTCAACACCGATGACGGCAACTACTGGGCGCACCCGATTGAAGGCCTGGTGGCGATTGTCGATCTGGAACAGAAGAAGCTGATCAAGATCGAAGACGAAGCGCTGATCCCGGTGCCGATGAAGCCGACGCCATATGACGGACGCGGACGCCAGGGCGTGGCGGTCAAACCGCTGGAAATCATCGAGCCCGAGGGCAAGAACTACACCATCACCGGTAACAGCATTCACTGGCAGAACTGGGACTTCCACGTTCGCCTCGATTCGCGGGTCGGCCCGATCCTGTCCACCGTCACTTACGACGACAAGGGCAAGAAACGCAAAATCATGTACGAAGGTTCACTGGGCGGCATGATCGTGCCTTACGGCGACCCGGATGTCGGCTGGTACTTCAAGGCCTACCTCGACTCCGGCGACTACGGCATGGGCACCCTGACCTCGCCGATCGCCCGCGGCAAAGACGCCCCGGAAAACGCTGTGCTGCTGGATGCCACCATCGCCGACTACACCGGTGCACCGACCGCCATCCCGCGTGCCATGGCGGTGTTCGAACGCTACGCCGGGCCGGAATACAAACATCAGGAAATGGGTCAGCCCAACCTCAGCACCGAGCGCCGTGAACTGGTGGTGCGCTGGATCAGCACCGTGGGCAACTACGACTACATCTTCGACTGGGTCTTCCAGCAGAACGGCACCATCGGCATCGACGCCGGTGCCACCGGTATCGAAGCAGTCAAGGGCGTGAAGTCCAAAACCATGCACGAAGACACCGCCAAGGAAGACACGCGTTACGGCACCCTGCTGGACCACAACATCGTCGGCACCACGCACCAGCACATCTACAACTTCCGCCTCGATATGGACGTGGACGGCGAGCAGAACTCACTGGTGGAAGTGAACCCGGTGGTGCTGCCAAACGACCGGGGCGGGCCGCGCACCAGCACCATGCAGACTGAAACCAAAGTGGTCGGCACCGAGCAGCAAGCGGCGCAGAAATTCGACCCGTCGACCGTGCGCCTGCTGACCAACCTCAGCAAGGAGAACAAGGTCGGCAACCCGGTTTCCTACCAGCTGATTCCCTATGCCGGCGGCACGCACCCGGTGGCCAAGGGCGCCAACTTCGGCAAGGACGAATGGCTCTACCACCGCCTGAGTTTCATGGACAAGCAGCTGTGGGTAACGCAATACAACCCGGAGGAAAAGTACCCGGAAGGCAAGTACCCGAACCGCTCGGACAAGGACTCGGGCCTGGGGCAATTCACCCAGGACAACCACTCCATCGAGAACACCGACGATGTCGTCTGGCTGACCACCGGCACCACCCACATCGCCCGTGCCGAGGAGTGGCCGATCATGCCGACCGAATGGGTGCATGTGCTGCTCAAGCCGTGGAACTTCTTCGATGAAACACCGACCCTGAATCTCAGCGCACCGAAATAAACAGGTCGTACGCAATACCTGTGGGAGCGAGCTTGCTCGCGAAGGTGGGTCAGCTACCTTGGTGTCGGCTGACACACCAACGCGAGCAAGCTCGCTCCTCCAGGGTTACATCGTCTTAAGGTGAACCATCCGCTTATCGGCTGACCACAATCTTCCCGATCATCTGTGGATGCAGCGCACAAAAATACTCAAACTCCCCTGGAGTGTTGAACACCCAGGAATAACTGTCTCCGGTATCCAGCGCCCCGGAGCGAAACAGCTTGTGGGTTTCCGCCACTGTGTGCGGGATCTCGTCATCGTTTACCCACGTGACTTTGGTGCCCACGGCCACGGTCAGATCCTTGGGCCCGAACATGAATTCCTTGATATCGATTTTTACCTCATTAGCCCACGCCGGCATCGACAGCATCAGGCAGGCAACGGCCAATAATCGCGCTTTCATCCAAGTCCCCTCCGTTAAACCAGTGCCGAATCGATCAGCGCCAGCGGATGATCACCCTGGCTCGCTCGCACTTCGGTGATCCCTAAATAATTGCGCAGTTGATCAGCCGCCACGGTCATCGGCCCCGGCGTCGGCGCCGCGCCCGGTGCAGGTTGTGGATAAGCCGTGCCGCGAGCAGTGTGGAAGGTGATATTGCCTTCGACTTTCTGGATGACCTGATGGATGTGCCCGTTCAACACCGTTACCGAACCGTACTTGCGCAGCATGGCAATCGCCTGATCGCCATCCTCGGTACCCCAGCCCCACGGCTGATAAATCGTCCACAACGGAATATGGGTAAACACCACGATGGGCGTGCTGCTGCTCACGGCTCGCAAGTCATCGGCCAGCCACGCCAGTTGATCGGCACCAAGGGTCGCTTCATGGCCGGCCTGGAAGTTGAAAACATTCACCAGCGCAATGAAATGCACACCGTGGTCATCGAAGCTGTACCAGCCATTGCCTTTGGTGCCCTTGCCGTAACGTTCCAGATAGAGCTTGCCGCCGCCTTCGTCGAGGGTGTCGTGCTCGCCCGGCACGTAGTGCACGGGGGACGGCAAGCCTTTGAGCAACTGGGCGGCGGTGTCGAACTCCTCGGCTTTGGACAGATGGGTAATATCGCCGGTATGCAGGATCAACGACGGCCGTTTCGGCAGGGCAACGACCTTGTCGATAGCCACCTGCAAGGTCTTCAGCGGTTCCGGATTGGCCTCCTTGTTGAAACCGATGTGCGAGTCGCTGATTTGCACAAACTGGAACGTGCTGGCGAGTGCCTTGGGGTCGGTGACGTTACCCGTCTCATCCAGAGCAAAGGCCCGGGGGATACCGCCACTCAAGGCCCAGATCACGCCAGCCCCGGCCCATGCAGAGCACTTGAGCAGCGTTCGACGGTCAGGGTTCAACGGGCCGTCGGTACGTCGTTGGTGTTTTGAATGAATGTCCATCGGTAATCCCTCGCTGGAGAACTACAGTGATGTAGCTGGCACGAGGTAAAAACCTGGCGGAACAGGTCTTTATTCCCTGTCGAAAATATGTTTTTCCTCGGGAATAAAACGCAACGCTTCACAGTTATAGGGATGGGACAGTGCGGAAACCACTATGACGCGATTTGAGGAACTGTTTGCGCCCCACCTGGACGCCGCCTACAACCTCGCGCGCTGGCTCACCGGCAACGACAGCGCCGCGCGCGATGTCGTGCAGGAAAGCGCCCTGCGGGCGTTCAGATTTTCGCAGCGCTTCGCCGATGGCAACGCCAAGGCCTGGTTCCTGACCATCGTGCGCAACGAAAGCTACACCTGGCTCAAGGCCTCGGCCGGACGCCATTGGGTCGCCATCGGCGATGAACTCGCCGAAGACGACAAGGCGCTCAGCCACAGCCAGACCCCGGAACTGTTGGCCATCCACAGCGAAAATGCGGCGCTGATCCAGCAAGCCCTGTGCGCCCTGCCGCCGGCGTTTCGCGAGGTGATCGTGCTCAAGGAACTCGAAGACATGCCCTACAAGGACATCGCCCTGGTGGTCGACATCCCCATCGGTACCGTCATGTCGAGGCTGGCCAGGGCTCGCGCCATGCTCACGCTCGAACTACTGAAGTTGCACGATCATGAATGAACTCGACTGCACGGTTTGCCAGACGCTGATACATGGCTATCTGGACAAGGAACTCGATTCGGCGACGGCTGCGAATGTGTCCGGGCATCTGGCCGCGTGCGTCGCGTGCGCGCGATTACATGATCAGACGAAGCTGCTGATGGCTGGTGTGAAGCAACGAGCGCCGTATTACGCAGCCCCGGCGTCATTGACTTCCCGGGCGTTCGCCCCTGAACCCCCATCGACTGGCGTCGTCGAGCGTTGGCGAAAATGGTTCGCACCGGTTTTTTCAGCGACGGCGTTGGCCTTGGCGGTGGTGCTGTATGTGGCGACGCCGGGCAGCGAACAGCCATTGATGGACGAGGCGGTCTCCAGCCATGTGCGTTCGCTGATGGGCGAACATTTGAACGATGTGGTGTCGTCCGACCGCCACACCGTGAAGCCCTGGTTCACCGGCAAACTCGACTTCTCGCCGCCGGTCTTCGATTACTCAGCACAGGGGTTTCCGCTGCTGGGAGGGCGGCTGGACTATCTGCAACATCAGACCACGGCGGCCCTGAGTTACGGGCGGGCCATGCACATCATCAATGTTTTTATCTTGCCCACGCCTGAGACGGACAAGCCACGGCAAAGCCTGACGATCCGAGGTTTCAACGTGGTGTCCTGGCAAGAAAACCACATGCGCTTTGTGCTGGTGTCCGATCTGGAGAAAAGTGAGCTGGAGGCGTTCAGCCAGTTACTCAAACCATAGATTTTTTTCACCGAAGCAAGAGAAAAAAAACTCAAGCATGCCGCTTGCGATACTCCCCCGGCGCAATGCCGAAGCGTGACTTGAACGCGGTGGAGAAGTAGCTCGAATCGGAAAACCCCCACGAGTACCCCAGCACCGACAATTTCTCCACTTTGCCTGACCGGCGCAGTGATTCGGCACACAAGTCCAGGCGACGGTTCTTGATGTAGCGCGCCACCACCAGCCCTTTCTTGGCAAACATCCGGTACAGGCCACGGGTGGACATGCCGACCTCCCGCGCAAGCCATTCCGGGCACAGGTCTTCGGAGCGAATGTTTTCGTCGATGCAATTGAGCGTCTTGCGGAAGATCCGCTCATGGGAATCGGCGCTGTCTTCGGCCTGGCTGATCGCCGGGCGCAGCAGGCTGACGATCGCCTCCAGGGTCGCTTCGCTTTCCTGCCGGGTCAGGTGCTGCTGGCGGGTGGCATCGAGGATCAGCCGGTGCGAGAGCACCGCGATGGGAGAAGTCGCGGCAATCCGGTGGCCGCACTTGACCTGATTGAAGCGCAGGGTTTGCTCGACCAGTTGATATGGCAGGATCAGTGACAACTGCCGAGAGTTTTCGCTGTAGGTGAAGTCGCTAGGCTGCGAAGCATCGATCAGCGTTATATCGCCGGGGGCCAGCAAGACCTTGTTGTCGCCCTGGGCCATACCCGCCGTGCCGTCGAGCTGGAACACCGCGAAATATTTGCCGCCCTCGCCCGCCGCGACTTCCTGGGGCGTACGGTACAAACGCGCCTGGCACACGTCGACGAAACTGAGTTTGAGCGCATCGCTCTGGTATTCGTGGATACGCCCGGCAAATTCGCTGCCCAGGGGTTGTGCGTTGAAGGCGCCACAGATCTGGTTGATCTGATGGATCCACTGTTCGAACCCATCATGGCGCTGTGCTGTTGTAGAAATCATGTCAGGCCTCACGCAGGCTTATTTTTATTGTCTACGTCAATCCACACGACACCGGATGCTTCGAGTCTCCTGAACCGCACCACTCCCTGAACAATGACGTGCTATTTCAGTCCGCCAAAACGCCGATAGAAGCTTTCACCCACATCCGGCAACGGGCCGTCGGCCGTTTCCAGTGCAGCGTTCAGCCATTCTTCGGCCTTGGCGTAAATCAAACGGTAAATGTTGCGGCACAGTTGCCGGGCGGCACGGCCCTCCCAATCACCGGGCAACAGTTCGTCCGGCAGTTGCGGGTCGCGCAACAGCAGCTTGCGGTATTCGTGAATCAGCAGCACCCGTGCCAGGAAGCAGTCGGCCGGCTGCAGGTTTTCCTGCTCGCGCAGTGCTTGCCACAACGGCCGGAACAACTGAATGAACTCGCTGTAGTGCGCGGCCAGCTCCTCAATGTTCCAGCTCTCGCGCACTTGCAGGCGCAGCGCTTTGGAGGCCAGCACGTCCTGGGCGGTGGTTTCGAAGACGATGGTGTCTTCCTGGACGCCGAGGTCGAGCAGGGTCGCGTTGACGTCGGAACGGTCGCTGCGCGGACAAGCCAGCACCACTGGTGAAATCGCGCCGAAGCCTTGCCACTCCAGCTCCTCGCGCACTTGTTTGCGCTTGTCCTGGGTCAGTTGCGAGAGCATCACCAGGCACCAGGAACCATCCCAGGCCGGCATCGTAGTGCTGTAGACCCGCTTGAAGGCCTTGTCGAAACGGCGGCGACCGGTGCCGGTCAGGCTGTAGTAACTGCGACGCCCGACTTTCTCGGCGGTCAACCAGCCTTCCTTGGTCAGGCGAAAAATTGAGGTGCGGATCAGCCGTTCATTGATGCCGATGGGTTCGAGCAACTGAATCAGGCTGCCCAGCCAGACGGTACCGCCATGGGGTTCGATGGCATCCCCGTACAACGTGATGATCAAGGAACTGGCGCGGATCGGC
The DNA here is from genome assembly GCF_000282355.1 of Pseudomonas sp. GM49. Lineage (GTDB taxonomy): Bacteria > Pseudomonadota > Gammaproteobacteria > Pseudomonadales > Pseudomonadaceae > Aquipseudomonas. The sequence goes on from NZ_AKJL01000288.1 coordinate 11,744, forward strand.
GTCTGCTCCTGGAAGCGAGTAATCAGATGGTTCAAGGGAGTCAGGGACGACATGGGCGTTCCGTGCAAAAAAAGAAAAGGAATATACCGAAAGCCATGGGGTTAATCCCAATCCCTTGTAGGGGACGGTGTTCACAAAGTACTGCCTTTCGGCCGCAACCCGCTGTCGCTGATACGCGGGCGATCCGGCTCCGGTTCGCTCAGCGGTTCGCAAACCTGCATCTGTTCCAGGCATCGCTGGGCCAGTTGCTGATATTCCCGGGTGCCGGCCTGTTTCCACGCCACTTCCTGATCGCTGAGGCTGCGCTTGATGCTGGCCGGCGCGCCCATGACCAGCGACTGTTCCGGGCATTCGAAGCCGGCCTTGACGAACGCCGCCGCCGAAACAAACGAGCGCGGGCCAATCCGGGCATTGTCCATCACCACTGCATTCATACCCACCAACGCATCGGCACCGATCCGACAACCGTGCAGCACCGCGCCGTGGCCGATGTGGCCGTTGCGCTCCACCACCGTGTCGCTGTCGGGGAAGCCGTGCATCACACAGGTGTCCTGCAGGTTGGCGCCCTCCTCCAGCACGATCCGCCCGAAGTCCCCGCGCAGGCTGGCCAGCGGCCCCACATAACAATGCGGGCCGATGATCACGTCACCGATCAATACGGCGGACGGATGCACGTAAGCGCTCGGGTCAACCACTGGAGTCAGGCCATCAAGGCTGTAGCAGGTCATGGCAGGTTCCTTCACAAAGCGATGCCGATAATGATTCATTTTGTATCACATCAATTTTACAAGCACAAAGACTAAAAACCGTATCATTTGAAATGCACCTTCGCGACGAATGCCAGCACACCTCAAAAACCAGCAAAAGACCCAATAAAATATGGGAAAAATCGATTACCAACGCCCATTCGGCGGGGTATAAACGAACCAAGAGCCTCACAAATAGGACACATTAAATCAATTTTAATATTGCATTTACGTATCACGTTGTAGCTATACTTGAGCAAAACCGGCCCCCGAGGCCGATCCAATAACGAGCCGGCACCACGCCGAGCGTGCACCCTGAGGGCATCCGCCATGCCTCTGACCCTTGCCGTCGAAATGATCGAGCCTGGCGTCCGCCTGATTACCCTTCAGCGCCCGCAAGCCCTGAACGCCTTGACCACCGAGTTGCTGGGTGAACTGGCGGAAGAATTGAACACCGCGCAAGCCGACCCCAAGACCCGCGCCGTAGTCCTCACCGGCAGCCGCAAGGCGTTCGCGGCCGGTGCCGACATCAAGGAAATGGCGGAACGCAACCTGGTCGGCATCCTCGACGACCCACGCCAGGCCTCGTGGCAAACCATTACCCGCTTTAGCAAACCACTGATCGCCGCCGTCAACGGCTTCGCCCTCGGCGGTGGCTGCGAACTGGCGATGCACGCGGACATCATCATCGCCGGTGAAGACGCGCGCTTCGGCCAACCGGAAATCAACCTCGGAATCATGCCCGGCGCTGGTGGCACCCAACGCCTGCTGCGTGCGGTGGGTAAATCCATGGCCATGCAAATGGTCCTTACCGGCGAGCCGATCGACGCCCGCCAGGCCCAACGCGCCGGCCTGGTCAGCGAAGTGACCCAGCCGGAGTTCACCGTCGACCGCGCCCTGCACATCGCCCGCAGCATTGCCGCCAAAGCGCCGCTGGCGGTGCGCCTGGCCAAGGAAGCGCTGCTCAAGGCCATGGACACCGATCTGGCCAGCGGCCTGCGTTTCGAGCGCCATGCCTTCACCGTGCTGGCAGGCACCCGCGACCGCGACGAGGGCATTGCAGCCTTCCAGGAAAAGCGCAGCCCGACTTTCACCGGGCAATAAAGCGGCCACTGACATCCGAATTCGAACGACCTCCAAGAGAGCGCCAAGACCATGAACTTCGAACACATCCTGTTTTCCATCGAGGCCGGCGTCGCCCTGCTCAGCCTCAATCGGCCGGAGCAGCTCAACAGCTTCAACACCCAAATGCATGGCGAAGTGAAAGAAGCACTCAAGCTAGTGCGGCAGAACCCGGACGTGCGCGTTTTACTGCTGACCGGTGAAGGCCGCGGCTTCTGCGCAGGCCAGGACCTGAGCGACCGCAATGTCGCGCCGGGCAGCGCCGTACCGGACCTGGGCGAGTCCATCGAGAAGTTCTACAACCCGCTGATTCGCCAGCTGCGCGACCTGCCGCTACCAGTGATTTGTGCGGTCAACGGCGTTGCCGCGGGTGCTGGCGCCAACATTCCGCTGGCCTGCGACCTGGTGTTGGCGGCGCGTTCGGCCAGTTTCATCCAGGCGTTCTGCAAGATCGGCCTGATCCCCGATTCCGGCGGAACCTGGACCCTGCCGCGTCTTGTGGGCATGGCTCGGGCCAAGGCTTTAGCCCTGCTGGGCAACCGCCTGAGCGCCGAACAAGCCGAGCAATGGGGCTTGATCTACCAGTGTGTGGACGACGCCGATTTGCGCGACGAAGCGCTGAAACTGGCCCGCCACCTGGCGACTCAACCGACCTATGGCCTGGCACTGATCAAACGCAGCCTCAACGCTAGCCTGAGCAACAGCTTTGACGAACAGCTTGAGCTGGAAAAAGACCTGCAGCGCCTGGCCGGGCGCAGCGAGGACTACCGCGAAGGCGTCGGCGCCTTCATGGAAAAACGCACCCCAAGTTTCAAGGGGCGCTGAGCCATGACCGCATTGAATAGCTCCGCACGCATTGCCGTGATCGGTGCCGGCGCCATGGGTGCCGGCATTGCCCAGGTCGCGGCACAAGCCGGCCATCCGGTGCTGTTGCTGGACAATCGCCCCGGTGCCGCAGCGCAAGCCATCGAAGGCATCGACCGCCAACTGGGCAAGCGAGTCGAGAACGGCAAACTGTCGGCCGAGTCGCGCAGCGCGACGATTGCCCGCCTGCAAGCGGTGGAAGCCATCGAAACCCTGGCCGATTGCGACCTGATCATCGAAGCGATCGTCGAGAACCTTGAGGTCAAGCGCACACTGTTCCGCCAGCTCGAAGGCATCTGCGGTGAGCGCTGCATCCTGGCCAGCAATACCTCGTCGCTGTCGATCACCAGCATCGCCGCGCAGCTTGATCATCCAGAACGCTTGCTTGGCCTGCACTTCTTCAACCCGGCACCAGTGATGGCGCTGGTGGAAGTCGTCTCCGGCCTGGCCAGCGATCCGGCACTCGCCGAGTGCCTGTACGACACCGCCAGGGCCTGGGGCAAAAAACCGGTGCACACCCGCTCTACACCGGGCTTTATCGTCAACCGCGTGGCCCGGCCTTTCTATGCCGAAAGCCTGCGGATGCTTCAGGAAGGCGCTACCGACTGCCCGACCCTGGATGCGCTAATGCGTGAGGCCGGCGGCTTTGCCATGGGCGCGTTCGAACTGACCGACCTGATCGGCCACGACGTCAACTATGCCGTGACCTGCTCCGTGTTCGACGCCTATTACAAGGACACGCGCTTCCTGCCGTCGCTGATCCAGAAAGAACTGGTGGACGGCGGGCGCCTGGGACGCAAGAGCGGTCAGGGTTTCTACAGCTACGCCCAAGGCGCGGAGCGCCCGCAAGCCACTGAAACCAGCAGCGATGCGAAGGTTGAGGTGTGCGCAGTCGAAGGCGACCTCGGTATTGCCCAAGGTTTGATTCCTCGGTTGCGCGAGCAAGGCGTCGAGATCATCCAGCGTGATGGACAAGGTTTAATGCGCGTCGGTGACGCCGTGCTGGCCTTGAGCGACGGGCGCATGGCCTGCCAGCGGGCACGTGAAGGCGGATTGCGTAACCTGATCCTGCTGGACCTCGCGTTCGATTACAGCAAAGCCCAACGCATCGCCATCAGCTACTCGAACGGCATTGATCCCCAGGCACTCGAACAAGGCGTTGCCCTGCTGCAACGCGCCGGCTTCAAGGTCAGCCTGCTCAGCGACAGCCCGGCTCTCGCCGTACTGCGCACCGTGGCGATGCTCGCCAACGAAGCCGCCGATGCCCTGCTACAGGGTGTGGCTTCGGCCGCCGACATCGATCTGGCCATGCGCGCCGGGGTCAATTATCCACAAGGTCCACTGGCCTGGGCCGATGCCATTGGCCTGGCGCACATTCTGAACGTGCTGGAAAACCTGCAAGCCAGTTATGGCGAAGAACGCTACCGGCCGTCGATGCTGTTGCGCCGTCGCGTCGCCGAAGGGAGAACATTCCATGACTAACCATGAAGCCATGACCCTGGCCAGCGAATGCGCGCAGTCGCTGTTCCAGCGCGACGCCGCCAGCCAGGCCATGGGCATGCGCCTGCTCTCGGCCGGCCCCGGTTGCGCCCGTGTCGGCATGACCGTGCGCGCCAACATGCTCCAGGGACACGGCACCTGCCACGGCGGCTACCTGTTCGCCCTCGCCGATTCGGCGTTTGCCTTTGCCTGCAACAGCTACAACGAGGCCACCGTGGCCATCGGTTGCAGCATCGACTACATCGCCCCGGCCCGTCTGGGCGACACGCTGAACGCCGACTGCATCGAGCAAAGCCGTTCGGGTCGCACCGGCAACTACGACGTACGCATCGAAAACCAGCAGGGTCAGTTGATCGCCCTGTTCCACGGCAAATCCTACAAAGTGCGCGGCCCGGTGCTGGCACAGGAGACCCCCAATGAATGACGCCCTGATCATCGACGCCGTCCGCACCCCGATTGGCCGCTACGCCGGCGTCCTGAGCGGCGTACGCGCCGACGACCTCGGCGCGGTGCCCCTGCGCGAATTGCTGCGCCGTCACCCGCAAGTCGACTGGAGCACGGTCGACGACGTGATCTACGGCTGTGCCAACCAGGCCGGCGAAGACAACCGCAACGTCGCTCGCATGTCAGCGTTGCTGGCCGGATTGCCGGTCAGCGTGCCGGGCACCACCCTCAATCGTTTGTGCGGCTCAGGGCTGGATGCCATCGGCACCGCTGCCCGGGCGATTCGCAGCGGCGAAACCGGATTGATGCTGGTCGGTGGCGTCGAATCCATGTCCCGCGCCCCGCTGGTGATGGGCAAGGCCGAACAGGCGTTTTCCCGTTCAGCCGAAATCTTCGATACCACCATCGGCTGGCGTTTCGTCAATCCGCTGATGAAAAAGGCCTACGGCATCGACTCCATGCCGGAAACGGCTGAGAACGTCGCCGAACAGTTCAACATCTCCCGGGCTGACCAGGACGCTTTCGCCCTGCGCAGCCAGCAGCGTGCAGCGGCCGCCCAGGCCAATGGGCGCCTGGCCAAAGAAATCGTCGCCGTGGAAATCCCGCAGCGCAAAGGCCCGGCCAAAGTGGTCGAGCACGACGAACATCCACGCGGCGACACCACGCTCGAACAGCTTGCCAAACTGGGCACGCCGTTCCGCGAAGGCGGCAGCATCACCGCCGGCAACGCCTCCGGGGTCAACGACGGTGCCTGCGCGCTACTGTTGGCCAGTCCGGAAGTCGCCAAACGCCACGGCCTGACCGCCCGTGGCCGGGTCGTGGCCATGGCCACTGCCGGCGTCGAACCACGGATCATGGGCATCGGCCCGGTGCCAGCCACGCGCAAGGTGCTGGAAGTGGCCAACCTGAGCCTGGCCGACATGGACGTGATCGAGCTCAACGAAGCGTTTGCCGCACAGGGTCTGGCGGTGCTGCGCGAGCTTGGCCTGAGCGACACCGATCCGCGAGTCAACCCCAACGGTGGAGCCATTGCCCTTGGCCATCCGCTGGGCATGAGCGGCGCGCGACTGGTGACCACTGCCCTGCATGAACTTGAGGAACGCAATGGCCGCTATGCCCTGTGCACCATGTGCATCGGCGTCGGCCAGGGGATCGCGCTGATCATCGAGCGTCTATCCCGCTAAAGAATCGCGATTCCCGAGGAGCCGAGAGGTATCCTTGGGGCATGCACTCAAAGCCCTTGTGCAAAAGGGCTGGAACACAAAAACAATTCGAGTGAACACATGAACATGCCAATTGCCAAAGCCGTGCTGGACCCCGTGCTGGACCCGCTGGAAACCGCCAGCATCGACGAGCTGCGCCAGCATCAGCTGGAGCGCCTGCGCTGGAGCCTGAACCACGCCTACAACAATGTGCCGCTGTACCGTCAGCGTTTCGATGCGCTGGGCGTACACCCGGATGACATCAAGTCCCTCGAAGACCTGGCGAAGTTTCCCTTCACCACCAAATCCGACCTGCGGGACAACTACCCCTATGGCATGTTCGCCGTGCCGATGGACGACATCGTGCGCCTGCACGCGTCCAGCGGCACCACTGGCAAACCGACGGTCGTGGGCTACACCCAGAACGACATCGATACCTGGGCCAACGTCGTGGCCCGCTCGATCCGCGCCGCCGGTGGCCGACGTGGCGACAAGGTGCACATTTCCTATGGCTACGGCCTGTTCACCGGCGGCCTGGGCGCGCACTACGGCGCCGAACGCCTGGGTTGCACGGTGATCCCGATGTCCGGCGGCCAGACTGAAAAACAAGTGCAACTGATCAAGGATTTCCAGCCGGACATCATCATGGTCACACCGTCCTACATGCTCAACATCGCCGATGAAATCGAGCGCCAGGGCATCGACCCGCACAAACTGGCCCTGCGTTTGGGCATCTTCGGCGCCGAGCCGTGGACCGCCGAACTGCGCAGCGCCATCGAGGCGCGCATGGGCATCACTGCCCTGGACATCTACGGCCTGTCGGAAATCATGGGGCCAGGTGTCGCCATGGAATGCGCCGAAACCAAGGACGGCCCGACCATCTGGGAAGACCACTTCTACCCGGAAATCATCGACCCGGTCACCGGCGAAGTGCTGCCGGACGGGCAGATGGGCGAGCTGGTGTTCACCTCCCTGAGCAAAGAAGCCCTGCCGATGATCCGCTACCGCACCCGCGACCTGACGCGCCTGCTGCCGGGCACCGCGCGGCCGATGCGGCGCATCGACAAAATCACCGGACGCAGCGATGACATGCTGATCATCCGCGGGGTCAACGTGTTTCCGACGCAGATCGAGGAACAGGTACTCAAAGTCAAACAACTCGCCGAGTGCTATGAGATCCATCTGTATCGCAATGGCAACCTGGACAGCGTTGATGTGCATGTCGAGCTCAAGGCTGAGCACCAACACCTGAGCGAAGAACAGCAGAAGGCTGTTTGCGCCGAGTTGAGCAAGCACATCAAGACGTATATCGGGATCAGTTCGCGGATTGTTTTGCAGCCTTTCCATTCGATCAAGCGCTCGGAAGGCAAGGCTTGCCACGTGCTGGATAAACGTCCTAAAGCATGACTGCTGCACCCTTTATGGCCCCGCTTATTGCGGGGTTTTTTTTTGCCGGGGCTTTGCTGACTCTGGAGCCGAGCACAATCCCTGTGGGAGGCGAGGATATACACGGATTTTGCGCCCGACACTGTTCAACTGTGGGAGCGGCGGTGCGGCGATCCGACTTGCTCGCGAAAGCGGAGTGTCAGCCAACAAAAATGTTGAATGACCAGCCGCCGCTACCTCAGTAACGGATATGCACACCCCCTCAAAGAACACCCCTCCCCCCAAAGCGATACAAAAAACAAATACGACACGTCATTTTGTGTTTGATATTAAATTCTGTATCGCTTATAAAGTTCTCCATGCCTCAGAACAGATTCAAGGCGGGAGACCAAAAATGTACGCACAGCTCGTAGAAACCGGCGTCAAGCGCATCAAGGACCTGTCGGAAATGTCCGACCAGGAACGCGCCTTCCAGGAAAAAATCGATTCAGAAATCAAGATCGAAGCCAAGAACTGGATGCCAGATGCCTATCGCCAGACCTTGATCCGGCAGATCTCCCAGCACGCCCACTCCGAAATCGTCGGCATGCTGCCCGAAGGCAACTGGGTCACCCGCGCGCCGTCGCTCAAACGCAAACTGCAACTGATGGCCAAGATCCAGGACGAAGCCGGCCACGGCCTGTACCTGTACAGCGCCATGGAAACCCTCGGCGCCGACCGTGATGAAGAGATCGCCAAACTGCACAGCGGTAAGGCCAAGTATTCGAGCATCTTCAATTACCCGACGTTGAACTGGGCCGACATGGGCGCGGTGGGCTGGCTGGTGGATGGTGCGGCGATCGTCAACCAGGTGGTGCTGCAGCGCACCTCCTACGGCCCGTATTCCCGGGCGATGATCCGCATCTGCAAGGAAGAGAGCTTCCACCAGCGCCAGGGCTACGAAATCCTCTTGACCATGATGCGCCACGGTAACCAGGCGCAAAAAGACATGGTCCAGGACGCGATCAACCGCCTGTGGTGGCCGTCGCTGATGATGTTTGGCCCAAGCGACGAACACTCGCCGAACAGCGCCCAGTCCATGGCCTGGAAAATCAAGCGCCAAAGCAACGACGAACTGCGCCAGCGCTTCATCGACCAGACCATCCCGCAGCTGGAACTGCTGGGCTGCACCTGCCCTGACCCGGACTTGAAGTGGAACGCCGAGCGCGGCCACTACGATTTCGGCGAAATCCAGTGGAACGAATTCTACGAAGTGCTCAAGGGTAACGGCCCCTGCAACCAGGAACGCGTAGCCACCCGCCGCAAGGCGATTGAAGACGGCGCCTGGGTTCGTGAAGCCGCCGTCGCCCACGCCCGCAAAAAACAAAACAAGAACGCCGCCTAAGACAACCGTACCCCCTGTAGGAGCGAGCTCGCTCGCGATGGTCGTCAACGTTAACGTTGGTTGCCTGACACCCCGCGGTGCTCGCGGGTACATCGCGAGCAAGCTCGCTCCTACAGAGCCTCAATGTGGAGTAACTGAAATGTCCGAGTGGACCCTCTTCGAAGTCTTCGTGCGCAGCAAGCACGGCCTCAACCACAAGCACGTCGGCAGCGTGCATGCCGCCGACACCACCATGGCCATCGAAAACGCGCGCGAGCTCTACACCCGTCGCAGCGAAGGCGTGAGCCTGTGGGTGGTGCCTTCGGCATTGATCACCGCTTCGTCGCCGGATGAAAAAGACCCGTTGTTCGATCCGTCGGACGACAAGGTCTACCGCCATGCCAGCTTCTACGAGCTGCCGGCCGATGTCGGGCACATGTGAGGTCGACCATGGACAACAAGACTGATCTGATCGAATACCTGCTGCGCCTCGGCGACAGCGCCCTGATCCAGGGCCAGCGCCTGTGCCAGTGGTGTGGAAAGGCACCGGCACTGGAGGAAGAGCTGGCGCTGATGAACGTCGGCCTCGACCTGGTGGGCCAGGCACGCAACTGGCTGGAATACGCCGCCGAACTGCTGGACGACGGCCGTGACGCCGATCACCTGGCGTTCCGTCGCGACGAGCGCGCTTACCGCAATCTGCTGCTGGTGGAACAACCCAACGGCGACTTCGCGGTGACCATGCTCAAGCAATTCCTCTACGACGCCTGGCACTTGCCGGTGTTGCAGGGCCTGAGCCAGTCCAGCGACGAACGCATCGCCGGGATCGCCGCCAAGGCAGTGAAGGAAGTGACCTATCACCTGCGCCGCTCCGGCGAGTGGATCGAGCGTCTGGGCGACGGCACCGAGGAAAGCCACCGGCGCATGCTCGCGGCGATTCCCGAGGTCTGGCGTTTCACCGTCGAACTGATCGCCGCCGACGACAGCGAACAGCGCCTCTGCGACGCCGGCATCATCCCGGATATCGCCAGCGTAGCCACGCAGTGGCAGGCCAAAGTCGAACAAATCCTTACCAGCGCCACCCTACCCGTGCCTGCGGCGCCGAGCTACTTCTACCTGAATGCCCGCAAGGGCCTGCACACCGAACACCTGGGCATCCTGCTGGCCGAAATGCAGTTCCTGCCACGAGCGTACCCCGATGCAACCTGGTGATCTGATCGCCAGCGACCTCGGCGCCCGGCCGGCGGGGCCGACCGACCTGGCTGCCGCCTGGGCGATTCTGGCAGAGGTCATGGACCCGGAAGTGCCGGTGGTCAGCGTGGTTGACCTGGGCATCGTCCGCGACCTGGATTGGCAGGCCGGTCACCTTCACGTGGTCGTCACGCCGACCTATTCCGGCTGCCCGGCCACCGAAGTGATCGAGAGCGATATCCGTGAAGCCCTGGAACTCGCCGGGTTCAAGGCGCCGCAATTGGAGCGCAAGTTGACCCCGGCCTGGACCACCGACTGGATCAGCGACAGCGGTCGCGAACGCCTGCGTGCCTACGGCATCGCACCGCCCGAGGGCAGCACCAGCAAGCGCAGCCTGCTCGGTGAAAGGCCGCAGGTTTTGTGTCCCCAATGCGCCAGCGCCCACACCGAAGTCCTCAGCGAGTTCGGTTCCACCGCCTGCAAGGCGCTGTACCGCTGCGTCGATTGCCGCGAACCGTTCGACTATTTCAAGTGCATCTGAGCGGCGAATCGGCCGTCCCAGCTGGAGAACAACAATGAGCAAATTTCACAGCCTGACCATCAAGGACGTGCGCGCCGAGACCCGCGACGCGGTGTCCATCGCCTTCGAGATTCCGCAACACTTGCAGGACAGCTTCCACTTCACCCAGGGCCAGCACCTGGTGATGCGCACCCAACTGGACGGTGAGGAAGTACGCCGCTCTTACTCGATCTGCACCGGCGTCAACGATGGTGAATTGCGCATCGCCGTCAAGCGTGTAGCTGGCGGACGCTTCTCGGCGTTTGCCAACGAACAGCTGAAAGCCGGGCACACCCTGGACGTGATGCCGCCGGCCGGGCACTTCTGCGTCGAACTCGACCCGGCGCGCCACGGCAACTACCTGGCCGTGGCGGCCGGCAGCGGCATCACGCCGATCCTGTCGATCATCAAGACCACTCTGCAAACCGAGCCCCACAGTCGCGTCACTCTGCTGTACGGCAACCGCTCCAGCTCCGGTGCGCTGTTTCGCGAACAACTGGAAGACCTGAAAAACCGCTACCTGCAACGCCTGAACCTGATCTTCGTGTTCAGCCGCGAACAGCAGGACGTCGACTTGTACAACGGCCGGATCAATGCCGAGAAATGTGAGCAGTTGTTCACCCGCTGGCTCGACGTCAAGGCTCTCGATGCCGCCTTCATCTGCGGCCCGCAGGAAATGACCGAGACCGTGCGCGACAGCCTCAAGGCCAAAGGCATGCAACCTGAGCGTATCCATTTCGAACTGTTCGCCGCCGCTGGCAGCGAACAGAAACGCGCCGCCCGCGAAGCCGCCCGCCAAGTGGACGCAGCGGTGAGCCAGATCACCGTGATCAGCGACGGCCGCGCCCTGGCCTTCGACCTGCCGCGCAACAGCCAGAGCATCCTCGATGCCGGTAACGAACAAGGTGCGGAACTGCCCTACTCGTGCAAGGCCGGCGTGTGCTCGACCTGCAAGTGCAAGGTCATCGAAGGCGAAGTGGAAATGGACAGCAACCACGCCCTGGAAGACTACGAAGTGGCCGCCGGCTATGTGCTGTCGTGCCAGGCGTTCCCGATCAGCGACAAGGTGGTGCTGGATTTCGATCAGCTCTGATCGGCCCGCACCGTCCCCCTGTAGGAGCGAGCTTGCTCGCGATGGTCGTAAACGGTGACGCGGGTTGCCTGATACCCCGCGGCGATCTCAGGCTCATCGCGAGCAGGCTCGCTCCTACAGAGTTCGCGTCGTACTTGCTTCACCCCCACTACAAAAACAACAACGGAGAGTCACCATGAGCCCGCAAGACATAGAACTCATCCACCAACACCCCGACTTCATCCAGTTGGTGCGACGCAAGCAGAAACTCTACTGGTCGTTGTCGCTGATCATGCTGGTGATCTACTTCGGCTTCGTCCTGCTGGTGGCGTTTTCGCCCTCCACCCTCGGCCAATCCCTGAGCGGCGGTGTGACCACCGTGGGCATGCTGGTGGGTGTCGTAATGGTCGGGCTGGCCTTTGCGCTGACCGGGTTCTATGTCTATCGCGCCAACAACGTAATCGACCCGCTGAATGAAAAACTCAAGCAGGAGTGCGCCCGATGAGCCGCCTTCTCGCCTTGTTCCTGCTGCCGCTGGCGGTGGTCACTGATTTGGCAGTGGCCGCCGACGGCGTCTCCCGCCCGCTGAACTGGAACGCCATCGGCATGTTCCTGGTATTCGTGCTGTTCACTCTTGGCGTGACACGCTGGGCGGCACTTCGCACCCGCTCCGCCGCCGACTTCTACACCGCCGGTGGCGGCATGACCGGCTTCCAGAATGGTCTGGCAATTGCCGGCGATATGATCTCGGCAGCCTCGTTCCTCGGCATTTCCGCGATGATGTTCCTCAATGGCTACGACGGTTTGCTCTACGCCCTGGGCGTGCTGGCCGGCTGGCCGATCATCCTGTTCCTGATTGCCGAACGCCTGCGCAACCTGGGTAAATACACCTTTGCCGACGTGGTTTCCTATCGCCTGGAACAGACCCCAGTGCGCCTGACCTCGGCCTTCGGCACCCTGACCGTGGCGTTGATGTACCTGGTGGCGCAGATGGTCGGCGCCGGCAAGCTGATTGAACTTCTGTTCGGCATCGACTACCTCTATGCGGTGATGCTGGTCGGCGTGTTGATGGTGTTCTACGTGACCTTCGGCGGCATGCTCGCCACCACCTGGGTGCAGATCATCAAGGCGGTGATGTTGTTGTTCGGCACCAGCTTCATGGCGTTCATGGTGCTCAAGCACTTCGGCTTCAGCACCGAGGCCATGTTTGCCGGCGCCACCGCCGTGCATGCCAAAGGCAACGCGATCATGGCGCCCGGCGGTTTGCTGTCCAACCCGATCGATGCGATTTCCCTGGGTCTGGGCATGATGTTCGGCACCGCCGGCCTGCCGCATATCCTGATGCGTTTCTTCACCGTCAGCGATGCCAGGGAAGCGCGTAAAAGCGTGTTCTACGCCACTGGCTTCATCGGCTACTTCTACTTGCTGCTGATCATCGTCGGCTTCGGTGCCATCGTCATGGTCGGCACTGATCCGGCGTTCCGCGACGCCAGCGGTGCGATCATCGGCGGCGGCAACATGATCGCCGTACACCTGGCCCAGGCGGTGGGCGGCAACCTGTTCCTCGGCTTCATCTCGGCGGTCGCCTTCGCCACCATTCTGGCGGTGGTTGCCGGGCTGGCACTGTCCGGTGCCTCGGCGGTGTCCCATGACCTGTATGCCTGCGTGATGCGCAAGGGCCAGGCCACTGAACAGCAGGAAATGCGCGTATCGCGAATCGCCACCCTGTGCATCGGTGTGCTGGCGATCATCCTCGGCCTGCTGTTCGAATCGCAGAACATTGCCTTCCTCTCAGGTCTGGTGTTGGCCATCGCGGCGTCGGTGAATTTCCCGGTGCTGTTCCTCTCGATGTACTGGAAAGGCCTGACCACCCGCGGCGCAGTCCTCGGCAGTCTGTCCGGACTGGTCTCAGCGATTGTGTTGCTGGTGCTGAGCCCGGCGGTGTGGGTCAACGTGATGCATCACGACAAGGCACTGTTCCCGTACTCCAACCCGGCCCTGTTTTCCATGAGCCTGGCGTTCTTTAGTGCGTGGCTGTTTTCCGTCACCGACACCTCGCCCCGTGCAGCCCTCGAGCGCGGTCGTTATCTGGCGCAGTTCATCCGTTCGATGACCGGCATTGGTGCCACCGGCGCCAGCAAACACTGAATATTGGCAGGGAATAAAAATAATGAAGCCCGCACGTAACGCACCTTGTGAATCACTGTTTTCGCTGGCCGCCGCATTAAGCCTGCCCATGTTCGCGCCGAGCGCCATGGCCGACTTCATCGGCGACAGCAAGGCCCGCATTGATATGCGCAACCACTACATCAACCGCGACTTTCGTCAGCACAACGCGCCGCAATCCAAGGCCGAGGAATGGGCCCAGGGTTTCACTGCGCGCATCGAGTCCGGTTTCACTGACGGCACCTTCGGTTTCGGTCTCGACGCACTGGGCGAGCTGGGTCTCAAGCTTGATTCCAGCCCGGATCGCCGTGGCACCGGGCTGCTGCCGTTTGGCCCGCAGAGCCATGAGCCCGACGACGAGTACAGCGAACTGGGCCTGACCGGAAAATTGCGGGTGTCCAAAAGCGTATTGAAACTCGGCACCCTGCAACCCTTGTTGCCAGTGGCGACTTACAACGACACGCGCCTGCTGGGTTCGACCTTTGAAGGTGGCTTGCTGACCAGCCAGGAAATCGACGGCCTGACAGTGAATGCCGGACGCCTGACCAAGGCCAACCTGCGCGATTCCTCCAGCAACGATGACATCGGCTTCGGCGCCGCCACCAGCGACCACTTCGACTTCGGTGGCGGCAGCTACGCGTTCAGTCCGCAACTGAACCTGAGCTACTACTACGGCAAGCTCGACCAGATCTATCGCCAGCAATTCGCCGGACTGGTGCATACGCAACCGCTGGGTAACGGTTTCAATCTGCGCAGCGACCTGCGTTATTTCGACAGCCGCGGTGACGGCGCCGAACAGGCCGGGCGTATCGACAACCGCAACTTCAACAGCATGTTCACGGTGTCCCACGGTGCCCACAAGGTCAGTGCGGCCTACCAGCAATTGTCCGGCGACAGCGCCTTTCCGTTCCTCAACGGCGGCGATCCATACGTGGTCAACCTGGTGACCTTCAACACCTTTACCCGCGCCGACGAGGATTCCTGGCAGCTGCGTTACGACTATGACTTCGCGGCGCAAGGCATTCCCGGCCTGACCTTCATGACCCGCTACACCGACGGCCGCCACGTCAAGGCGGGCAGCGTCGACAACGGTCGCGAATGGGAGCGCGACACCGATATCAGCTACGTCATCCAGAGCGGTGTGTTCAAGAACGTCAGCCTGCGCTGGCGCAACGTGACCTTCCGTTCCGGCAATGGCTTGACGACCGACCTCGATGAGAACCGCTTGATCGTCGGCTACACCCTGGCGCTTTGGTAATTCCGCAAGGGCGCGGTCGCGGCCGCGCTTCAACCCTTCATCACCTGGAGCAATCGTGATGTCCTCTTCACCTGCACTGCATGCCCCTACCCTGCAAAGTTTCATCGCCGGTCGCTGGATCGGCCAACACGGCGCACAAATCCTGCGCAGCGCCATCGACGGCCATGAAATCGCCCGTACCCATGAAGAACGCCCGGACTTCGCCGAAGCCATCGAGCACGGCCGTCGCCAAGGCATCAGCGGCTTGATGGCGCTGGACTTCCAGCAGCGCGCCCAGCGTCTCAAGGCCCTGGCCCTGTACCTGAGCGAGCGCAAGGAACAGCTTTACGCGATTTCCCATCACAGCGGCGCGACCCGTGCCGATAGCTGGATCGATATCGAAGGCGGCAACAGCACGCTGTTCACCTACGCCAGCCTCGGTTCCCGGGAGCTTCCGTCGGGCAACATCATCCACGAAGGCCCGGCGCTGCAACTGAGCAAAATGGGCACATTTGCTGGCACTCACATCCTGGTACCTCGCGGCGGTCTGGCAGTGCACATCAATGCCTTCAACTTCCCGATCTGGGGCATGCTGGAGAAGTTCGCGCCGAGTTTCCTCGCCGGCATGCCGTGCATCGTCAAACCGGCCAGCGCTACCAGCTACCTGACCGAAGCCGTCGTGCGCCTGATGGATGAATCCGGCCTGCTCCCGGCAGGCAGCCTGCAACTGATCATCGGCAGCACCGGCGACCTGCTCGACCGCCTGCAAGGCCAGGACGTGGTGACCTTCACCGGTTCCGCCGACACCGCGGCCAAGCTGCGGATCAACCCGAACCTGGTGCGCAATTCGGTGCCGTTCAACGCCGAGGCAGACTCGCTGAACTGCGCGATCCTCGCCCCGGACGTGACGCCGGACGACGAAGAGTTCGAGCTGTTCATCAAGGAAGTCGCCCGGGAAATGACCACCAAGGCCGGGCAGAAATGCACCGCCATCCGCCGCGCCATCGTGCCGGCCAAATACATCGACGCAGTCGCCACCCGTCTGCGCGATCGCCTGGCCAAAGTCGTGGTTGGTGACCCGTCGGTGGAAGGCGTGCGCATGGGCGCACTGGCTTCCCACGATCAGCAGAAAGACGTGGCCGAGCGCCTGGAAGCCCTGTTGCAGAGCAGTGACATGCTGTTCGGCGCTCGCGACGGTTTCGAACCGCGCGGTGAAAATGTCGACAAAGGCGCGTTCTTCGCCCCGACCCTGTTGCAGGCCCGTGACCCGCATGCCGAGGGAGGTGCCCATGACATCGAAGCGTTCGGCCCGGTCAGCACCCTGATGGCCTACGACGATCTCGACGAAGCATTGGCCCTGGCCGCGCGCGGCAAGGGCAGCCTGGTGGCCAGCCTGGTAACCAAAGATCCGCAAATTGCAGCCAAGGCCATCCCGGTCGCCGCTGCCTGGCACGGCCGTTTGCTGGTACTGGATCGCAACTGCGCGGGCGAATCCACCGGCCATGGCTCGCCGCTG
>NZ_AKJL01000289.1 GCF_000282355.1 Pseudomonas sp. GM49
AGGGGGCTTGCCCCCGTTGGGTTGCGCAGCAACCCCAAAACTTTTGTAACTCCGAAGCTAGAGCTATTGCGACTGCTGCGCAGCCGAACGGGGGCAAGCCCCCTCGCCACAAAAGCTCACACCTACAGGGATCTGCTGCGGTCTAAAATTTGCTGGCAATTCATACCCCTGATATGCGCCACTAGCGCCACTGATCAATACCGCTGCAACGCTGGAGATTCCCCTTATGAGCGAGAGTGTATTTGCCGATCGCATCGTGCAGAACCTGCTCGACACCGACTTCTACAAACTGACGATGATGCAGGCGGTGCTGCACAATTACCCGAACGTCGAAGTCGAATGGGAGTTTCGTTGCCGTAACAGGGAGGACTTGCGCCCGTACCTGGCGGAAATCCGCTTCCAGATCGAGCGCCTGGCCGAACTGAGCCTGAGCGCCGACCAATTGAACTTTCTGGAACGCATCAGCTTCCTGAAGCCGGATTTCCTGCGTTTTCTCGGGTTGTTTCGCTTCAACCTGCGCTACATCCACACCGGCATCGAAAACGGTGAGCTGTTCATCCGCCTGCGGGGCCCCTGGCTGCATGTGATCCTGTTCGAAGTGCCGCTGCTGGCGCTGGTCAGCGAGGTGCGCAATCGCTATCGCTACCGCGAAGTCGTGCTGGGGCAGGCCCGTGAACAGCTCTACCGCAAGTTCGACTGGCTGAGCGCCAACGCCAGCAGCGATGAATTGTCCGAATTGCAGGTGGCCGATTTCGGCACCCGCCGTCGTTTTTCCTACCGAGTGCAGGAAGAAGTGGTGAATGTGCTCAAGCACGATTTCCCCGGACGCTTCGTCGGCACCAGCAATGTGCACCTGTCCCGGGAACTGGACATGAAACCTCTGGGAACCATGGCCCACGAATGGATCATGGCGCACCAGCAACTCGGCCCACGGCTGATCGACAGCCAGATTGCCGCACTCGATTGCTGGGTCCGCGAATACCGTGGCCTGCTGGGGATTGCCCTGACCGATTGCATCACCATGGATGCCTTCCTCGGCGATTTCGATCTGTTTTTCGCCAAGCTTTTCGACGGTTTGCGCCACGACTCGGGCGATCCGGTGGTCTGGGCGGAAAAAGCCATCGCCCACTATCACAAGCTCGGCATCGACCCGATGAGCAAGACACTGACCTTCTCCGACAGCCTGACCCTGCCCAAGGCCCTGGAGATATTCCGGGCGCTGCGCGGTCGGATCAATGTCAGCTTCGGCATCGGCACCAACCTGACCTGTGATATTCCGGGTGTCGAACCGATGAGCATCGTGCTTAAAATGGCCGCCTGCAACGGCCAGCCGGTGGCGAAGATCTCCGACGAGCCTGGCAAGACGCACTGCAAAGACCCGAATTTCGTTGCGTACTTGCGACACGTTTTCCAAGTACCTGCCGCCCTTTCAAGTACATCAAGCAAGGAGTGAATTCATGCAAGCCGTACAGCGTGAGATTGCTGAACAGCTCAAGGTCCAGCCGCCATTCGCCGACGAAGCCGCCCTTGAGGCCGAAGTCGCCCGGCGGATTGCCTTTGTTCAGGACTGCCTGGTCAATTCCGGGCTGAAAACCCTGGTGTTGGGCATCAGCGGCGGCGTCGACTCACTGACCGCCGGCCTGCTGGCCCAACGTGCCGTCCGCGAACTGCGCCAGCGCACCGGCGATGCCGCCTATAAATTCATCGCCGTGCGCCTGCCGTACGAAACCCAGTTCGACGAGCACGACGCCCAGGCGTCGGTGGACTTCATCAAACCGGACGAGCGCCACACCGTAAACATCGGTCCGGCGGTCAAGGCCCTGGCCAATGAAGTGGCGGCGTTCGAAGGCAAGCATGCGGTGTCGGTGGATTTCGTACTCGGCAATACCAAGGCGCGGATGCGCATGGTGGCGCAGTACACCATCGCTGGCGCGGCCCATGGCCTGGTGATCGGCACCGACCATGCGGCGGAAGCGGTGATGGGTTTCTTCACCAAGTTCGGTGACGGCGCCTGCGACCTGGCGCCACTGAGCGGCTTGGTGAAAAACCAGGTCCGCGCCATCGCCCGCAGCTTCGGCGCGCCGGAGTCGCTGGTGGAGAAAGTCCCGACCGCCGACCTGGAAGACCTGTCACCCGGCAAACCGGACGAAGCCTCCCACGGCGTGACCTACGCCGAGATCGACGCCTTCCTGCACGGCAACCCGGTGCGTGAGGAAGCGTTCAGGATCATTTGCGACACGTACAACAAGACCCATCACAAGCGTGTGATGCCGTATGCGCCGTGATTGATGATTGAATGAAAAAGCCCGCTGAAGTGTTGAGCTTCAGCGGGCTTTTTCTTTGGCCAAAACATGCGTCGATGCTTCTGGCCCCTTCGTCGGAACGCCGCCCGGACCAAGCCCGCTCCCACAGTGATTTGTGTCGCTCACAAAACCTGTGGGAGCGGGCTTGCCCGCGAAGAACGATGACGCGGTACGTCGGTTTACTTCAGGGTCACGGTGCCTTTCATCATCGAGATGTGGCCCGGGAACGAGCAGAAGAAACCATACTTTTCAGCGGCATCCAGCTTGGACACATCGAAGGTCACCGAATCGGTTTCCTTGGAGCCGATGATCTTGGTGTGGGCAATCACGCGGGCGTCGCCCTCTTTCAGGTAGTTCTTGTCGATGCCGGCGCTCAGGCCGTCGGTGGCGATCGGCTGCATGTCGGCTTCTTTGCTCAGCACAAAGTTATGGCCCATGACGTTTTTCGGCAGGCTGCCGGAGTGAGTCAGCTCGACGGTGAAGGTTTTGCAGCTTTTGTCGATTTCAATGGCCTTGGTGCTGAAGGCCATTTGATCGGTGGAGTCGATGGTCGTCTTGCACTCGGCAGCCATCAATTGGCTGCTGGCCAGTGTCAACAGGGATACCGCAACGAGTTTGGCAAACATGGTGAATCTCCAAGGCAGGGTTAACGAAATCGCGAATGGACAGAAGACTGCCTGAAAATTTCGCAAGTTCATATGACTTGAATCAAAAATTGTATACAACTTTCAGGCTATGACACCGATGGAAACAATCTACCGGCCAAGCGTCTGGCCCGGCCCTATCATCAGACCGTCCCCTTCAAATGGAGCGTCTGTCATGTCGATCAACAGCTTATTGCGCAGCTTGCTCGCCGCCTATGCCTGCGGCGCCAGCGGAACATACGAAACGCCAGAACTCGAAGTCTAGCCCTTGGAGTGCCGTGCGCCTGCCTTTACTCTGTGGCTCTGATCGACCATGGAGCAAGGCATGTCTTTAGCATCTGTTTGTGTATTTTGTGGTGCCAGCACCGGCACCAACCCGGCTTATCGTGAAGCGGCTGTGGCCTTGGGCCAGGCATTGGCCGAGCGCAAGCTGACCCTGGTGTATGGCGGTGGCGCCGTGGGCCTGATGGGAATCGTCGCCGATGCGGCCCTGGCGGCCGGCGGTGAGGTGATCGGCATCATTCCGCAAAGCCTCAAGGACAAGGAAATCGGCCACAGTGGCCTGACTCGCCTGGAAGTCGTCGATGGCATGCACGCGCGCAAGGCGCGGATGGCCGAGCTCAGCGATGCCTTTATCGCGCTGCCCGGTGGCCTTGGCACCCTGGAAGAACTGTTCGAAGTCTGGACTTGGGGCCAGCTCGGCTACCACGGCAAACCGCTGGGCTTGCTGGAAGTGAACGGTTTCTACAGCAAATTGACGTCTTTTCTCGATCACATCGTCGGCGAAGGCTTCGTTCGCGGGCAGCACCGTGACATGCTGCAAGTGAGCGAATCGCCGCAAACCCTGCTCGATGCACTGGATGCCTGGCAACCGTCCGTAGCGCCAAAATGGGCCGAGCAAAAACCCAGCTAACGGCTCGGCACCGATACAGGGCAGAATATGCGCCGCTCAACCTCACCTTCGACCCCAGAGGATCGCCCATGGCCAAACCTAATTATTCCTTCGCCAAACGTCAGAGAGACTTGGCCAAGGAGCAGAAGAAAGAGGAAAAGCTTCAGCGCAAGAAAGCTTCAGCTGAAGAAGCGGCACTGAACCCTGAGGGTGAAGTGGCGGCAGAAGACGATGTTGATGCACCGAAAGACTCGGCGCCCGACGCCTGAGAACCTCCGGGCCGGTTGATCTGATCTGGCCCACCGGATCTGTGTCCAGGGTTGGCAGCTTTGCTGCCGACCCTCACAGGCCAATCTGAAATACCCTACCTGAAATGACTGCGCCCCCTGTAGGAGCGAGCTTGCTCGCGAAAAATTCGAAGACAGCGCGTTTTTCCAGACAGGACGCGTCATCGTTGACGTCCATCGCGAGCAAGCTCGCTCCTACAGGGTGGATGGTTGTTAATCCAGTGGCATCACGGTGACGCGCACTTCCGGGTCGTGGTTCCCTCCTCCCAGAATCACCCCCCGCAACGGCGACACATCGGAAAAGTCCCGGCCCCAGGCCAGGGTGATGTGCTCCAGAGCCGGTTGCACATTGTTGGTCGGATCGAAATCCACCCACCCCAGCACCGGGCAAAACACCGAAACCCAGGCGTGGGACGCATCAGCACCGATCAGCCGTGGCTGCCCCGGCGGTGGCTGGGTCAGTAAGTAGCCGCTGATGTACCGCGCGGCCAATCCACGGGAACGCACGCAAGCGAGCATCAGGTGAGCAAAGTCCTGGCAGACCCCGCGCCGGCGCTCCAGCACCTCCACCAGTGGCGTCGCCACCTGGGTCGCTTCGGCATCGAAGGTGAACTCGCTGAAGATTTTCTCCATCAGCGCCTGCACGCCGAGCAGCAACGGTCGACCCGCCGGGAAGCAGCTCTCGGAAAACTCGACGAAGTTTCTCTTCAAATGCACATACGGCGATTCAAACCGGTATCGGCAGGCTTCGAGCATTTCAGGCGACAGCGGCTGGCTGCTGTAGGTCAGCGCGCTTCGAGTGTTTTCCCACGCCGGAGACCGACTGAAGTCCAGCACAGGTCGAGGCAACACTTCGATCGTGAGGCTGGCGTTGACCAGCAATTCATCGTGGGGACGTTCGAACGCCAGCCGTGTCAGCGGGTTGCCGAATACATCCAGTTCATCGCGGCGCGAGGTCGGCTGCGGACTGATCTGCAATTGCCGGTCGGTGCAACGCTGCCAGGCACAAGGCCGCGGCCACAAATGCGCCAGTTGCTGGGCCAGGGACACCGGGCTGTCGTAGTGATAATGGGTGTCGTGGAAAATCTGGTAGTGGGCGCTCATCAGACGGACACCGTGCGCTGGCTGACATCGTCGACATGGGCGAAGTGCCGCAGTGCCAGGCGATCGGAAACTTGCCCGCTGACATCGGCGATCTCTTGCAGCAGCGCGGCCAACCCCTCAATGGCGGCGCGAACACTCGCGTCGCCGAACAGCGGGTTTTCCAGGCAGCCCAGATCGAATCGCGCCAGACGTTCAACCAATTGCGGCAGCGCTGCTTCGCGCGGCCCACCAAAGTCATCGTTGAGACGTTTGAGGGTGCGGTTCACCAGTTTCAATTGGAACAACACGGCGTGAGGGTTCTGCTCGTCGAGCAACAGAAGGTCGAGCACCGGGATCAGTTGCGCCACCGCCAGGTATCGAGAACGGTAGGTGATGCTGCTGTTGCCCAGTTCCAGCAGCCATTCCAGCCCGGCCTGATCGAAAACCGCGGCGCCCCGCAGGAACGCCGCCAGGCTGCCGCTGAGAAATTGCAGGCGCTCGATCCGCCGGCCAATCATCAGGAAACGCCAGCCTTCGTCCCGGGTCATGTCGTCCAGGGCAAAGCCGGACAGCGCCGCGAGGGACATCACCAGGCGGTTGAGAAAATCCAGCAATTCGCCGAAATCCGGCTCTTCGGTTTCCAGCTCCATGGCTTCGCGCTGCAACTCCACCAGCGCCTGCCAGTTTTCTCGCGAGAGCTTGCCGCGTACCTGCGAAGCAGCCCACTGCAAGCGTTGCAGGTTGGAACGCAGGCTGAACGGCCAGTCATCGCCGAGCAGCGCCGCCAACAGGCGTTCCGGCAATTCACCCTTATCGGGCAGCAGCATCAACCGTTCGCCGAGATCGACTGCGGCCTGCAGGGCTTGCGGGTCGTCGCCGTCGACATAGCGCGCCAGCATGATGCGCAGCAAACGAGCACTGTCATCGCAACGTTCGCAGTAACGGCCAAACCAGAACAGGTTTTCCACCACCCGCGATGGCAGATACGGATCGCGCCGCACCAGGTCATGCACGCCGATGTTGCGTTGGGCCTTCCATTGTTCGCCGCTGGGCGCACGATCGCCCAGCACCCAGGTGTCTTTGCTGGCGCCACCGCGCTGCATCGACACCACTTCGGCATCGGCGTCGGCGGCGACCCGGGTCAAGCCACCGGGCAGTACCCGATAACCGTCGCGGCTGGCCACCGCATACACGCGCATGCCGATGGCGCGGGGTTGCAGCTGACCGTCTTCGGCTTGCCAGATCGGTGCCTGGGACAATTGCGCGAGTTCTTGCGCCACATAAGCGTAAGGCCGTGCCTGCATGCGCTCGGCGAGTTCCTGGCGCTGCTTTTCACTCAAGTCACGGCCAAATACCGGTGCAAAGCTCTGGGACGGAAACGCCGGTTTGATCAGCAGTTCCGGCAGCTTTTCCAGGGCTTGGGCCAAAACCGGCGCTTCACCGCACCACCAAGTGGCGATGGACGGCAGGATCAGTTCTTCACCGAACAGGAATTGATTGATCTTCGGCAGAAAACCCAGCAAGCCTGGCGACTCCAGCACACCGCTACCCAGAGCGTTGGCCACCAGCACCCGCCCCTGCCGCACGGCTTCCAGCAGGCCCGGCACGCCGAGGGCCGAATCGGTGCGCAGCTCCAGCGGGTCGCAGAAATCGTCATCGAGCCGACGCATGATCGCGTGAACCCGGCGCAGACCACTCAGGGTCTTCAGATAGACCGTGGCGTCGCGCACTGTCAGGTCGCCGCCTTCTACCAACGGATAACCGAGCTGCCGGGCCAGATACAGATGTTCAAAATAGCTTTCGTTGAATCGCCCTGGTGTCAGCAGCACCACCAACGGCGCGTCCTCGTCACTCGGGGCCTGACGGGCCAGGGTTTCCTGCAAGGTGCGGAAGAACCCAGCCAGGTGTTGCACTTTCAAGTCGCGGTACAGCTCGGGAAACGCCCGGGACACGATGGTACGGTTTTCCAGCGCATACCCGGCACCCGAAGGCGCCTGGGTACGGTCCGCCGTGACCCACCAGCGGCCATCGGGCGTGCGCGCCAGATCCACGGCATACAAATGCAGGAAGGCTCCGTCAGGCGGGCTGATCCCCTGACAGGGCCAAAGGAAGTTGTTGTGACCGAACACCAGCTCGGCGGGCAGCAGACCTTCGGCAATCAGCCGTTGCGGACCGTAAAGGTCAGCCAGCACGGCATTGAGCAACCTGGCCCGTTGCGCGATGCCGGCCGCCAGGCGCTCCCACTCATCGGCGGG
>NZ_AKJL01000290.1 GCF_000282355.1 Pseudomonas sp. GM49
CCCCAGCCGGTCTGCCCGGATTCATTGGCAGTTTCGATGGCAACAACGGCGTGGCCCGAGGCAACACCGTGCATGCGGTGCTCAACGGCCTGACCACCTTCGCCGACACGCCGGTGTGGGACAGCGCCTCGCTGCTGGTGGAGCTTGGCTACAGCCGCTGGCTGGACGTCACCGATAACAAGCAGCTGTTCAAGGGCGGGGACTGGTACCGCGGCGTGGACAAGGTCAGCAAGGACAACTACGTCATCGGCGTCAACTTCAACCCGACCTGGTATCAGGTTTTTCCCGGCATCGATTTCTACATGCCGGCCACCTACAACGTCGGCCTCAATGGCAACTCCGCCGTCCAGATGGGGGGCAACGAAGACTCCGGAAGCTATTCGATCGGCGTTGGCATGGACGTGCACAACCAGTATCGCTTCGACCTGAAGTACGTGGACAACTTCGGTCCGTTCGATACCTGTGATCGCGCCGGCAACGCCGGCAGCCAGGGAGACGGTGCCGCACCCGGCGCCAACGGCCAGTACAACTGCACCCCTGGGCAGGCCACAGCCTTTGGCGGTACATCGGCCCAGCTCAAGGATCGCGGCATGGTCACCTTCACCTTCAAAACGACTATCTGATCGAACGTTGCCAGGCAACAGGAGAGACCCCATGAAATTTGCCCAATCTGTATTGGCCGCGGCCCTTGCGCTGGCGGTGACCGGTGCCGCCCACGCGGCCGTATCTTCCGACCAGGCCGCCCGGCTAGGCAGCACATTGACCGGCGTCGGCGCTGAAAAAGCCGGCAATGCCGACGGCAGCATCCCGGCCTATACCGGTGGCCTGACCCAGGCACCGGCCAGCTACCAGGCGGGCAGCTCGTTTCGCCCCGACCCCTTCGAAAATGAAAAGCCGGTGACGGTGATCAACGCCGGCAATGCTGCCCAGTACGCCGGCAAGATGACAGCCTCGACCCAGGAACTGCTCAAGCGCTTCCCGTCGTTTCGCGTCGATGTCTACCCGACCCACCGTACCGTGGCCATGCCTCAGCGACTGCTGGACAACACGGCGAAAAACGCCGTCGGGACCAAAACCACCGAGGGTGGGGTAGCCCTGGACAATGCGCTGCCCGGCGTGCCGTTCCCGATCCCCGCCGATGGCTATGAAGCCATGTGGAACCACTTGCTGCGCTATCAGGGCTTTGCGCTGAACTCCAAGTACGATTCCTGGAACGTCGACTCCTCGGGCAGGGCGACCCTGGCCACCACCGGCAACGCCTACATCGAGTACCCGCTGTACGACCCGGCCCGTACCAGCGCGGCCAACGAAAGCGACGTGTTCTTCAAGACCAAGCTGTATTACCAGGGCCCGGCCCGCCGCGCCGGTGAAGCCATTCTGGTGGTCGATGCAGTCAACCCGCTCAAGCAAGGCCGCCGTGGCTGGCAGTACCTGCCGGGACAACGCCGGGTGAAACTGGCGCCGGATATCGCCTACGACACGCCGAACCCGGGGTCGGCCGGCAGCTCGACCTATGACGATTCCTGGGTGTTCAACGGCGCCCTGGACCGCTACGACTTCAAGCTCGTGGGCAAGAAGGAAATGTACGTCCCGTACAACACCTACAAGTTGAACTACCACAAGGTGGCGGCGGACGTGACCACCCCCAATCACGTCAACCCTGACCTGATGCGCTGGGAACTGCACCGCGTGTGGGTCGTGGAAGCGACCCTGAAGCCGGGCAAGCGCCACATCTATAGCAAGCGCACCTTCTACCTCGATGAGGACAGCTGGATTGCACTGGCTTCGGACGAATACGACGCCAGCGGCAAGCTGTACCGCGGCGCCTTCGCCCACATGGCCTACAGCTATGACGTGCAGGCACCGAACTCGGACAACCACCTGTTCTACGACTTCGTCACCGGTAGCTACAACATTACCGGGATGTACGGGCCGTACGGTGGCGTGAAGTACATCGAGCCACTCTCCAAGGCCCAGTGGGCTCCGGAATCGCTGGCCGGTGCCGGGATCCGCTGACAGAACTCCATGTGGTATTTGCCATCGGGAGGAGGCCACACGCCTTCCGGTGGCTTTTTTATCCGGAAAACAGCGATGAACAAATTCAGATGGATAGTGCTCATTGCACTGGGTGCAGCGCTGGCCTTGCCTTTTACCCGTGCCGTGGTGGCGGCGGATTTCGCCGATACCCTCGACCGGCCGGCGTTGCAGACCGACAAGGCGCTGCATGGCACTTTCACGGGACTGGCCAGCGCCGGCCGACGCCTGGTTGCGGTCGGCCAGCGTGGCCACATTTTCTATTCGGACGATGCAGGCCTGCAATGGCATCAAGCCAAGGTACCGGTCAGCTCTGACCTGGTGGCCGTGCATTTCCCCAGTCCGTCCCAGGGCTGGGCCGTCGGCCATGACGGCGTGGTGTTGCACAGCAGCGACGCGGGCGAAAGCTGGAGCCGTCAATTCGACGGCCGCGACGTCGGCTCGACCCTGCTCGCGTATTACCGCAAGCAGGCCGCGGCTCGGCCGGACGACGAGGCGGTCGTCACCTCGTTGGCCGATGCCCAGCGCATGTTCGAAGAGGGCGCCGACAAGCCATTCCTCGATGTGTGGTTCCAGAATGATCAGGTCGGTTACATCGTCGGCGCCTTCAACCTGATTTTCCGTACCGACAATGGTGGCCGCAACTGGACGCCGTGGCTGGACCGGACCGACAACCCCAGTGCCTTGAACCTGTACGCCTTGCGCCCGGCCGGCAACGAACTGTTCGTTGTCGGCGAGCAGGGCCTGGTGCTCAAGTTCGACCCGACCAGCGAGCGTTTCAAGGCCACCCCCACGCCCTACAACGGCAGTTTTTTCGGCATTGTCGGCAAGCCCGGCGCGGTACTGGTGTTCGGCCTGCGCGGCAACGCCTATCGCAGCGTCGATGGCGGTGCCAACTGGAACAAGGTCGAGCTCGGGCTCCCCCTGAGCATCACCGCCGGTACGGTCACTGCAGACGGGCGGATCATCCTGTTGAGCCAGGCCGGCCATGTACTGGTCAGCAACGACGATGGCGCAAGCTTCAACCTGCAAGTGAATAACGGCCTGGCGCCGGTGGCCGCGGCGCAAGTGTCAACGGCCGGTGCACTGGTACTGGCCGGCACCCGCGGTCTTCGCCAGCTCCCCCTCGAATAAGCCCACCTGCGTACAACAAAAGAGACAAGACACGATATGGGTACCTACGAACTCGATACGATGCCGGTGGTGCGGGAGCTCAAGGGCTTCGACGCCCGCTCCGGCAACCTGCTCGAACGCTTGATCTTCAACAACCGCCTGCTGGTGGTACTGAGTTGCCTGGTGATCACCGTGCTGCTCGGCTACTTCGCGGCCACTCGCCTGAGCCTGACTGCCAGCTTCGAAAAAATGCTGCCGCAGAGCCAGCCGTTCATTCAGAACTACCTGGAAAACCGCCAATCCTTGCGCGGGCTCGGCAATGCGGTGCGGGTGGTGGTGGAAAACACCGAAGGCGATATCTTCGACCCGCAATACCTCGATGTGCTCAGGCAGATCAACGACACCCTGTTCGTGACCCCGGGCGTGGACCGCGCCTGGGTCAAGTCGCTGTGGACCCCGGCGGTGCGCTGGACCGAAGTGACCGAAGAGGGGTTTCGCGGCGGGCCGGTGATGCCCGATGCCTACGACGGCTCGGCGAAGGGCGTCGAACAGCTGCGCTTGAATATTGCCCGATCCGGCATCGTCGGCAGCCTGGTGGGCAACAACTTCAAATCGAGCATGATTTTCGTGCCCCTGCTGGAGAACGATCCGGTCACCGGCCAGGCCATCGACTACCACGCTTTCTCGCGGGTGCTCGAAGAGCAATTGCGTAACAAGTACGAGTTCGCCGGCGCCAGCGATGCCCATGCCCGGGGCGAGGAGGGCAAGGGCCCGATCAAAGTCCGCGTGATCGGTTTCGCCAAGCTGGTCGGCGACCTGATCGACGGCCTGGTGCTGGTGATGATGTACTTCGGCGCTGCTGCGCTGATCGCCACGTCGATCATCTATTTCTTCACCCGCTGCGTGCGCAGCACGACGCTGGTGATTCTCTGCTCGGTGATCGCCGTGGCCTGGCAGTTGGGGCTGGTCGCGCTGTTGGGCTATGCGCTCGATCCGTTCTCGATCCTGGTGCCGTTCCTGGTGTTCGCCATCGGAGTGTCCCACGGCGCGCAGAAGATGAACGGCATCATGCAGGATGTGGGACGCGGCACACACCAACTGGTCGCGGCGCGCTACACCTTCCGCCGCCTGTTCCTGGCGGGGCTCACGGCCTTGCTCGCCGATGCGGTCGGCTTTGCCGTGCTGATGCTGATCGACATCCCGGTGATCCAGGACCTGGCCGTCACCGCCAGCATCGGTGTGGCGGTGTTGATCTTCACCAACCTGGTGCTGTTGCCGGTGCTGCTGTCGTATTGCGGTGTCAGCCGCAGGGCAGCGGCGCGCAGCCTGCGTCAGGAGCACAAGGAATTGCGCGGCAAGGGGCTGGGCAATCTGTGGAGCCTGCTCGACCGCTTCACCGAGCGCCGCTGGGCCACCGTCGCGTTGATCGTCGCCGGGTTGCTGGCGGCGGGCGGGTTCATGGTCAGCACCCAGCTGCAGATCGGCGACCTTGACCCGGGTGCGCCCGAGCTGCGCGCAGACTCTCGCTACAATCGCGACAACGCCTACATCACCGACAACTACTCGCTGTCCAGCGACCAGTTCGCCGTGATGGTCAAGACCGCGAGCGAGGGTTGCCTGAAGTACGAGACCCTGGTCGAGGCCGACCGTCTCGGCTGGTTGCTGCAACAGCAGCCAGGGGTGCAGACCACCGTGTCGCTGGTCAACGCCGTACGGCAGATCACCGCGGGTTCCTATGAAGGCAACCCAAAGATGCTGACCATCGCGCGCAATCAGGATGTACTCAACTATGGCGCGCAGCAGGCCTCGGTGAACAACCCCGAACTGTTCAACAGCGACTGCTCGATGATGCCGGTAGTGGCCTACCTCGCCGACCACAAGGCGCAAACCCTCGAACATGTGGTCAGTATCGCCGAGTCCTTCGCTCGCAAGCACAGCAACGGTGAACGCCAGTTCATGCTCGCGGCCGGTAGCGCGGGAATCGAAGCAGCGACCAACATCGTGGTCCGCGAGGCCAATCGCACCATGCTGTTGTACGTGTATGGCGCGGTGATCGTGCTGTGTTTCATTACCTTCCGCAGCTGGCGTGCGGTCGTGGTGGCGGTGGTGCCGTTGATGCTGACTTCAGTGCTCTGCGAGGCATTGATGGTTTTTCTTGGCATGGGCGTGAAAGTGGCCACCCTGCCGGTGATCGCCCTGGGCGTAGGGATCGGCGTGGATTACGCGCTGTACCTGCTCAGCGTTCAGTTGGCTCAGCAGCGTGCCGGCCTGTCGTTGACCGAGGCTTACAAGAACTCGGTGGCGTTCACCGGCAAGGTGGTCGCTCTGGTGGGCATCACCCTGGCGGCGGGCGTCATCACCTGGGCCTGGTCGCCGATCAAGTTCCAGGCGGATATGGGCATCCTGCTGACCTTCATGTTCATCTGGAACATGATCGGTGCGCTGGTGCTGATACCGGCGTTGTCGCACTTTTTGCTCAGGAAGGCTCGCTGACCTGTCTGCGTACCCACTGTGGGAGCGGGCTTGCTCGCGAAGGCTGAGTGTCAGGCGATGTATGTTTTGAGGGTGTACAAATCCATTCCTGCGGTAACGGCGGCTTATGGTTCCGCCCTTACGGCGGGTCACTTGGAAAAGACTGTAGGAGCGAGCTTGCTCGCGATGGAGGTCAACGATGATGCGGAGAGCCTGACACCCCGCGGTGTTCTCAGGTTCTTCGCGAGCAAGCTCGCTCCTACAGAGCCCGCCGCCATCGGCCAT
>NZ_AKJL01000291.1 GCF_000282355.1 Pseudomonas sp. GM49
TGTCCAAAATTAGTTGACCAGTTCAAGCTCGCTCCTACAGAAGAGATCGCTAGCCTTTAGATCCCCTGCGGAGTCTCTTCACCACCCAGCGCTTCAACCAGCGCCGGCAGGAAGTCGCCGAAGGTCAGCATCATCAGGGTGAAGCTGGCGTCCAGTTGGCCCAGGGCTTCGTCGCCGCCATCCTGTTCCGCCTGGTCTTGCAGCAGGTCTTCGAACTTCAGGCGCTTGACCACCATCTTGTCGTCGAGGACGAATGACAGTTTGTCCTGCCAGGCCAGGGACAGCTGGGTGACCACTTTGCCGGTGCTCAGGTGCAACTGGATTTCTTCGCTGGTCAGGTCCTGACGCTTGCAACGCACAATGCCGCCGTCTTCGTGGGTGTCGCGCAGTTCGCACTCGTCCAGTACAAAGAAATCGTCCGCGGCTTTCTGCGTGGTGACCCACTCGGTCATGGTAGCGGTCGGGGACATTTTCACGGTCAGCGGACGCACCGGCAGGGTGCCGATCACTTCGCGCAAGGTCGACAGCAAGTCTTCGGCGCGTTTCGGGCTGGCGGAGTTGACCAGGATCAGACCCTGTTTGGGCGCGATGGCAGCAAAGGTCGACGAGCGGCGGATAAAGGCGCGAGGCAGGAAGGCCTGGATGATTTCATCCTTGATCTGATCCCGTTCCTTCTTATAGACCTTGCGCATTTGCTCGGCTTCGATCTCTTCGACCTTTTCCTTGACCGCGTCACGCACGACGCTGCCCGGCAAAATACGTTCTTCCTTGCGCGCGGACACCAGCAGGAAGTCACCGCTGACGTGCACCAGCGGCGCATCTTCGCCTTTGCCGAACGGCGCGACGAAACCGTAGGTGGTCAACTCCTGGCTTGCACATGGACGCGCCAGTTTGGTGGCCAGTGCAGTTTCCAACGCCTCGGCATCAACAGGCAGATCTTGGGTCAGGCGATAGATAAGCAGGTTTTTGAACCACATGGGGTGAGTCTCTCCTTTATACAAAGGGGGGCATTATTGTCTTCGCCGTGCCATAGGCCAACCTTTCTCTAAGCCTTTGGAAGGCCTGAGAAAATTATTTTAAAAAGTGCTTGCCAGAGGTTGGGTCGCTCCGTAGAATGCGCGCCACACCGAAGCGAAGGGTGATTAGCTCAGCTGGGAGAGCGTCTGCCTTACAAGCAGAATGTCGGCGGTTCGATCCCGTCATCACCCACCATTCGTTTTCAGTGTTACGCGCAGCGGTAGTTCAGTCGGTTAGAATACCGGCCTGTCACGCCGGGGGTCGCGGGTTCGAGTCCCGTCCGCTGCGCCATATTCGGTAACCTGGAACACTGAACGCCAGGTCGCCACGGAAAAGCCCGCTGATGCGGGCTTTTTTCTGCCTCAAGTTTGACTGTTGTTCCTGTGGGTTGCATCGCTTCACCGGTTTTTAGATTTTTTTGAAAAAAACTTCAAATAAATCAACACTTTATAAAAACCTGTGGCATAATGTGCCCCGCAAAGAAGGTAAAGGGTGATTAGCTCAGCTGGGAGAGCGTCTGCCTTACAAGCAGAATGTCGGCGGTTCGATCCCGTCATCACCCACCACTTTCAACGCTACGCGCAGCGGTAGTTCAGTCGGTTAGAATACCGGCCTGTCACGCCGGGGGTCGCGGGTTCGAGTCCCGTCCGCTGCGCCATATTCGGTAACCTGGAACACTGAACGCCAGGTCACCACAGAAAGCCCGCCTTGTGCGGGCTTTTTGCTGTCCTGGATTTGGCTTTCCTCGCTCCCTGTAGGAGCGAGCCAGCTCGCGAAGGACGTTAACGATAACGCGTAATTTCAGATGCCCTGAGGCGCCCATGGTTTTTTCGCGAGCAAGCTCGCTCCTACAGTCCGGCATTGCGGGCGTGACGGTAGTCGCTGACGGCTTCATACACGGCTTTGCGCAGGCGATTGA
>NZ_AKJL01000292.1 GCF_000282355.1 Pseudomonas sp. GM49
CCAAAATCATTAGGCCAGTTCAAGCTCGCTCCCACAGGTTTCGGTGTTGTGCATTATGGCCAGCCGCAGGCCAGACGTCGGAAAAGAATAGCTGATTCGCACCCGAAGATTGTCAATCTGGCAGAGACAGTATTTCAGTTTTCATCTACTTATTGCACCAGCCAGTAAACATTAACCTTCTCCTCAGTCGGACGAATTCACGTCCCTACAGGAGATTTCATCATGCTGACTCTTCGCAAAGCCTCGGATCGTGGCCTGGCCAATCACGGCTGGTTGAAGTCGTTCCATACCTTTTCCTTCGCCAACTATCGCAACCCGAAAGAGCAGGGTTTTTCTGACCTGCTGGTGATCAACGACGACCGCGTCGCCGCCGGTAAAGGCTTCGGCCAGCACCCGCACCGCGACATGGAGATTTTCTCCTACGTGCTGGAAGGGGCCCTGGAACACAAGGACACCCTGGGCACCGGTTCGGTGATCCGTCCCGGCGACGTGCAACTGATGAGCGCAGGCAGCGGCGTGGCCCACAGTGAATTCAACCACTCCAGCACCCGGCCGGTGCACTTTCTGCAAATCTGGATCGTGCCCGACGTCAGCGGTGCCAAACCGCGCTATCAGCAAGAGCACTTCAGCACCCAGAAGAAGCGCGGGCGCCTGCAACTGATCATCTCGCCGGACGGCGCCAAGGGTTCGCTCAAGGTGCGTCAGGACGCGCGGGTGTATGCAGGCCTGATCGACGGCAAGGAAAGCGCCACCCTGGAGCTCGCCGCCAACCGCTACGCCTATGTGCATGTGGCCCGGGGCAGCGTCGAACTCAACGGAATGTTGTTGCAGGAAGGCGACGGTGTGCGGGTTCGCGAAGAACAGGCGCTGACCTTGAGCAACGGCGTGGATGCCGAAGTATTGGTATTCGACCTGCGCCCACAGGAACTGCCGGAAATGCCATGACAATTCCCTGTGGGAGCGAGCTTGCTCGCGATGCGTTGTGTCATTCAACAGTGATGTCGTCTGACACTCCGCCATCGCGAGCAAGCTCGCTCCTACAGGTTATTCACCGGTCCCGGCGAACCCCACGACAATCTCATCAATCACCGCCCGGACCCTGGCCGTGTGCCGCAGGTCCGCGTGGGTCACCAGCCGGATGTCATAGGGCGATGTCCGCTTCGCGTTTTGCCTGGCTGAGAATCTGTGTAGTGGCGTCCAGTTGCACCCGAACATCCGGGTGTTGCTTGATCGACCAGGTTTACCCGCTCACTGACGCGGCACTGGCCCACGCCCGGATGGAAGCGGGCGATCACATCGGCAAGATAGTCCTGCGTATGGACTGATACAACGCCAGCACCCGGAGGCAGCAATTTGTAACCGCTGCGCCTCAACGATGGTCGGAAAAATCTCCTGATACACGACTTCATCTGTTAAAACCCGTGCTTCACGTTCTGTCGGGCCGATCAATGTCTGCTCCCCTCCTCGTTCACTTGCGCCGACGCTGGCTGTCGTGGCTGTGCATGGCTGTGCTGGTAGTTGGCTTGCCGGTAAGTTGTGGGGCGCTCAAATATAAAGAGCGCGAGTTGCTGTTCCGCATCGAACCAGGCACGGCGGGCTGGTATCGCGGCCTGCCGCAAGATGTTCAGGAGTTCGATATCAAGCCCGCCAGCTACAAGGCCGGGCAAAACCTGCATGCCTGGTGGTGGCCAGCCGCCCGCCGCGATGCGCCGTCAATCCTCTACCTGCATGGGGTGCGCTGGAACCTTACTGGCCAGGCGTTTCGCATCGAGCAATTACGTGCCATGGGCTATTCAGTGCTGGCCATCGACTACCGCGGCTTCGGTCAGAGCAAAGGGGATTTGCCCTCGGAAGCCAGTGTCTACGAAGACGCACACGTCGCCTAGGAGCGCTTTACCGCGATGCAACCGGACGCCAACAAGCGTCTGATCTATGGGCATTCGCTGGGCGGTGCAGTGGCTATCAACCTCGCAGCAGACCTGGCAGCACAGGCGAAAAAACAGCATGTCGCGGTACCGGTGCGCGGTCTGGTTATCGAGTCTTCCTTCACGTCGTTGGGCGATGCAGTCACGGAAGTGGCCGACAACAACCTTCCCGTGAATTGGCTGCCAGTGCGCTGGCTGTTGTCGCAGAAGTTCGACTCCATCGACAAGATCGTCGATATCGACATGCCGCTGCTGGTGGTCCACGGCCTGTCCGACCCGTTCATGCCTTCACGATTCAGCCAGCAATTATTTAATGCCGCCCAGGAACCCAAGCACTTGCTATTGGTACCCGGCGGTACACACAACAACAGCATGAGCCTGGGTGGAAACCAGTATCGCCAGGCACTTGATGGCTTGCTCAAGGCAAGCCCCCATCAATTGGCCGGGCCGTCGGTGGCTCAGGGATCACAGGGTTCCTGAAGGGTGGCGATCTACTCGCCCTGTTCCCCCTGATAACGGGCCCGATAACGCCCCGGACTTTCCCCGGTCCACTTCTTGAACGCCCGATGGAAGGCACTGGGTTCCTGGAAACCCAGTTGCTCGGCGATATCGCTGATGCTCGCCTCACTCTGGCGCAATTGCTCAAAGGCCACGCCCCGACGGACTTCGTCCTTGATCTCCTGGTAGGAGCAACCCTCACGTTCCAGTTTGCGGCGGAAGGTGCTGGGGCTCAGGTGCTGCTCCAGGGCAAAGGCCTGCAAGGTCGGCCATTCACTGTAATGACTGCCGCGCAAGCGCTGATGAACCTGTGATGCCAGGCCGTGCTGGTTACGGAAGCGGATCACCAGCCATTGCGGCGCGGTACGCAAAAACACTTTCAGCGACGCCAGATCCTGAACCACCGGCAAGCGCAGGTAGTGGCTGGCAAATTCGATTTCGGTGCGCTCGGCACCAAAGGTCAGGTTGGGGCCCCAAAGCAGGCGGTCGTCACCCAGCGACAGGCGCGAATGGCGGAAGTCCGCACGGTCAATGGGAATGCGCCGCCCGCCCAACCAGCACAGCAGACTGATCATCAACACCAGGAACGTTTCTTCACCAAACCGGCTGGCATCGTTGTCCGTCGAACAGGTTTCCAGGCTGATGACCGCACGCTTGCCACGCACGGCCAGCGAGCCGCGAAAGTCGCGAAGGAACAACCCGAAGTTGGCCAGGCACTGACGCATGGCCTTATGCAGATCGGGTTCCTGGATCAAGGCCCGGCAAATCAGGGCAAAACTGCCCGGTGGCATGCCATGGGAATCGAGCCCGAAAAACTCATCGTCGAGCTCGCGGATCTGGATCAGCCACAACGCCGCAAACGCGTTGGCCGGCACCCGCGCCGTGGGTTGTTGCATGACCGCCGGATCAATGCCCGCCTGTTCGAGCACTGCCTTCACGCGCTGCGGATCGTCCCTCAGCCCATGGATCATTGCCTGCACGAAATAGGCGGCAACCGAGTCCTTTTCCCGCATTGGTACGCTTCTCTCTCATCACCCGAATGGCAAAAAACATCAGTGCCGTTGAACAGTTTTGGCATAGGACAACCGCCCTGCCGGCTCTAGACTCGCGGCAATAGTACGCCTTCGACCGCAGTCGCGGCCAAGGTATCGCAGGGTTTGATCGAAGGATGGGAACATGAATCTGCAAAACATCGGGGTAATCGGCGCGGGCACCATGGGCAACGGCATCGCGCAAGTCTGCGCCCTGGCCGGTTTCAACGTGACCTTGCTCGACATTTCCGAAAGCGCTTTGCAAAAAGCCGTCGCAACGGTCGGTAAAAACCTCGACCGGCAGATCGCCAAGGAAACCCTGACCCCGGAGCAGAAACAGGCCACCCTCGACAAAATCCGCACCAGCACCGATTACAGCAGCCTGCATAACGCGCAACTGGTCATCGAAGCGGCGACGGAAAACCTCGACCTGAAACTGCGTGTGCTGCAACAGATCGCCGCGCAGGTCAGCAGCGGGTGCGTGATTGCCTCCAATACCTCGTCGCTGTCGATCACCCAGCTTGCCGCCAGTGTCAGCCAGCCTGAGCGCTTCATTGGCCTGCACTTCTTCAACCCGGTGCCGGTGATGGGCCTGATCGAAGTCATCCGCGGCCTGCAAACCAGTGACGCGACCCACAAACTCGCGCTGGACATGGCGACCACCCTCGGCAAAACCGCGATCACCGCCGGTAACCGTCCAGGCTTCGTGGTCAACCGGATTCTGGTGCCGATGATCAACGAAGCGATCCTGGTGTTCCAGGAAGGCCTGGCCAGCGCCGAAGACATCGACGCCGGCATGCGCCTGGGCTGCAATCAGCCTATCGGCCCATTGGCCCTGGCGGACCTGATTGGTCTGGATACCCTGTTGTCGATCCTTGAAGCCTTCTATGACGGTTTCAACGACAGCAAATATCGCCCGGCGCCACTGCTCAAGGAAATGGTCGCTGCCGGTTACCTCGGGCGCAAAACGGGGCGCGGCTTCCATGCCTATGCCTGAGCGTTGCTCGCGCTTTGCCGAGTACCGGGACAAGGTCCTGGAGCTGTTTGCCTGCAAGGGGTTCGGCCAGGTCGGCATGCGTGAGCTCGCAACGTGCCTGGGGCTCTCTCCAGGCTCGCTGTACCACCATTACCCCAGCAAACAGCATCTGTTGCTCGACCTGATCGAAGAGTTCTACGAGGAACTGCTGGCCACCCTGGGACGCATCCAGCAAAAAACCCCGGCCAAACGCGACAAACTCAACAGCCTGATCCGCGCGCACCTGAATCTGCATCGGGACATGCCCTGGCATTTTCGTCTGGTGGAGCGCGACAGCGGTTGCCTGAACGAAGAACAACAGGTTCGGGTTCAGCAATTGCGCGAGCAATATGAGCGCAGTTTGCTGAAGATGCTGGGCGCGAAGTCCCGTTTCAGCGAGCAAGGCCTGCTGGCCGCTGGACATGCCATTGGTGCCCTGCTCAACAGCGCTCCCAGCTGGCTGACGCCCCATGTGCTGGACGAACAGGAACGCGATGAACTGCTGGAGAGCATGGTAAGCGGCGCGATTGAGCGTGTGCTTGCGCCACGGCGTGTACCGGAGGCGATAAGCCTCGCACGACCTATAGAAAAAACATCTAAAGAAACCCAGGCTTCGACGACGATTTAGCGCTTTGCTTGTCGGCTCGACACAATCGGAATTCGCCGACAAACCCGGCGTCCAAACCGATGTGTGTACTTGAGCACCTGGAGCCGACCATGAAAATCAATCCCTACCTTATCTTCAACGGTGACTGCAAAGCCGCCTTCACGTTCTATGCCCAGTGCCTGCAAGGCCAGAACGAAGCCATGTTGACCTTCGGTGAAACCCCTGCCGCTGAACACGTCCCCAAAAATCTGCACAACCTGATCATCCATACCCGCCTGGTGGTTGGCGATCAGGTAATCATGGGGTCGGACACTACACCTGATCGCCCCGTCGATAAAATGAGTGCCTGTTCGGTTTCACTCAACGTCGACCGCATTGCCGAGGCCGAACGGGTCTTTAATGCGCTGGCGGTGGGTGGCACCGTGCAAATGCCACTGGAGACCACGTTCTGGGCCGCACGCTTCGGCATGCTGGTCGACCGTTTTGGCGTGTCGTGGATGGTTAACTGCGAAAAAGATCAGTGAAAGACCTCAGTCGATCGACAGTCTTCAAGGCGCAAAATAGCCCAACCTGAAAAGGTTGGGCGTTCTGGCAACTCCCGGCCTGTCTGCTACCGTCAACTAGCCATACGGATTGCAGCGGACCCGAGGAGGAATCCACTATGCCGACCCACGACGAGCCCTGGTCCACTCGTTTCAAATTCTTGCTACTGGCTGGCGGATTGATCAGCAACCTGCTGACCCTCTTCAGGCGGTGGGGGCCTATGCCAACGGGCCGTTACGGGCTCGCGACGTGAGGGCCATCGAGGGGCGCAAACTCAAACGCATCGTGATCAAGGAGGTTGAACTTGAATGATGCGGTGATCGCCCTCATCGTCTTCGCCTGTCTGTTCGGCAGCGCACTACTGGGTTCGTACGTGAGGGAGCGATTACCGAGCCATCATCTGAGCGACGACTCCGTGACGGTGGTGAAGCTGGCCACCGGGCTCATCGCGACGATGTCGGCGCTGGTCCTCGGCCTGCTCGTTTCATCTGCCAAAGGTACATTCGATACGGCCAATGCCGAACTGGAGGGCGCGGCGGCGAAAGTGGTTCAATTCGACCGCGTGCTGGCCCGTTACGGTGCCGACACCCAGGACATCCGCACTCAGCTCAAGCATAACTATGCCGAAGTCACGAAAACTCTCGCTTCACGCGATCGCAGTCAGATTGCAACACTCGATAGCCCCGAAGTGATCCGTCGCTCCGAAAGTCTGCAACGCCGGGTGGAATCACTGTCTCCCGCCAACGATGATCAGCGCGCGCTCAAAGCCACCGCATTGCAAGACATCGAGACTGTGTTTGCCGACCGCTGGCTGACCCTGCTGCAATCCAACCAATCGATCCCGCCGGTGATGCTGGTGATTCTGGTGACGTGGCTGGCGACTATCTTCGGCTCGTTCGGCCTGTTCGCACCACGCAATGGCACCATTGTCGTCGTGTTGTTGGTGTGTGCCCTGTCGACGGCAGCGACAATCTTGCTGGTGGAAGAACTCAATCGACCGCTTGATGGTTTTATCTGTGTGTCGCTGGAACCGTTAGAGCACACGCTGGAACGGCTGGGGCAGTAAATTCGTTTTCCCGTGGACAAAAACAAAACCCCAACTGCTTTCGCAATTGGGGTT
>NZ_AKJL01000293.1 GCF_000282355.1 Pseudomonas sp. GM49
CGGCAGGGGGACTTCATCAAAAGTGAATCGACCGCCGATCTCGTGCAGGCGCGCGGCTTTCATCATCGACATGGTTAGGTTCCTCTGGTCGTGACACCCCGCATGGGGGGGCATCCGACCGTTTGATCTATGTGGGTTGGAGTGGGTGTGGAGCAATTCAGACGAGTGCCCGACCGCACGACGGCCGGGCGCGCAGGCGGACTAGCGCCCCGCCTTCTGCAGGGCCTGCAGGGAGAAGTCATTGGACTTGGCGTCGAAGTTGGTCTTCCAGGTCTTCGTGTCGATCAAGGACAGCGTGGCGTGATTGCGCTGGAAGTCGATCACGGCGCTGCCGGTGGTGCGCATGTCGCCGTCGGCCGCGTTGTAGGCGGTGTGCCACTCCATGAACTTCCAGAACTCGCCCTTGCGGTTGTAGGCTTCGGCGAAATGGACGCGTGGGTATCTGGTTTCCATGTACAGCACTTTCTTGCTGTACGGGTGGGTCGACGGCGTGATGGCCTCGACCACATAAACCTCACGCGGCTCGTACAGGTCGTTGTTCATGTTCCAGTACGGCGGCTGGTTCTCCAGCACCGCATATTTTTCCTGGGCAGACGTGCCCTGGGTGTTCCACAAGTCGACCTTGCCATTCGCGGCCGCCAACACCCAGCGCTTGCCCAGCAGTTTGTATTGCGAATACCAGCAAGGCCGGGCGTTGAAGCCCTCCAGGTCATCCTGCAATTGGTCGGAAGCGCCGACCGGATCCATCCAGGCCCCGCCGGACAGGCGACGTACCCGGCGTACCGCGGGGATGTAGGCCCACACGTCGTTGACCTTCGCGTCGTCGTACATGACGGTGTAAGTACCGAGCCCTTTCATATCGGACGGCGACTTGAAGTACAGCAACTGCCGACCGCGCTCGCTACCATCGCCTTCCACTGAACTCCCCCCGGTCAGACGACCTTTCATGGTGTACCGGGAAAACTCGGCGACCGGCTCGGCATGAATGCCGCGCCCGCCGTCGATCAGCAGTTGGGTGAAGTTCTGCACCTGGGACACGTCACCGATGAGTTGGCCGAGGTGGAAGTTCCAGACAATTTTTTCTGCCGCCTGAGGGTCCTTCTCATCAATGTTCGGGAAGGGAGCGCCGGCACCCCAGCCATCGATCCGGCAGGCTTCCTTGTTGATCGAGGTCTTGCCGGCGTTGGCCGCTGTCGCCGCAACCCAGCGAGGATCGAGCGCAACGTTCTTCGACTTGGCCAGCGGCAATTTCCAGCCGCTGTTGCGGATGCGCCACTCCATCTTCTCTGTGAGCAGACTGGCAATGGTGTGCCCTTCAAATGTGTCGCTCTTGATCTGGTCGAGGTTGGCGGCGGAAATCACCGTGCCGACTGGCAGCTCGGCAGCGCCGGCGAGGCACGACAGGCTGCTGGCAACGGCGATGAGGCTCAGGGCCAGGGACTGGCGCAGGAAAAAACGGGATACGGTCATGACAAAATCTCCGGCGTGGCTCAGAAGAGGTAGGTCAGGCTGGTGTACAGCTGATCGCGGTTGTGGAAGTAACCGAACATGGTGGTGCTGTCACAGGTCGCGGCGTTTGGCGCAGTGCACTTGTCACTGCTGCGCGACGCGTCGTCCCAGAAGGCGTCGTACTCGACCTTCCAGCGCCATTTGCTGGTCAGCTCGAATGTCACCGACGGCACGGCGAAGCCGCCGCCGTTGCTCAGGTCAGCGCCCAGTACCAGGTTCGGGTGGATGCGGCCGCTGCCGTAGCTGAGGTCGAAGATGGTAGTGGCGAGGACCGAGTGTTCCTTGACCTTGCCGCCCCAGCCGACGCTGTAGAGCAGCTGATCGTCCTTGTCGAAGTTCTGTACCCATTTGTCGAACAACTGCACCGAGAAGAACATTGGCTTTTCCGTGCCCAGCAGGGTCTGGGTGGCTGCGATGTTCTTGTCCATGCGCAGCATCATGGCAACCACGTCCTTGCGGGTGAAACCGTCGAAGCCGGGCGCAACGATCTGGCTGATCAGCGTTGGCGTGGAGAGTTCGATCTGGTACGGCGCATCCTTGATGTAGGCCACCTCGGTGCTGAGCACCGCATCGGCCAGTTCTGAGTAGCGGCTGGCGCTGAAACCGAAGATATCGACGATCGGATAGATCACTTCGCCGGCGACGCCACGCGTCTGGTCGGTGCCATGGGTGACCGCGCCGGACGGCGTGTTCGGCTGGCCGATGATGGCGAGGTTGTTCGACGCATTGAGGATCGGCGAGTTGTAGAAGGTCTTCAGGTACGACAACGAGTAGTTGGTGTCGCCAACCATACCGCTCCAGCGCAAGCCACCGGTGAAATCGCGGTAGTCGCCCTCGTCGTTTTCAAAGTTGTACGGGTCAATGTTGCGAAAATCGACACCGGCATAGGGTTGGCTCGACCAGCGTCCGCCATAGATGTCGATCTCGGTGCCGATGTCCTCTTTGCGATCCAGGCCAGGGCGGACGAAGACTTCCAGGCCACCGTCCAGCTCGGGCACATCGACATTCATCTTGATGATGTTGTTGGTCTTGCGCAGCTCCTCGTTGGCTGGCTCGAGGAAGCTGCGCCAGGTGTAGTCGAAGCCATGCACCAGATCGTTGGCGGCGAAGAAATCGGTTTCGCCCCAGGCGATCTGCTGCTTGCCGATACGGAACGAGGTGCGCTCGCCAACCGGGAAGTCGACGTACAGCTCACGGATCTCCTGCTTGTTGTAGAGATCCATGATGTCGCCCTGGCCATCGGCGTGGTGGTAGTTGTTCGCGCCCATGTCTTCCAGATGTTCGAGGAAGCCGGTCTTGACCTCACGCGAGGCACGCAGCTTGGCGACGACCGAGACCTTGTCGGTGGCCTGCCAATCCAGATTGAGCCGCGCGGTGCTGCGCGCCATCGACAGTTTGCCCTTGTCGTTGTAGTTCGGTGTGTCCTCCCAGTTCTTGGCGTTCCACGACAGTTCTTCGCGCAGATAACCATCGTATTTGAAGCTGTCCTCAGCCAGCAGTGGCATGGCCAGCGTACTCAGCGCGATCGCTAAAGTGAGTTTGTCGATCGGTGCGCGCATGCGTGCGCCCGGGTTGTGGTGTTTGCTCATGATGTCTCCCCAAGAGATGGTGGCAGCGAGGAACCGTTGGTTGTTGTTGTTTTGGGAATCTCGTCTCAGGTCAGCTGACACGCCGAAGCGGGTGCAGCGACCGATGCCTGTGACCGCTCGCCAAAGATGAAGCGCGGGCGGCACACATAGATCAGCGATGGCATGACGAATAACGCGCAGAACGCCGAGGCACTCAGCCAGATGGCCATGAGCAGGCCCATTTCCGCCTGGAAGCGCAGCGACGACATCCACCACAGCAGGGTGCTGAGGATCAGCACGCTGGCGGTGACGATCACACCCATACCGGCCGAGTGCAGAGCCCTGCGGACCGCCTCCTCGGCGCTGGCGCCAGCGGCGACTTCTTCCTTGATCCGGTCGGCGATGTAGAACGCGTAGTCCACACCCAGACCAATGCCGAGCGCAGCCACCGGTACGGTGTTGATGTTCATGCCGATGCCCTTCCAGGTCATGAAGGCGAAGGTCAGCATGTTGGAGATGATCACCGGGACCATGAACAGCATGCCGGCCACGCTGGAGCGGTAGACCAGGGTGCAGAGAACGGCGAGTACCAGCAGGGCAAGGGCGATGGCCTCGATCTGGCTGGACAGGATGATTTCGTTGATCGCCGCCATCACACCGACCAGGCCGCCCGCGAGTTGCCAGTGACCTTCACTGAGCGGATGGCTGGCGATGAACTCCTTGATCCGCTCCACGGCGGTCCGGATGGTCTCGCCCTGACGATCGCGGAACATCAGTGTCACTGAGCCGTTGGCGTACTGGTCATCGGCAAATCGCGAGGTATCGCCCGGCTCGGAAATCGAGTCGAGCATGGCCATCAGGCTGCCGTTGACGCCCTCGCTGTCGGCCAGTTCGAGGTAGCGTGGGTTGCCTTCGCGCAGGCTGCTGTTGACCAGCGGCAGCACGTCGGAGATCGAGACCGAGCCGCCGATCTCCGGTTGCGCTTCCATGAAACGCTGGAAACTGTTCATCGCCTTCAGCGCGTCGTTGCGCTTGACCAGACCGGCATGGCCGTCCTCGCCGAGCACCACGAACATCCGGTCGACCCCATCAAAGCGGGCGTTGATCGCAGCAGAGTCGAGGTTGTATGGCGAGTTCGGCCAGAGGATCGGAGAACCGGGGTTGGCGTCGCCGATCTTCAGGTTCAGCGAGTACACGCCGGCACTGAGCACCACCAGCAGGCTGCCACCGAGCACCCAGTAACGGGCTTTCGACAGACTGACCCAAACACTCAGGTCGAGCACCTTGCGTAGTACCGGCAAGCAGTTGATCGGGTGCGCGGTGCCGTGCGGCTTGCGGATGA
This sequence comes from Pseudomonas sp. GM49, assembly GCF_000282355.1. GTDB lineage: Bacteria > Pseudomonadota > Gammaproteobacteria > Pseudomonadales > Pseudomonadaceae > Aquipseudomonas. The sequence goes on from NZ_AKJL01000293.1 coordinate 4,420, forward strand.
AGGACAGCAGCACCGGGGTGAGGATCACCGCGCTGATGGTCAGCGTCGACACCCAGACCACCGACAGCACAGTGAGTTTCTGCAGCATCGGAATCGGACTGAGTGCGACCACCGCCATACAGGCAGCATCGGCGATCACCCCGAGCATGCCGGGGCGGAACAGATCCGCCAGAGCGACCCGGGCGGCGATGCGGGAGATATCGGCACCGGGTGCAAGCAGCTCGATTTCGTCGTCGAAACGGTTGACGATCTGCACCGAGTGCGACACCGCCCGCGAGGTGATCAGCATCGCCACGACAATGACCAGCGGCTCGAAGTTGATGCCCAGCAGACGACAGATGCCCAGCGCCCACAGCGCACTGACCGCGCCGGCGAGCAACGGCAGACTGACGCCACGCCAGGTACGCAGGAGAACGAAGAGCAGGATCAGGGTCAGCGTCAGGGCACCGATCACCAATTGCAGGGTTTGCGGCAAGTAATGGCCAACCCACCCGTAAAGGATCGGGTCGCCGGCCACGCGAATTTTCACGCTGCCATCGTCGACCTTGGCGATCAGACCGCGGATCTCGCTGAACACCTTGGCGTAGTCGACCTGTTGGTCGATGAAGTCGACAGTGATCAGGGTCGCCTGCAGGTCCTTGGACACATACGGGCCATACACCAGCGGGTTACGCAGTACCGCCTGCTTCAGCTCGGCCATCGCCTCGGCGTTGGCCGGCAGGTCTGGCCACATCAGCGGACGACTCTCGATGCCAGCGGTGGAGGCACGTACCTCTTTGAGCTTCTTCGAGGCCAGAGAGGTGATCTGGTAGGGGTTGACCGCAGAGACTTCGCGCAGTCCAAGGGTGACATTGCGCACCTTACCCAGCACGTCGGTGCGGAAGATATCGCCCTGCTCGACCTCAAACATGATGGTGACCATGTTCGAGCCGCCGAAGGTGTCCTTGAATTTTTCGTGGGTCTGCACGTATTCATGACGGGACGGCAGCATGTCCTCGAATACCGTGCGGACTTCGATGTGCAGGGCGAACCAGCCCAGCGTCAGGGTCAGTGCGAGCAGCACACCAACCACCCAGGCGCGTCGGCGGATACAGAATTCGGCAATATGTTCGATCATGCTGTTTTCTCGGATGAAGTGGGCCATGGCAGGGATCAGGGTTTCAGAGGCGACCAGCGCCGGCCGTTCCAGCGACCAAGGTCGGCGCCGGCCAGCCAGAGATCGTTGCCGACGGCCAGGGCACGGGTGTGCCAGGACAGGTTGCGGTCATCCAGAACGCCGACCTTCCAGCTGTCGGCCTCGCCGCTGCCGCTCACCCAACGCCCCAGCGAGCCGGTGGCGAACCAGCGAGCCTGGGTCGGGTTCCACAGCACGTCGAACAGGTGATCGCCTATGCCCAGGTCGATGTTCTGCCACTGCCGACCAGCATCGCTGGTCACCAGCAGCGCACCTTCCAGGCCGACCGCCACGCCATTCTGTGCATCGCGAAACTGCACCGACATCAACGAGCCGGGCAGCGGCGCTTCGATTGCTTCCCAGTGCTGACCGAGGTCATCGCTGCGCAGGATGCGGCCGAACTCGCCGACCACCACCAGCCGACCGCCGTCGAGGATGGCCACATCGTTCCAGGCAACGTCTTCTTCCTCGCGCAAGCGCAGCCAGCTCTGGCCATAGTCATGGCTGATCAGCAATGCACCCATCTCACCGGTGGCAATGGCCAGGCCGCCCGCAGCGATACGCACGCGGTTGAGCTTGTTGGCGATCTGCGAACGCGGCACATTGGCCGCCGCTTGCCAGAGACGACCGCCATCCAGGCTGAACAGCACAACACCGTCGTTGCCGACCGCCACGGCATGGCTGCTGTCCCATGCGGCGATGTCCTGCAGAGTGCGCTCGGTCGGCGTGGCGAGGCGGCGTAACTGGCCGTCCGCAGCGAAGGCGAGGATCTTGCCATTCGAGCCGCTGGCCCAGACTTCACCGTCCGGGGTCAGGGCCAGACCGTAGAAATGGTCCCGTCGTTCGAGCAGCGGCGGCGTCACCGTGGCGCCCACCGGCTGCGGTTTGATGAACAGACCGGCCCACAGCAGGCCGCCGATGATCGCCCACGGAAGCGCCGCCATCAGGGCATGCAAGGCACGTTGAACGAGGGTCGCGGGCGACACCGGCAAGGCCGTGGTTTGATCGATTTTTATAAGTTTTGACATGGGTCGATTCCGCCGGGTTAGCGTCGTCTATGGCTGACGACTGAGGCAGTTCGACTCTAAAGTCATGGCCGAACAGGGGACTATCCCGGCACTGCCTGACTTGTCCCTTGGGCGCCGATTAATGTCGATGCGGGTATTTTTCGGAGCGATGGGCGCGCTGCGAACCGCTACCGGTCCGCCACACACCGCAGGCGCGAATCACAGTCGAAAACGGCTCACCAAACCGTCAAGGCGGCCCGCCAAGGTCTGCAGGTGGTGACTGCGCTGGTGAACCTGGCCAGCACTCTGTGAAGCGCTTTGCGCGGAACTGGCGATGCTCACCAGGCTTTTCGACAGCTGTTCACTGGTGGTGGCCTGCTGCTCGGTAGCCGTGGCAATCTGCCGGCTCATGTCGCGCACCTGGCCAATCATTTCGGTGATGCGCTGCAGTGCCATGCCGGCCTCACGCGCGTTGACAACATTTGCCTGCGAGGTGTCGTGGCTCTTCTGGACCATCGCCACCACACTGCGCGTGCTGTCCTGGATCATGCCGATGCTCTTGCCGACTTCCTCGGTCGAGCTGTACGTGCGCCGCGCCAGGGCGCGCACTTCGTCGGCAACGACGGCGAAACCACGGCCCTGCTCGCCGGCCCGCGCCGACTCGATCGCCGCATTGAGTGCCAGCAGGTTGGTTTGCTCGGCTATATCACGAATCACCGCCACCACTACGCCAATGGCCTGGCTGGCTTGGTCCAGTTGTCCGGTCAGCCGGGAAATCTGTCCGAGCAGCTGCGCATCCTCGACGATGGCGCTGCTTAACCGGGCCACCGTGGCCTGCCCCTGCGCCACCGCCAGATCCCCCTCCTGGGTGGCCTGTGCAGCCTGAACGGCATTGGCGGCCACCTCCTCTACGGTCACGGCCATCTGCTGCATAGCGGTGGCCAACTGACCGATTTCATCTCGCTGGGTATCGACCACGACGCCGGTGGACTGGCTTTCCTGCTGCAGGCTGGTGGAGGTCTGTTGCAGGGACTCGCTGTTGCCTTTGATCTCTCCCACCAGGTCGGCCATGGTGCCAAGGAAGCCATTGAGTTCACGCGCCAGGGTTGCCAGCTCGTCGCGCCCCTTGACCGGTAGGCGCGACCGCAGGTCCGCCTCGCCCGAGGCCAACTGCGCAATGGCCTGCACCACTGCATTCAGCGGTCGCGCCATGGCTTGGCCAAGCAACAGGATCAGACCACCGACCAGCAGCACGGCGACGCTGCCGAGAATGAGCATCTCGATCGCGAGGGTCTTGACTCCACCGAGCACCGCCGCGCTGGGCAGGGCGACTCCGAACGACCAGGGTGTAGCGGTATTGCCGATGACGACCGGCACCGCGAGCATGAAGACTTCTTCGCGCATCGCTGGCGAGACGAAGCGCAGGGACAGGGACTTGCCATTGCGCACGGCGTCGATCATCGACTGCAAATGATCGCCCAGAAAATCCGCTTCGGTATCGGCCGAACGGCGGCCCACACGCGTCGGATCAGGATGAGCGACCAGCGTCGTATCAAAGGCAGTCAGCGCCGCCAGACCTACATCCAAAGGGCGCAGTCGGGCGACTCGCCGCTGCAGTTGATTGGCATCCAGGCCCAAACCCAGTATGCCGATCAACTGCCCGTTCACGCGCACCGGCACTTGCACGAGGATCACCGGTCGCGATGCAGAAAGGCCAGGTAACGCACGCGGCGGCGCGACACTTTCGCGCTCGCCACCCATAGTTCCCAGCGCCTCACGTACCGCCTCACGCGAGGCGCCCGGGGCCGGCTGCACGCCCTGCTCGCCGCGCAGCCAATACAGCGTGTCGCCGGTTTGCGCTGGTAACCACCAGGCGGCGTTTGCCTGCGGGCTGTTCTGCAACAACGATTCGAGCAACTGATCAGCGATGCGGCTGTCCACCAGCTTGCCGTCGACTATTTCCCGCGACAGCAGGTCAGCACTGGTCCGCACGCCTTGCAGCGCGCTGTCAAACCAGGCGGCAATCTCGGCGGCTTGTTGATGGACGATGGCGTCCACCGCGACTTCTGCCAGTGCCTCGGTAGAGGTGCGACTCGACTGGTAGACCAACAGTATCGTCGCCAGATAGATCAGCAGCGTCAGCGGCAGGATGGTGAACAGTAGTTTGTTCTTCAGGGACAGGTTGGCCAGCATGACGAACTCCTGTAGAGGGCGGCCAGGCCGAGAGTCCCTGGCCAACACGCTTGCGATGACCCCCCGGCGGGCGACTGCCCGCCGGGGGAACCAGTACCCGGATCAAGACCTGGTGGTGGCCAGCAAGTCCAGCGCAACATCGACGATCATGTCTTCCTGACCGCCGACCATGCGCCGCTTGCCCAGCTCGACGAGGATGTCGAGGGTCTTGAGTCCGTACTTGGCGGCGGCGATTTCAGCGTGGCGCAGGAAGCTCGAATAGACCCCGGCGTAACCCAGCGCCAGGGTTTCGCGATCCACCCGCACCGGCCGGTCCTGCAGCGGGCGAACGATGTCGTCGGCGGCATCAAGCAAGGTGTAGAGGTCGGTGCCGTGGTTCCAGCCGAGGCGCTCGGCAGCGGCGGTGAACACCTCCAGCGGCGCGTTGCCGGCACCGGCGCCCATCCCGGCGAGGCTGGCATCGATACGATCACAGCCCTCCTCCACCGCGACGATGGAGTTGGCCACGCCGAGGCTCAGGTTGTGGTGGGCGTGCATACCGGTTTCGGTTTCCGGTTTGAGCACCGCCTTGAACGCACGAAAGCGCTCGCGCACGTCCTGCATGTTCATCGCCCCGCCGGAGTCGGCCATGTAGACGCAGGTGGCACCGTAGCTCTCCATCAGCTTGGCTTGGGCGGCCAACTGCTCGGCCGGGATCATGTGGCTCATCATCAGGAAACCGACGGTATCCATGCCCAGCTCGCGGGCGTATTCGATGTGCTGTTTCGAGACGTCGGCTTCGGTGCAATGGGTGGCGATGCGCACCACCCGGGCACCGGCGTTGTAGGCCGCTTTCAAGTCATGCACCGTGCCGATGCCGGGCAACAACAGGGTGGTGATTTTGGCGTGGCTGATCACATCGGCGGCCGCTTCGATCCACTCCAGATCGGTGTGCGCCGCGAAGCCGTAGTTGAAGCTCGAACCTTGCAGGCCGTCGCCGTGGGCGACTTCGATCGAGTCGACCCTGGCCTTGTCCAGGGCGCGGGCGATGTCTTGAACGTTCTGAATCGAGTACTGGTGACGGATGGCGTGGCTGCCATCGCGCAGGGTGACGTCGGAGATGTAGAGTTTTTTGCCCGGGTTGAAAGTCATGTCGGTCTCCTCAGGCGTTCAGCATCGACTGCGCCATGCGCTCGGCAGTGGCCAAGGCAGCGGAGGTCATGATGTCGAGATTGCCGGCGTAGGCCGGCAGGTAATGGGCGGCACCTTCGACTTCGAGGAACACCGAGGTCTTGAGGCCCGAGAATTTGCCCAGGCCGGGGATGTGCAGTGGTGCGTCTTCAGGGATGACGTCGAACTGGACCTTCTGCTTCAAACGATAGCCCGGCACATAGGCCTGCACGGCGGCGGCCATCTCTTCGATGGTGGCCTCGACCTTGGCTTGGTCGGCCGCCTCGGACAGCACAAACACCGTGTCGCGCATCATCAGTGGCGGCTCGGCCGGGTTCATGATGATGATCGCCTTACCCTTGGCCGCGCCGCCGATCAATTCAATGGCCCTGGAGGTGGTCTCGGTGAACTCGTCGATATTGGCGCGGGTGCCGGGACCAGCGGATTTGCTGGCGATCGAGGCGATGATCTCGGCGTAATGCACCTTGGCCACGCGCGATACCGCCGCGACCATCGGGATGGTTGCCTGACCGCCGCAGGTGACCATGTTGACGTTGAACTGGTCGAGGTTCTGTTCCAGGTTGACCACTGGTACACAGTACGGGCCGATGGCGGCGGGTGTCAGGTCGATCAGGCGGATGCCGGGTTTGATCGAGCGCAGAAACGCATCGTTCTTCACGTGAGCACCGGCCGAGGTGGCATCGAAAACGAAGTCGATGTCCTTGAATTCGTCCATGCGGGTCAGGCCTTCAACCCCTTCATGGGTGGTGGCCACGCCCATGCGCTGGGCGCGGGCCAGGCCGTCCGAGGCCGGGTCGATGCCGACCATGACCGCCATTTCCAGATGCCTGGCGTTACGCAGGATTTTGATCATCAGGTCGGTGCCGATGTTGCCGGAGCCGACGATGGCGACTTTGAGTTTTTTCATGGTGTTTACCTTTTGTGCACGCAAGTCGCCGATCACTCGGCGCTACTCTCTAACTTGAAGTCCACACCGACACGACCGATACCTTCGATCTCGGCCTCGAATCGATCGCCCGCCGCTACCGGTGCCATCGGCCCCAGCGCGCCAGTGAGAATGATGTCGCCGGCCTTGAGCGGTTCACCCAGACGCGCCATGGTCCGAGCCAGCCAGACCGCGGCATTGAGCGGATGGCCCAGGCATTCGGCGCCGCTGCCGCTGGAAACCTCTTCACCGTTGCGGGTCATGCGCATGCTCGCCAGACGCAGGTCGAGGCCGTCCAGGCGACGGGCTGGACCGCCGAGCACGAAGCAGCCACTGGAGGCGTTGTCAGCCACGGTATCGACGAAGCGGATGTTCCAGCCCTGGACCCGACTGCCAACGATTTCCAGTGCCGGGATGACCCAGCCGGTGGCCGCCATCACGTCGGCAAACGTGGTGTCGAGGCCTGGCAGGTCGCGCTCCAGGATCAGCGCGATCTCGGCTTCGATCTTCGGTTGCAGCACACTGGCGAACGGCACCACCTGGTTGTCGCCGTAGCACATGTCGGCGAACAAGGTGCCGAAGTCCGGCTGATCCACACCCAATTGACGTTGCACCTTGGGATTAGTCAGGCCGATCTTGCGGCCGACCACGCGCCGACCGCTAGCCACGGCATGGGCGACGTTGAGCCGCTGGATGGCGTAAGCGGCCTCGGCATTGGTTTCGCCAATCTGCTCGCGCAGCGGTTCGATCGCTTCACCGCTGGCCTGGGCCTGGCGCAAGGCGCTGGCCAGTTGATCCAGGGTCTGTTGGGTAACACTCATAACTCACCTCAGAGATTGCGCGCTGCTCAAGCTTCGCCCGATACCCTGCCAAGAGGGTATCGAGCATGCCTGGCGCTGGAGTGGGAGGAACCGAAGTCCGCCAGCGCCAGGTGCCCGATCAGTGGCTCAGGAAATCCAGCACCATGCGGTTGAAGGTGTCGGCGTGCTCCCACTGCGCCCAGTGGCCGCAGCTGTTGAACACGTGCAGTTCGGAATTGGGGATGTGGGCGATCAGGCGCAGGCCGGTGTCCATCGGCACGAAACGATCGTTACGACCCCAGATAACCAATGTCTGTGCCTTGATTTCGCCCAGGCGCGGACCGAAGTCAGGGAACTGTTTCGGATTGATGGAATGGCTCTCGACGAAATTTTCCAGGTGGTCCCGACGTGACAGCATGTTGTCCAGGCGAGTCTGGAACAGCTCTTCAGTGAGGTCGCTGGTGTCGAAGACAAAGACGTTCATCATCTTCTTCAGGTTCTCGACGGTCGGCTCGCGATACAGCCCCTGCAGCAGCTTGATGCCTTCAGTCGGCATTGGCACAAACGAACTCGCACCACCGGTACCGCCGCCCATCAGCACCAGTTTGCCGACCCGCTGCGGGTTGGCCAGAGCGAAGGCGACAGCGCTGTGACCACCCATGGAGTTGCCGAGAATATGCACTCGCTCAAGGCCCAGCACATCGAGCAGGCCTTCCAGCACACGGGCATTAAGATCCGAGCGTGAGCCGGTGCAAACGATGGAGTCGCTCTTGCTCCAGCCTGGGCAATCCATGAGGATCACCCGGTAGCCGGCCTCGACCAATGGCTCGATGTTGCGGTTGAAGTTGGCCCAGCCGCTGGCGCCCGGACCAGAACCGTGCAGCATCACTACTGTCTCGGCGCCTTGGCCGCAGTCGTTGTAATGGATGTTCAGCTCAAGATCGCCTTCGTTGATACGAGCGAACTTGCTGCTGGACGCTTCGGTCAGGGCTTGGGATGTTTCTCTCATTGGCTAACTCCTTGAGTTCAGAGAATGGCATTACGAAGTCGCTTCAGACCGACGGTTTGGCACTGAGCGAGCCGAAGCCTGCGATCCATTCGGGAATCGGGCGGTAGTAACGGTCGTTTGCCTGATAGGGGCCAAAGGCCGAGAGCGCGGCGAAAGCCGCCACCCAGGTTTTCACTTCGTGAGTGGATTTACCGGCGAGGGCAGACAGCTCGGCATTGCCCAATCCGTCCAGTTCGGCAAGGCGCCCTTCGGCCAGAATGTCGAGGAACTGCTGATCCCATTCCGGGTTGAGCGGGTGCAGCGAGCTCGGGTCTTCGATGAAGCGTTGAGCCGCGAGGATGACCCGCTGCTGGCGCGCTTCACGCTCATCGGCCGGCAGGTTTCGGCCGCTGCCCATCAACCGGTCGGCCAGGCGGGCATCCACTTTGGCCAGTTCCGGCACCGGTGGCTGATGCGACAGACCGCCGGATGCAAGGAACAGGACCCGTTTATTCAGCGTCCGGGCAAAAGTCCCGATGGCCTCGCCTAGCAGGCGGGCCCGCTGGAAACCCGGCAGCGGGATGGCCACCGAGTTGACGAAGACCGGGATTACCGGGCAACGATCGAGCCCGCCGAGCAGTAGCTCGAGCGGTTGGGCAAAGCCGTGATCGACCTGCATGCAGTAGGAAACGGCCGTGTCCACGCCAGCATCGAGTACCGCTGTGGCGCAGGCCTCGGCCAGATCTCTGGGAACACTGAGCGAACCGGCAGCGGTGCCGAAGTCGCCGATAGCATGGGCGGCCATGCCAATGCAGAACGATGGCATCACGTCATAGAAAAAGCCGTTGTAGTGATCCGGTGCGAACAGGATCACCAGCTCCGGATCGAACTGTGTGATCCGCTGCCGGGCGTCGCCCACCACGCCATCGACCTCAGCCAGAACCGCTGGAAGCGGGTCGACATGACCGACCAGTGGGGTATGCGACAGGCATTGCAGATAGGCACTCACTTCAGGCCACCTTGCTTACACGAAAGGGGGTATCCGCCGAGAGCCCTCCCGCTAGAACCCGGCTCGGCAAACTTCAGGATGGCTCGGTACATCGCATCACTCATGAGCGATCAACTCCATAGCAGGCATCAGTTACCAACCTTCATTGGCCATTGGCGTGCCGGTTTCGTCGGTTGGCATCTCAGGCAAAAAGCTTCGTCCGGTATGGCAATTGGTCACCGATACCCATTTCCAACGGCGCACCCCAGTGCGTCGCCACTGACACGACCCGATCATAGAAAGCCCCCCCGGCACCGGCACTCCGATGGATGACCGCGTTATCCCGGCAGCGCAAAAACTTTTGCCACCGGACTCGTCAAGTTGATTGAAGTCGGATAGATGGGGGCCGTTTTATCCCCGGGCGGATTCGACTAGATGCCTTCGGTCGGCATTGGCACGAATGAACTCTCTCCACCCGATCCAGGCCCAGCACATCGAGCAAACCTTTGAGTGCACAGGCGTTGAGGTCGGAACGCGAACCGGCAGCCCGGGCAGTCCATCAGGATCACCCGGTATCCGGCCTCGGTCAGCGACTCGATGTTGCGATTGAAATTCGCCCAGCCGCTGGCGCCGGGTCGAGTGCTCAAGGCGGCCAAGGCGCAATGACCTTGAAAGGGATGACTCTTAGGGCGCAGCGTCCCAAGAGTATCGGGGCTGTGTCATGGCAACTGTCTGCGGGAGACCTTCGGGGCTGCCGGCACTATGGATCGTTGATTCGCTAATCGGCACACAGCTGTCAGCATTACTCGGAAAAATGCTTTCGGAATTGGCAGGTCGAACCGGGTCGACCTGCATTTCAACAGTGTCTGTGCGGGTGCAGGCATGGTAGCCCTGCAAAGCCCTGTCAGACCAACTGGCCATTGACCATTGTGCGGTCGAAGTGCAGTCGTTCCATGATCGGTGCATCGGAGAAACTGAACAGGTCGAATTGACTTTCAGCTTGCAGCGACCAGGTGATCCAGGACGGAACAACGAAGAGGTCGCCTTTTTCCAGCCGTCGCATGACGCCATCCAGAACCACCTGTCCCTTGCCCTCGAACACCTGGAAGACACGCGAACCCACTTCCCGACGCTCGGCCGACACCGCTCCAGCACGCAAGCGATGAAACTCGGCACGGATAGTAGGCATGATATCTCCCCCGTTGGTGGGATTGATGTAGCGCACCGCCGCATGACCTTTTTCCAGGACTCCGGCGTAGCCCTCCTCCTCGAGTCGCAACTGCTCGGCGAGCGCACGGTCGGTGTGCTCCCAACGATAGGCGCCAATGGGTGAGCTGACGGTGTTCGCAAGGCCCGACAACGGTCGCAGACCCGGATGGCACCACAGACGTTCGCCACGCGAGTACTCAGGCGTGGTGAGGTCTGTCAGTTTCTCCGAGCCGAATTCAAAGAAGCCAACATCGTTTTGAAAGGAGAACGGGATGTCCAAACCATCGATCCAGGCCATCGGGTGGTCGCTCACGTTCTGGTGACCATGAAAGTTCCAGCCCGGGGTCAACAACAGGTCACCCCGACTCATGCGCACTGGATCGCCGTTGACTACGGTCCAGACGCCCTCGCCCTCGATCACGAAACGGAAGGCGTTTTGTGCGTGGCGATGTTCGGGTGCCGTTTCACGTGGGCCCAGGTACTGGATGGCGCACCATAAGGTCGGGCTGATATAAGGGCGGCCGTCGAGCCCCGGATTGCCGAGGCCAATGGCCCGGCGCTCGCCACCGCGACCGACCGGTACCAGGTCGCCGGAGCGCTTGGCCAATGGGTACAGGTCGGACCATTTCCAGACATGCGCAACGGCGCGCGGCATGGGATGTTTGGGCATCAGGTTACCGATCTGCGTCCACAGCGGCATCATGTGCCCGGCTTCGAAGTCGGCATACAACTGGCGCAGTTCGGGTGTGTCATCCGGCGCCATGGCGTTGTGAACGGGGGCCGGTTCAAGTGCATCATGATTGGACATGGCTACGAATCCTCTTTCAATTAAGTGGCGATGCGTGGTCCGGTTCATGGCCGGCAGCCGACGCTGGCGTGAAGGGAAGCAACGACCGAATCAGTGCTTCATGCAGTTGTCGAGGCTCCAGCCATACAGCCACTGTATGGCGTCGTAGAACTGCTCCTGCGTACGCCCCACCCACAGCTGGTTGCGCACTTGGCGCTCGACACCTTTGGCGTGATAGAGGCGCCCCATCTCGCGAGCCGACCAGAGGATCCGGGCCGTACGCGGGATGCGGATGGTTTCGTACAAGAGGAAGGCTGCCGCCAGGTCAAAATTGCATTGTTTGATCGCCTGCCCCAGCACCACGGCGTCTTCCAGTGCACTGCACGCACCCTGAGCCAGGTATTGAGTCATTGGGTGAGCAGCATCGCCAAGGATGGTGATGCGGCCTTCGCCCCATTTGTCCACTGGATCGCGGTCTGCGGTGGCCCATCGACGCCATGAGGTCGGACGATCAAGCATCTGGCGTGGACGCGGGTGAATACCCTCGAAGTAGCGAAGTACCTCCTCCTTGCTGCCTTCGGTAACGCCCCACTCTTCCTGTTGATTGCTATGGAAAGTGACCACCAGGTTGTATTGCTTGCCACCGCGCAACGGGTAATGCACCAGGTGGCAGCGCGGACCGGCCCAGAGCATCGGCGCGTTGACGCGCAAGTCCTCGGGCATGTCTTTTTCCTCCACGACCGCGCGATACACCACATGCCCAGTCACGCGCGGCGGCTCGCCATGCAAGGCATCGCGCACCACTGAACGAACGCCATCGCAGCCGATCACCGCATCAGCGCGGTAGACGGTGCCATTTTGGTCGGTCAGGGTCACGCCATCGTCATCCTGCTCGATCTGTTCGATACGCACGGACGTCTTGAACTGTATCAGCGGATTGTTTTGCACCGCCTCAAGAATCGACAGATGAATGTCGGCACGGTGGATCACTCCATAAGGGTTGCCGAAGCGATCGCGAAACGCTTGGCCGACATCGATGCGGGCCACTTCGTGGGCATCGACTGCATCCATCATGATCAGGTGGTCGGTGAACACCGAGCGGCTGCGGGCTGCGGCTCCCGCGCCCAGCGCGTCGAGCGCGGCATACGCATTCGGGCCAAGCTGGATGCCAGCACCGATCTCGCCGATGTGGTCAGCCTGCTCCAGCAGCAGCACTGCGATACCTTGCTGGGTCAACGCTTGTGCGGCTGCGAGGCCACCGATGCCGCCGCCGACGACGATAATCGACTGTTCTTGGTTTTGTGCAGTCATGATACGAGTCTCCAGTATGTTGCAACGCAGGCTTCCTGAATGGGCAGCGAAGCCTGCGGATAAGTCATGCAATGAAATCGGGTTGTCGTGCAGGTGCAGCGGCCTCGAAGGCTGGTAGCTCCAGGCAATGGCGATACACGGCCATGATCCGCGGGTAGCTGGACAGGTCGCAGCCCATGCGCTCGGCATTGGCCACCTGCGGTACCAGGCAGCATTCAGCCAGGCCCGGTTTGTCACCCACGCAATAGTTGCCGCTGTCATTGCGTTGCAGCAGTGCTTCAACAGCACTCAGACCTTCGGCGACCCAGTGTTTGTACCAGGCTGACTTTTGCTCGACAGTGACCGCCAATACGTTCTGCAGGTAATTGAGCACACGTACGTTGTTCACCGGGTGAACATCGCAGCCAATCAGGTTGGCGATTTCCAGGACGCGGGCACGCTGCAGGGCATCGACCGGGACCAGGCTCGGCTCGGGGTATTGGCGGTCGAGGTAGTCGATGATGGCCAGGGATTGGGTCAACAGGTTGCCATCTGCATCAAGCACCGGCACACCGCCAATCGGGCTCAGCTCGCGATGAGCAGGACTGTACTGCTGGCCCTCACGCAAGTTGATGCCCTGGTAGTCGTAAGGCAGCCCCTTCAACGCGAGCGCGATACGCACTCGGTAGGAGGTGGAGCTATTGAAGAAACTGTAGAGCTTCATGGTGACAAATTCCTATGGTGTATCAATGAACGGCGATTGACGGTTGCGCCAGCGAGCGGCTGTAACACAGGCCCATCACGAAAATCGCGGCGCCGGCCAACAAGGCGGGCAACATCAGGACGGTAAAAATGCCGTTGAAGCCCATGCCCATGCCAAGCATCCAGCCACCGCCCAACGTACCAATGACCGAGCCGATGCGGCCGACACCATGGGCCCAACTGACCCCGGTTGAACGCATGGTGGTCGGATAGAAACTCGCTGCCAGGGCGTTGGCCCCGACTTGCGAACCGCTGATGCAAAAGCCCATGCCGAACACCCCGATGGTCAACAGGGTGAATTGATCGTGAAACAGACCGATAAGCATCAAGCAGAAAGCGCCGGTGATATAGGCACAGACCAGCACCCGGAAGGGGTTGAATCGGTCCATCGCTGCGCCCAGGAGAATGGCCCCCAGGGTGCCACCAACCTGAAACATGGCGCTGACCCTAGCTGCCTGGCTCAGTGAAAGGCCTGTGTCCTTGATCAGGATCGGCAACCAGCTGGTCATCATGTAGATGATCAGCAGGCTCATGAAAAATGAACTCCACAGCAGCAAGGTTCCTGTGCGATGGCTACCACTGAGAATTTGCCGAACCGGTGATTGGAGATTGTTGGATTCACCGACACCGTCATGAATGTCGTATCGCGGATTACCTGACAGAGGCTGCCCCGAGATGCGTTGCAAAATGGCGCTGATCTTCTTCACAGGCGCCGCGCGCTGCACCAGAAACCGCACCGACTCAGGCAGGAACACATAAAGAATCGGCAGGCACAACAGTGGCAAGACACCTCCCAGCAACAGCACGCTTCGCCAACCGTAGAGCGGTACCATCTGGGCAGCAATCACGCCTCCGAGCGCTGATCCCAGCGTGAATCCGCAGAACATCGTGGTGACCATCAACGAGCGACGGCGTTGCGGGCAGTATTCAGAGGTCAAGGTGATCGCTTGGGGCATGGCACCACCCAAGCCGAGGCCGGTCAGGAACCGCATGGCGGTCAGGCTCAAGACATCTTGTGAGGCGCAGGCAGCGAGGCTCCAGCCGCCGAAGAACAAAACGGAAACCAGCAGAATGGTTTTGCGGCCGAAACGGTCAGCCAGCGGGCCGGCGATGAAAGCGCCGAGCATCAGGCCCAGCAATGAAGCACCGAGTACCGGATTGAGTTGCGCAGAAGTCAAACCCCACTCGTCACGCAGGGCCGGGGCGATGAAACCGACGGCGGCAGTATCAAGGCCATCAATGGCCGTCACCAGAAAGCACAACCCTAGAATCATCCACTGAAAGCGGCTGACCGGCCGGCTGTCGATGAAATCCTGTACGTCCACACTTTTATTGTTATCGGTGGAAGACATGAGCTAATCCTCCGGGCCTGCCGATTGTGCGGGCCACGTATTGGAAATTCGATTCGGGGTCGACGGCGTGGAGCCGACCCCGGAACGTATTAAACGATGTCGACCTGGATCTCGCCCAAGCCCTCTACGCCTCCGGTCATGCGCTCGCCGACCACCACTGGCCCCACACCTTCAGGTGTACCGGTCATGATCAAGTCGCCAGGCTGCAGTTCGAAGAAGCGCGAGAGATAGCTGATGGTTTCCGGTACCGACCAGATCAGCTTGTCGATATCGCTGCGTTGCTTATCGGTGCCATTGACCTGCAGCCACAAACCGGCCTGGCTCGGGTGGCCGATCTGGCTCGCCGGGTGTAATGGGCCGATCGGCGCCGACGCATCGAATGCCTTGCCGATTTCCCACGGGCGGCCCATTTCGCGCATTTTCATCTGCAAGTCACGGCGGGTCATGTCCAGGCCAACGGCATAGCCATAGACATAGTCGTTCGCCTGCTCCAGCGGAATATCGCGACCCGCCTTACCAATGGTCACGACGAGCTCGATTTCGTAGTGGTAGTTGCTGGTTTCGGCCGGATAAGGCAGTTCCAGAGGCTGGTAATAGGCAACCGAAATCACCGCATCGGCGGGCTTGCAAAAGAAGAACGGCGGCTCGCGGTCGGGATCGAAGCCCATTTCACGGGCGTGAGCGGCGTAGTTACGGCCTACGCAATAAACGCGGCGTACCGCAAATTTTTGCTCACTGCCAGCGACCTCCAGGGTCACTGGGGCTTGTGGCTCGAATACGTAGCTCATGGGAGGGCTCCAGGTAAAGGGTGGGTCATGCTGACCACGGCAAGCAGGTTGCGCTGGAATGCAGCTACCACCGGCGTTGGCCCATTAAAAACCTGCCAGCCTTACGCGAATAATGATATTTTCCGATGCATCCATACTTTTTTACGTATATGAGCACCATGACCTGGACAACCCGTTTGCGCCTGCGACACCTGCATCTGCTGATCAGCCTCGCCGAAACCGGCAGCGTCAGCGACGCCGCCCGTACCGCCAATACAACACAGCCAGGGCTGTCGAAATGGCTCAAGGACTTGGAGGAAGATGCCGGTGCCACGTTGTTCGAGCGCCACGCTCGCGGTTTGCGCCCAACGGTCCAGGGCGAGCTGCTGATCAACCACGTGCGACGCATCCTGAGCGAGATGGAGCGTGCTCAGAACAACATGGATGCGCTTAAGGAAGGCAACGCGCCAAACATCGCCATCGGTACTTCGCCCGCATCGGCGCCCAGCCTGGTACCCGATGCCATCGCTCATTTTCTGGCCATGCACCCTCGGGCACATATCTCTCTGCAAGAGAGCACCATGAACGTACTGCTCGAACGGTTGGAGCTTGGCCAACTGGACCTGGTCGTCGGGCGTCTCGACAGCTATCAGCCGCGGCAAACGCTGAACAGCCAGATGCTGTTTCGCGAGCCCATGCAGGTCATCGCCCGCCCCGGCCACCCATTGACCTTGAAGTCGGACCTTTGCTGGGACGATCTCTATGGGTTCGACTGGATTCTCTGGCCGGAGGGAACGCCCATTCGCCAGCGGCTGGACTCAGCGTTGAGCAACGCGGGGCTCAAACCCTTGCCAAGTCGGGTCGAGTCGTCATCGCTAATGGCTAATCTGTGGCTGCTGCAAAGCAGCGACATGCTTTCGATAGCCTCCGGCCGGGTCGCAGAGCACTTCACTAATCGTGGCCTGGTCAAGGCCTTGAACTTTGAAATGGATGCAGAAGGCTGCATTGGTGTCTGCTGGCGCGATGAACCCTACATCGACAATGCCGTTGTGGACTTTCGCGAGTGCTTGCTTAAAGCCTCAGGCCAAGAGGGCCAGACTATGAACAACCTTTAGCAAATGCCCCCACATGCTGTTGCTGATAGTGCTCAAAAACTATGCGGCATCCATTGAGCCCCGCCCTGGTATTCGAACTGTCGACAATAAGCCTTGGCGCTCTCCATTTCATCCTGCAGCTCATGACTGGTTTGTTGCCCCAGACATGCTCCGGGAGTCGTAGCGAGCGCATGGCGGGAAGCTGATTTTTGATCCGGTTCGGATTCTGCCCTGCACGTTTCAATCGCGAACAAATCGATATTGGCTATCCCCTGAGGCAACAGTCGATCACTTTCATCAAAAGAAAAGTGGGCAGACACAATGAATATTCCCGCAGCCAGAGCCAACCCGCCTATCAACTTATGACCTGACGTCAGGTGCTCGATTGCTTGCCATCGTAAACGACGCATTTCTCAATGCGCCTTTCGCTGAACAGCGGCCTCTGCACCTGCGATACGTCCCAGCACCGAACCCGAGGTCAGCCCCGCCCCACCGGCGTATTTGACGTAGTAGAGATTGCCCACCAACTCGCCCGCGGCGTAGAGCCCGTCAATCGGTTGATCCTCTTCGTCCAGCACCTGGGCCTGGCTGTTGACCTTCAAGCCGCCGAACGTGAAGGTGATACCACAGGTCACCGCGTAGGCCACAAAGGGCGGACGATCCAACGGGTTGGCCCAGTTCGACTTGGGCAATGCCAGGCCTTGAGTCGCTCTACCGTCACGAATGGCCGGGTTGAATGGCACATCGAGCTGCACGGCAGTGTTGTAGGTCTCCAGAGTTTGCAGCAGCGCGTTGCCGTTGACCCCCTCCATCTGCTCGACCAGCCCTTGCAGCGTGTCTGCCTGGAGACGCGTCACCTGGCGTACCCGATACTCATCGGGCAGCAAGTGGTGGCTGTGCTGGTCAAAGATCTGCCAGGCCACGCCCCCTGGTTGCGCCATGACGCTGGCGCCCATGCTGGAGTAGGTGTAGTTGCGAAAATCCTGGCCCTCATCAACGAAACGTTTGCCGTGCGCATTGACTACTACACCCAGGTGGAAGTAGTTCTTTTGCTGGTTTAGGCGGCTGAGGTCACCCATTTGCGGCGCGTTCACGTCATAGAACACTGCGTGGCAACCGGACCAGTTCCCGTGCGCCACGGCGCCCACCTCCATGGCCATGCGGATCCCGTCACCGGTGTTGTAGCGCGACCCACGGACCTTGGCCAGATCCCATCCCGGCCCCAGGTACTTGGTGCGCCATTCCAGGTTAGCGTGAAAGCCTCCCGTGGCGAGTACCAGCGAGCGCGTGGAAAACTGCCGACCGTCCGCGCAATCGAGTTGCCACAAGCCGTCAGGATGGCGGCTGATGCGGTGAGTGCGGCAGC
>NZ_AKJL01000294.1 GCF_000282355.1 Pseudomonas sp. GM49
GGGGGGGGGGGTACAGGCTCAGGAGTGGTTTTTCCAGAAACCTGGCTACTGGAAAAGGAAGGCCGAAAAAAACAGGCTGGAAAAAGTATACGGAACGATTTCTTAACAAAATGTGAACAAACACTGTGATCCATTGGGGGTGTAGATCGCTCTTCATTTCGCCACCCTGCCTGGCTTTTAAAGCCCTGTGAGCCCCTGATTGAAACGCACAGTTTTCCCCTCGATTTCTGCAAAACGTTCGGTGCCTGGAAGGATCGTGCTTTGCTCCGGCGTCGCTCTCGTTGTTCTGTTATTTGTCGGTGGTTATTGGTTGTTCACACCACCATCGCCCTATGTTCCGCTGAGCGGTCTGGACCCTGCATCAGTGTCGATGATCGCGGTGGGTGATCAGGGCAGTGGTGACTTGCAACAGTGGCGGGTAGGGCAAGCCATGGAGCGGGTTGCGTCCAGAGAGGGGCGCCTGGACATGGTGGTGTTCCTGGGCGACAACTTCTACGGCAAGCCATTGACCAGTACCCACGACTTCCACTGGGAAACCCGATTCGAGCGTGTCTATTGGGGGCGCTGGCTCAGCCATGTGCCGTTTTACGCGGTGCTGGGTAACCACGATTACCCGGTGTCGCAAAAATACGAGATTGAGTACGGCCAACAGCACAAGGGGTCAGGTCGCTGGCAGATGCCGGCGAATTTCTACGTCAGGGATTTCGGTAACGTCGACGGGCGGCCATTGGTGCGGATGGTGTTCCTCGATACCTCGGCGCCACGTGAACGTTTGCAGCAGCAAATCGACTTTATCGATCAGGCGTTCCAGGCACCCGGACCGGCGCCGGTTTGGCGAATAGCCGCGTCCCATCATCCGGTGCGCAATCAAGGCGAGCATGGCGAGGAGTCGGATCTGGTCACCCGGCTCTTGCCAGTGCTGGAACGCAACCACGTCGATATGCTTTTGTCAGGTCATGATCACAACCAGCAATTGCTGTTGCGTGCAGGTGAACCCGCGTGGGTCATTTCCGGGGCGGGTGGCAAGAGGCTGAGTGCTGTGAACGTGCCAACACCGGATAGCACGTTTACTGCGTCGCGGGCTGGTTTTGCCAAGCTCGACCTGAGTGCCACTCAATTGCGGCTGGGTTATTACAACGACCGAGGCGAGCTGGAATCCGGCTATCGCTGGGCCAGAGACTGCCAGTGGATGGCCAAAGGCTGTTTGCTGCCCGAGCAGTCGCAAGGGAGCGTCACGCAGTTGGCACAGTGATGGACGGTGTCGGCCAGATACAACCAGCGGTGGTCGTCAGGCAAATTCGCAGGCAAAAAAAAGCCCGCGGGAGGGCGGGCAAACCGTAGTTTCTTGAATGAGCGAGGGCAATGTACAGGCAGCAGCGGAACTGTGGGGTGAAGAAAAATTCATCTCGATCAACGCCCCGCGCCGGAGCCTGCCACACCGCTACGGCAGGGGATC
>NZ_AKJL01000295.1 GCF_000282355.1 Pseudomonas sp. GM49
TGAGCTTGCAAGGTGTCTAGAGAATCCGGGGCGATTCACTTGGTACGTCTGTCCATGCTCACAATGGCAGGCGTCTACACGGACCTTTCGCTGGTGCTGACGGCTATCTATTTGTTGCCAGCCTTGGTCATTGGGCTTTGGATAGGCGGTCACATCAACCTTAGAATGTCTCGCGACGCCTTCACCAGACTGATTAACCTCATCATCTTGGTGAGTGGCATTACGCTTGTTTATCGAGCTTATTTGGGCAGTATTGAACTGTAAGTCTCACGGGGTGAAATCC
Organism: Pseudomonas sp. GM49; assembly: GCF_000282355.1. GTDB lineage: Bacteria > Pseudomonadota > Gammaproteobacteria > Pseudomonadales > Pseudomonadaceae > Aquipseudomonas. Next base: position 284 of record NZ_AKJL01000295.1, read on the forward strand.
CCGGCCAGGCACTCGGACTCTACACTCAGTTTTAGGCGTTTTAATCCTCACCAGTGGTTGTTTTCCGAAATACCTTGCAGGCCTTGATCTGTAAGGCTTTCAGAGGATTACCAGAATCTCCAAATCTAACTTCGGTCAACCTGGCCGGTGACCGATTTGAACCCGTATCTAACGGCCGGGCGAAAACCATTCGACATCGACCACAGCGGACATCTTCAATCAACGCAAAACGGACTGTAGGAGTCAGGTAGTTGGGCGGCTCTTGATCCATAAGCCAAATTGCTTCATCACCTCAACGACAGGCTCCAGGCGCCGGCCATCCTCTGTGAGTTCGTACTCCACCTTTACGGGCACTGTGGGATATACCGTGCGCTTAACAAGGCCGGCTTCTTCCAGGGCGCGCAGATCAAGCGTGAGCATCCGTTGCGATATCGCGGGGATATCGCGCCGCAAAACATTGAAGCGCTTCGGGCCATCAAGCAAATACGAAACCAGTAGTAGGCGCCAACGACCGCCCAACAAGCGCATCGCCTCTTCTACCGAGCAACCCGATATGTTGTCTTTCATGGTGAGGAAATCTCAAAGTTAATTAAGGTATATATTTTGTACCTACACCACAAAATAGTGCCTTCTTCCCATTTTATACCACGACTTTAAAATGCGCGGAGCTGCTTCCTCCGACTGGAAGCGAACATCTCCGCCACTTTCTGGAGTTCATAGATGAAGCTGTATTACATGCCAGCCGCATGCTCCCTCTCGCCCCACATTGTGCTGAACGAGCTTGGTATTGATGTCACGCTAATCAAGGTGGACAACAAAAAGCAGCTCACTGAACTTGGTGACAGCTATCACGACGTGAACGAATTGGGTTACGTCCCCGTTTTGGAGCTGGACGATGGCACACTCCTGCGTGAGGGAGCGGTGATCGTGCAGTATCTGGCTGACCAGCATCCGGAGATAGGTTTGGCACCAGCCAACGGCACCATGGATCGTTACCGACTGCAGGAATGGTTGAGCTTCCTGACTTCCGAGATCCACAAGGGTTTCATTCCGTTGCTGTACGCTGGCCTAGCCGGTAAGTACGTGAATACCGTCAAACCCAAGCTTGAAAAGCGTTTCGCGTGGATCAACGAACAATTGGCCGATAGGCAGTTCCTGATGGGCGATACCTTTACTGTGGTGGATGCTTATCTTTTCGCATTGATTGGATGGGGCCGAGCTTCCTGGTTGAAGAGCTATTACCAGGCCGACATTCATTTCGACGGTTTGAAAAATCTCCAAGCCTGGTATGAGCGAATGTATGAGCGCCCCTCCGTTCAGAGGGCTCTCCGGGCGGAAAAACTGGAATGAGTAGGTCCCGGGTTTGATTCCCTGATGCCGGCACCATACAAAACGAAGCCCCTGCAGCAATGCAGGGGCTTTGTTGTTTCCGGGGTTTGAAAAATCGCTTTCAGTGACCCGCGCTCTGACCACCGTCCACGTGCAGGATTTCGCCAGTGACGAACTTGGCGCCGTCCAGATACACGACCGCTTGCGCAATATCATCGATCTCGCCCATGTGCCCGACCGGGTGCAGATTGCCCAGTGCGGCGTGGGTTTCTTCGCCGTGCATCGGGGTCTTGATGATGCCGGGGCTGACCGCGTTCACCCGAATTCCGCGCTTGGCGTATTCGATGGCCAGGGATTTGGTTGCCGCGTTGAGGCCGCCCTTGGTCAGTGAAGCCAACACCGATGGCACGCCGTCGATGGCGTGGTCCACCAGGCTGGTGGTGATGTTGACGACGTGGCCGCTGCCCTGCTTTTCCATTTCGGCGATGGCGAGTTGGGTGATGTAGAAGAAGCCATTGAGGTTCACCGACAACACATTGGCGTAGTCTTCTGCGGTGTACGCGGTGAACGGCTTGGCGATGAAGATCCCGGCGTTGTTGACCAGGGTGTCGATGCGACCGAAACGGGAAATCGCTTCACGGATGACGCGTTGGGCGGTTTCCGGTTCGCCGATGTCACCGGCCACGGTGTGAATGTCCGGATCGGTGGACGGCTTGATCGAGCGCGAAGTGGCGACGATCCGGTAACCGAGTTCACGAAAGGCTTTGACCATACCGTCGCCGAGACCTTGGGATGCGCCGGTGATAACGATGACTTTTTTCGAAATGCTCATGATGAAGACCTCTGACAATAAAGAATGGGGTAGAAAATCTGTAATCAGGCTTCGGCCGGGGCCTTGGCCATTTCTCTCAACATCTGTTCGTAGTACTCGACCGATTGCGAACCGGACACCAGGTGGCGACCGTTCAGCACCATGGCCGGAACCGAGTTGATGCCACGCTGCTGGTAGTACGCTTCAAGTTCCCGCACCTCATCGGCGAACGCACCGGACGCCAGCACCTCTTGTGCGGTTGCCCCGTCCAGCCCCGCTTCAGTCGCCAGACTCACGAGCGCCTGGTGATCACTCGGGTTCTGGCCTTCGCTGAAATAGCCCCGAAGCAGGACCTTCTTCAGTTCGACTTGCCGGCCTTCCTGCAACGCCCACAACAACAAACGGTGCGCATCAAAGGTGTTGTAGAAGTGCGTGCGCTTCTCCAGATCGAACTTGAAGCCGATGGCCTCGCCGCGAGCAATCTGCATGGCCTTGCCGGCGGCGACGTCTTCAGCAGTGCGCCCGTATTTGCGCATCAGGTGCTCGACCGCTGGCTCACCTTCGGCCGGCATGTTCGGGTTCAGCTCGAACGGCTTGTAGGTCAGCTCGACCGAGACTTCCCCGGCAACGTTCTCGATCGCCTGCTCCAGCGCCGTCGCCCCCAGCGCGCACCAGGGGCACACCACATCGGAGATGAAATCGATGGTGACGGAGGACGTCATGACTGCCCCTCCGCCTCGGCCAGTTGCTTGCGGTACTGAGTGGTGGTGATGCCGGCGTAACCCCAGTTATCGGTGTCGACTTCCTCGATCACGATGTGGGTCAGGTCAGGGCGCTTGTTGAGAACGCGCTCCAGGGTTTCAGTGATTTCGGCGATCACCTGAGCTTTCTGCTCAGTGGTAACGCCATCGCGGGTGATGCGTACGCTTACGAAAGGCATGAGGGAAACTCCAGTGACCTTCCCGTCGGGATGATGGGAGAGGCGTTGGAGATGAATGTATGGGGTTGGCGGGAGGGGATAAAGGTGGGGGCGGGAACTTCATTCGTTACGTTGTGTAATGAATGAAGGAGAAGGCATGCAAAGTACTGGCGCCCATCGAGAGACCTGCCGACTTTCTCAATTTCGGCGATGTGTTGAGAAGGGAGTTTGCCTTCTTAGCTAAATCGCTTGAAGGTCACGCAATGCCTCAGGATGCTGACTCGCCACACGCAACAGTGTCTGCGCCGCTCCCGTCGGTTGCCGACGCCCCTGTTCCCAATCCTGCAACGTTCGCAAACTGACTCCAATCAACTTGGCGAATGCACTTTGAGATACACCGACTTTAGCCCGTGCTTCAGCTGCCGCAGACAACGGCACCTCTGTCACGCGAGCGGCTTTGCCTGCTTTCATTTGACGCACAGAGTCCAGCAAGTCCTGCTGGAATTGCTCCAGTTCATTGACCATTGCTGATTTCCTCCTTCAGTTGCTTAAGGAAGGCTACGGGTAAATTGTCAAATTTCGCCTTGGTGTAGGCGATTAGCAACCAGATAGAGCCTTCAGAAAGCGTGTTGTAGTAAATGACACGAGTACCGCCTCGTTTGCCCATTCCGCTACGGGACCAACGAACCTTGCGTAGGCCACCGCTACCAGGAACCACATCGCCAGCCAACGGATTAGTCGCCAGCCAGGTAATGAACTCATGACGTTCGCCATCGTCCCAGATGGACTCAGCATAACGCTTGAAAATTTCGGTTTCGATAATCGTGAACATGGGCGAACTATACGGCATTGCCGTATACACGAGCAATCGGTTCGAAGTGCTAAGACATGCCGCCGCGGACGACACGTTCGAAAGACGTGTTACCGAAATCGAGTTTTGACGACATGAGCATATCAACAATACAAAAAAGCCCCGAACCAGTCGGGGCCTTTCTTTTCTCAGCCTTGCATCAGGCCTCAATACCGCAACCCATCATCAGAAAATATTGATCGGGTAATCCACGAACACACGCACTTCGTTGCCGCTGACGTTGTACTCGCTCGACTTCTGCGACACGCGCAGGACCGAGCTGCGCAGTTTCACGCTGAGGTCTTTGGCCGGGCCGCTTTGGACGACGTATTTGATCTGGTTGAAGATCTCGCGCTCGGTGCCGCCTTCGCTGGTGGAGGTGGTGATGTTGTCACCGCGTACGTAGGCGAAGTTGTAGCTCAGGCCCGGTACACCGAAGGTGCTGAAATCCAGGCCGTAGCCCAGTTGCCAGCTGCGTTCGTCTTCGGCGTTGAAGTCAGACCAGTAGGAGTTCGCCAGGTAGATGGTGTTGCCACCGTCGCCGATGCGACCTTGATCTTTCTGGTAGCCGCCGTAGGCGTAGCCCAGGTTGCTGTCACCGGTGCTGCGCTGGTGCGCGAGGGTGAACGAGTGTGGGCCGGTGATAAAGGTGGCCGCCAGGCTCCAGATTTTGTTGTCATCGCCGGTGATAGCGTTTTCGCGAACGTAGGAATCTTCCAGCTTGGTGCGGTAGCCGTTGAAGTCCAGGGTCAGGGACTGATCCTTGTCGATCGGGAACACGTAGTTGGCGTTCACGTATTGTTTCTTCAGCACGTCTTCGACGTCGGAAGCGTACAGTGCGGCCTTGAATTGCTCGGTGAACTGGTAGCTACCGCCCAATACGTTGATCGACTTCAAGCCACCGCTGTCACGGCCTTCGGCGCTTTTACGCGATTCGGCAGTGAAGCGACCGGCGTCCAGTTGCAGGCCTTTGATCTCTTTGGAAGTGATCAGGGTGCCGGTGTAGCTTTCCGGCAGCAGGCGCGAGTTGTCGTAGTTCAGCACCGGCAGGGCCGGCATCTGGTCGCCGTAGGTCAGGGTGGTGCTGGACAGGCGGAACTTGATCGCTGCGCCGCCCTTGGACAGGTCGTCAGCCGGCTGGCCGCTGTCGCCCTTTTTGAAGAAATCGATACCTTGCGCGCCGCTACGGTCTTCACTGCGCTCCAGGTTCAGTGCGTACAGACCGAAAGCGTCCACACCCACACCCACGGTGCCTTGGGTGAAGCCGGACGAGAACGTGCCGATGGCTGCCTGGCCCTACTCGGATTTATCCGGGTTGCCGTCTTTGAAGTCACGATTGATGTAGGCGTTGCGCAGCAGCACTTTGAGGCTGCTGTCTTCAACAAAACCCTTGGATTCGGCCTGGTCGTTCGCCATGGCCTGTGTAGCGCTCAACATCCCCAGTGCGATCAGGCTGATTCGCTTGTTCAACATTTTGTTTTTTCCTTGATACGGTTGATACGCGCTGTGTCGAACGGCCGAAACGGCGCTATTGCGCTCTTATTTCAAGGCGAAAACAAAAAGGCCCGCCCACGATTTCTCGCGGCGGGCCTTTTATTGTTTTTGAGTCGTGGCGGTCGGCCACAGGCGTTGGGCCGAATCGTAGCTGCGCCCTCAACAATGTGTCAATTTCATGAATCTTCTAAAAACAGGTAAAAATCGTCTAAGAAACTGCTTTACGCGGCAGGAATATTCAATCAATGCAGCTATCAAGACCACAAGCGGCTACGGAATTGGATGAGCCCTGATCGGGCAGCGACTGACCCAGCCACTGCGCAAATGCCTGGGGCTTGCCCAGCCACGGCCCGATATCGATCAAAGTGAATTGCTCATTGTGCTCAAGTGCCAGGGTCGGAAAACCCTGCCCGCCCACCTTGGCCAGGAGCGCCCGGCTGTTCCTGATATGGCCTTCGGTGTCGGCCGCCATGAAGGCTTTTTCGAAAGTTTGACGGTCCAGCCCCATGCCCAGGGCCAGTTCGAACAGTACCGATTCGTCGGCGATGCGGCGCCCCTCCACGTAGTGAGCACTTTGCAAACGCCCCAACAACTCCAGCCCGCGACCTGCCATTTGCTCGGCAGCCAGTACCGCAGCGATGGGTGGAGCCGAGTCGAACAAGGCGGTGTGATCTCGCAGTAATCCTTCGAAATAGGCTTCACCGAACGGCTGCCCGCTGTATTCGGCGATGCGCCGGTCATGAGGTAAGACGTAACTGCGCAGTTGTGGCGAAACCTGTTGCCGATTGGCACCCGTCATCATGCCGCCGCCGTGGGCAATCACCGGCAGCACAGCCTGGGCGGCTTGCACCAGCGGTTTGGCGCCGTAGCACCAACCGCACAACGGGTCGTAGATGTAATGCAGAATCATGGGCAAGCTCCGACAGACATTCAGGAAAATTCGATGTCGGCAGATTAGTGCCTCAGCGCTCCCTGAAAAACGCCGGATTGGTTTTCAGTCTGTTGCTTGAATCGGTCGAATGGTTGCGTCACAAACCCCGTAGGAACGAGCTTGCTCCGGGCAGCGTTCCGACGATAGCGGTGGGGCAGTCGACATTTTTGTTGACTGGCCCACCGCTATCGCGAGCGAGCTCGCTCCCACAGGGGATCCTGGTGACAGCATGAATCTGCGGGCAAAAAAAAGCGCTGCCATCCCGGCAGCGCTTTTTCTTGCTCAATCCGTTGTTTTTCTTCTTATCCTTCCATCACATCCCACAACGCATCCAGTTCCGCCTCGCTGAATAAACCAGCAGGGTAACGCTCGATCATCGTCCGGCGCGGATCAGTTTCGCTGATCTGACGCATTCCATTGGACTTGAACCAGTGCGCCAGGATCTGGAGCGATTCGCTGTTTACTGCCAGGGGATGCAACGCCTTTTCGCCCACAACATTCACTTCGGCGTTCATTTCAGCGCTCTCTCCCGGTTTGTGAGCGGCTAACTTATCCAAGGTTTATGACAGAACATCGAAGTCCTCTCCCTCCCCGAGTTACAACAGCAGAGATACAAGAGCTGTGCCAAGGTGTCTGAAGTGAGGCCTGGCGGATACAAAAAAGCCCGCAACCCTGAAGGGCTGCGGGCTCCGTGCAATGATGGAGGCTGATTTACAGGTTGAGAAATTTCGCAATCAACTCAAGCTGTTACGACCGCACTCACTCCTTGTGCGGCGCGGGTTGCTGCTGGGTAAGGCAGTGAATGTTGCCGCCCCCCAGTAACAGTTCACGACCAGGCACCATTACCACTTCATGCTGCGGGAACAGGTTCTGCAGGATTTCCTTTGCCGGGCCATCCTGCGGGTCGTCAAAGCTCGGTGCGATGATGCCGCCGTTGACGATCAGGAAGTTCACGTAGGAACCGGCCAGACGAACGCTAGGGTTGCGCTCCTGCGTACCATCCACCGGGTCGACACCGGCGCACTCTTCCTCGGTCGCAAACAGCGGACCCGGGATCGGCATTTTGTGCACCTTGAACGGGCGGCCCTTGGCGTCGGTGCTGCTTTGCAGCACTTTCATCGCCGCCTGGCAGCGCAGGTAGTTCGGGTCCTGCGGATCATCAGTCCAGGCCAGCAGCACTTCACCCGGACGCACGTAGCAGCAGAAGTTATCCACATGGCCGTCGGTTTCATCGTTGAACAAGCCATCCGGCAGCCAGATGATTTTATCCACAGCCAGGTTCGCACTCAGGACCGCTTCGATTTCTTCGCGGTTCATGTGCGGGTTGCGATTGCGGTTGAGCAGGCATTCTTCGGTGGTGATCAGGGTGCCTTCGCCATCGACGTGAATCGAACCGCCTTCAAGCACGAAGCCTTCGGTGCGGTAACGCGGGCTGCGCTCGATCTCGAGGATCTTGCCACCGACCTGCGAATCACGGTTCCACGGCGAATACAGACCGCCGTCAAAACCGCCCCAGGCATTGAAGTCCCAGTTCACGCCACGGACTTCGCCACTGTTATTGATGACGAAAGTCGGACCGGAGTCGCGAACCCAGGCGTCGTCACTGGACATTTCCACTACGCGAATATTCGGCACGTCCAGACGGGCACGGGCGTTTTCGTACTGGCCGGCGGAAACCGCCACGGTGACCGGTTCGAATCGGGCGATGGCCTTGGCCACTGCCACGTGTGCGGCCTGTGCCGGTTTGCCACCCAGGCGCCAGTTGTCCGGGCGCTCGGGCCAGATCATCCAGGTCTGGGTTTGGGGTGCCCATTCGGCTGGCATGTAGAAGCCGTCGGCGCGAGGGGTGCTGTTCAAAGTGGTCATGGATCAGGACTCCAGGGTGGCGTTGATGCCTGACAGAAAAGAAAGCGCATGGGTACACGCCGTGGGCAATGGCGACTTTATATCCGATAAATATCGACTTTTGAAGCACCATCAATCCGCAGTTACAAAAATAATCGACAAAAAGTCGATATCAATCGAACTACACCCCCGCTCCCACATTGGGCCGCATTCATTCGTGGATCGGTTTACAGCCCTTCTGCAAGCACCTTCGACAGCATGTCCACGAAGAAATCCACACTCTGGCGCGAGGTGACCATCGGCGGTTTGATCTTGAGGATGTTCAGGTAATCGCCGGTCGGCTGCATGAAGATCCCCAGCTCACGCAAGCGATCGCACAGTGCCGTGGTTTCTTCGGTGGCCGGCTCCAGGGTTTCGCGGTTGCGGATCAACTCGACGCCCAGGTAGAAACCGGAACCGTGCACCGCGCCCACTAACGGATGAATATCGATCAACGCTTCGAGGCGCTGCTTGAAGTGGCCGCCAACGACCTGGGCGTTCTCCCAGAGCTTTTCCTCTTCCATCACATCCAGCACGGCCATGCCGACCTGGCAACTCACCGGGCTGCCGCCAGCGGAGGAGAAGAAGTAACCCTCGGCCTCGAGCGCCTCGGCGATTTCCCGGCGGGTGATGACCGCGCCCAGTGGCTGGCCGTTGCCCATGCCTTTGGCCATGGTGATGATGTCCGGCACCACGCCTTGCTCTTCGAAGCCCCAGAAGAAATCGCCCATGCGTCCGTAACCGACCTGCACTTCGTCGGCGATGCACACGCCGCCCCGGGCCCGGACCATGCCATAGACTTGTTTCAAATAGCCCGGTGGCAGCGAGATACCGCCGGCATTGCCGTACACCGGCTCGCAAATGAAACCGGCCAGTTGGCGTTCCTGCCCGGCGATTTTCGCCAGGTTGTGCTCGACGCTGCGCACATAATCCGGCGCACTGTCGGGGCCACGGAATTCACCGCGATAGGTGTTTGGCGCGGTCACCGGGTGCACCCAGTCCGGGCGGCTGCTCAAGGCCTTGGGGTTGTCGGCGATCGAGGTCGACACCGAGTCTGCGCCAACCGTCCAGCCGTGATAGGCCTCCAGCACGCTGAGCATGTCTCGGCCGCCGCTGTAGGCCCACGCCAGGCGAATCGCCAGGTCGTTGGCCTCGCTCCCGCTGTTGACCAGAAACACCCGATCCATGCCGTCCGGGGACAGCTTCAGCAAACGTTCGGAGAACTCGGCCACGGCTGCGTAGTTGAAGCGCGAGTTGGTGTTGAGCAATGACCACTGGCGGCTGGCGACGGCGGCCATGCGTGGATGGCCGTGACCCAATACCGCAACGTTGTTGAGCATGTCGAGGTAGGAGCGGCCCTGCATGTCGATCAGATGGTTGCGCCAGCCACGCTCGATGCGCGGCGGATCAACGTAATAGTGCTTTTGCGTACGGGCAAAGCTGGCATCGCGCCGGGCCAACAGGGTCGGTCCGTCAAGCTCGGCTTCGGCATCACAGGCCAGCCCCAGCAACGCGGCCGGCGAAGGGCACAACGCTTGCCAGGCCGCCGCGCGCGAAGGCGTACAGAACAGTGGTGCATCAATCGACGCGCCACGGCACAACTGCACGATCAAAGGGCCGCTGACCGAACCCAGTACCTGGCCTTTGACCAGTGCCGCGCCGCTGTGCAGCGACGGTGTGACGCCCCAAAGCCGCACACTCAATTGCGGGCCGTCCAGTTGCAGCACGCCCGTCGATGGGTAATGCACCACCCCGGCAAACGGCGCTTCGACCGCCGTACCCTGAGGCACACGCAACTCGACGTGCAACGGGCAAGTGTCCGGCTCAGTGGCGCTGTCCGGGCGGGTATGGGACAGGCGGTATTGCCCGTAACGGCTGGCCGCCAGGCCATGTGCCGCGGCCGCTTCATCCAGCAGGCGCTGATCGACACCCGCCTGCTCCCAGTTCCCGGCCTCGAAATGCGGACTGAGCACGCCCAGGTCGATCAAGGCGAACTCACGCCCCACCAGGCTCGGCAACAGTGGCGCGAAGCCTTCGCTGCCGATGGCTGGCAGGTTCTGGCCGACGGCCGTGAGGATTGCCGCTTCCATCAACGCCAACGGCACCGACGTGGCCACACGGAAGATTTCCCATTCATGGACCAAGTTGTCGCGGCTGTAGGCATTGCCCGGATCGATGCTGACCTGCTGTTCGCCGCTGAGTACCAACACCGCCGCACGGGCGACGATCAGCGGCCACAGAGCCAGCAACTCTTCGTGTTGCAACGGGTTGACCGCGTGGTAAGCCTGGATTGCCGGCAAAATGCACAACGGATCGCCTTCGCCATGATGCAGCAGCGCGGCGCAGGTGACCGACAGATCGGTAATGCGCCAGGTACGCACCAGGTCGCCGAAATCGATCACGCCTTGCAGCTGCCAATGGCGTTGCGCATCGCGCTGCCACACCACGTTGTCGTCGGTGATGTCCATATGAATGGCCTGCACCGGCAGTTTGTCTTCCAGTGGCTGCAAATGCCGCTCGGCTTGCCCGGACGCTTCGACGATCAGTTTGCGCTGGGTTTCATCCTTGATCACCGGCAGCAAGTGCGCGATCAAGGCGTGGGCATGGCGGGCGTCCCATTGCAGGGTTCGCTCCAGACCCGGATGGTCGAAATCCACCAGGGCCAGGTCCATCTCGCCGCACAGTCGGCCGAAACCGGCCACCACCGTACGACTGAAATGCCCGAGGCTCGTCAAGGGCTGGCCTTCGATGTAATCGAGCAGTCGCACATGCACCGCCTGGCCACCCACCTCCAGTGACAGCAGGTCTGCACCGTTTTTTGCCGGCATCACCCGCGGCACATGCACTTGCGGGTGTCCATCCAGATGCTTGAGGCCGGCGTGCTGGGCTTGAATCTCCAGCGCGGAATAATCGCCACGGCAGATTTTCAGGACGAAACGCCCCCGCTCGCTGTCGACGCGGTAATTCAGGTCTTGCTGGCTGCCGAGGGCCTGCAACCTGCCGCTGAACCCGTAATGTTCTTCCAGCAGTTCTAGCGCCTGCTCCGCAGACACCTGCGGGCTGGGCAAACTGGCGCGATGAATCAACGTGGCAAGCGGCATACAACGACCCCTGAAATTTTATTAGGCATCTATATCGCCACTGCTTCGGGCGATACGCAACCCCCCGCAAGCCGGTATGAGTGTTCTGCTACTCGCCTCGAATGGCACTTTGCGCAAGAATGGCGGCCATCAAACGCCTGTTACTGGAGAATCACCATGAATGTAGTGACCACCGACCTGCCCGGTGTTCTGATCCTTGAACCCAAGGTCTTTGGTGACGAACGTGGTTTCTTCTACGAAAGCTTCAACGCCAGGGCCTTCAAAGAGGCCACCGGACTCGACACTGATTTCGTTCAAGACAATCACTCCCGCTCGCAGAAGGGCGTGCTGCGCGGTCTGCATTACCAGCTGGAAAATACCCAGGGAAAACTGGTTCGCGTCACGGTCGGTGAAGTGCTGGACGTCGCCGTGGACATACGCCGCAGCTCGCCGCACTTCGGTAAATGGGTCGCCGTGCGCCTGTCTGCCGACAATCATCGCCAGCTCTGGGTCCCGGAAGGTTTCGCCCACGGGTTCGTGGTCTTGAGCGAATTTGCCGAGTTTCTTTACAAAACCACCGACTACTACACGCCATCGGCCGAGCGCAGTATTCGCTGGGACGACCCGGATCTGGCCATCGACTGGCAATTGAACGCAGCACCGCAGTTGTCGGCAAAAGATCAGGCCGGCGTATTTTTCAAGGACGCCGACGTCTTTGCCTGATAGGCCGGCTGAAGCTCGCCTATCAAGATGCACCTGACCCAAGGCGGGCAAGCCTAGGCATAATGCGCCTGTACCCACAGGCGCATGCTGCTTATGAAACCGACCCTCCCCCCCAGACCCCGCTGGCGCAGCCTGGCCCTGCTGGCACTGTGCCTGGCGCCATTGCTGTGGCCGCTGGAGCATCTTGCCGAGCGCTATTACCGCAGCGAACTGGCCAGTCAGAATCGTCAGACCCTCGACCTCTACGTCGCCAACCTGTTGGGTACCCTGCACCGCTATGAAGTGTTACCGCAGATCCTCGGCGACCTGCCGGCTCTACGCGCGGTTCTCGGCGCACCGGACGATGGCGTCACCCAGGGCAATGCCAATCGGCTGCTGAAAAACATCGCCACCCAGACCGGTGCCGAAGTCATGTACCTGATGGATGTCACCGGCAAGACCCTGGCCGCCTCCAACTGGGACAAGCACGACAGTTTTGTCGGGCGCAATTTTTCCTTCCGGCCATATTTCAGCGAAGCCATGGCCGGACAGCTCGGGCGCTTTTTCGGGCTGGGCACCACCTCCGCCAAGCGCGGTTACTTCTTCGCCGCCGGTGTGCGCGATGGCGAGAAAATCGTCGGCGTGCTGGTGGTCAAGGTCGACCTCGACCACACCGAAAGCCTGTGGGGCAAGACCCCGGAACAACTGCTGCTGACCGACCACAACGGCGTCGTCATTCTCACGTCGCGACCGGAGTGGCGATTCCGATCGACCCGCCCGTTGAACGAGGAAGAAAGCAAAGCCATCACCGCGATTCAACCCTACCCGACCCGCGAGCCAAAACCGCTGGAGCTCAATCCCAATGCCTGGCTGACCCAGACTCAGCAGATCGCCGAAACCGGCTGGAATGTCAGCATCCTCGCCCCGCGTACCTTGATCGACCGGCCGGTGCGCACGGTGGTGGCCATCGGTGGTGCAACGCTTCTGGTGTTGATGCTGCTGCTCGGCCTGATGATGCAGCGCCGCCGTCATTACCTGGAACGCATTGCCTTTGAAGCCAAGGCCCGACGCGAGCTGGAAGGCCGGGTCGCCGAACGCACCAGCGATCTCGAAGGCCTGAATCGGCGCCTTAAACAGGAAGTACTGGAACGCGAACAGGCCCAGCAGGAGCTGGTACGCGCCCAGGATGATCTGGTGCAGGCCGGCAAATTGTCGGCACTGGGCACGATGTCGGCGAGCATCAGCCACGAACTCAATCAGCCGCTGGCAGCGATTCGCAGCTACGCGGAAAACGCCGAGGTGCTGCTCGACCACCAGCGCACCGACGATGCCCGCGGCAACCTCAAGCTGATCAGCGAATTGACCGGTCGCATGGCCTCGATCATCGCCCACCTGCGCGCCTTCGCCCGACGCGACCGGCACGCCCCGGAAAGCGTCGCCCTGCAACCGGCGCTGGATGATGCCCTGGCCCTGCTGGCCAAGCGTCGACGCAGCATGGACGTCGAGCTGATCCGCGACTTGCCGGCCGCCACCCTGTGGGTCGAAGCCGGGGAAACCCGCTTGCGCCAGGTACTCGGCAATCTGCTGGCCAACGCCCTGGATGCCCTGACGGAGAAAGGCCCGCCACGTAAACTCTGGCTGAGTGCCCAATCCACGGCCGATGGCGTCAACCTGTACATTCGCGACAACGGCCCCGGCTTTTGCATGGAAGCCCTTGGGCGCGCCAGCGAGCCGTTCTACACCACCAAGACCCGAACCCAGGGCCTGGGTTTAGGGCTGGCAATTTGCGAAACCCTGATGCGCGCCTTCGGCGGTGAACTGTCGTTCGCCAACCACAAGGAGGGCGGCGCCCTGATTACCCTGAAGCTGCGCGCAGGCGCACCAGGCGTGAGCCTGCAACCGTCCGAGGACCGAAGTGCATGACCATCGACAACCGCATTCAGGTCGTGTTGATCGACGACGATCCCCACTTGCGCCAGGCCTTGAGCCAGACGCTGGATCTGGCGGGCCTGAAAATCCTGCCGCTGGCCGAAGCCAAGGGCCTGGCCGCGCAACTTCAACGTGATTGGCCAGGGGTGGTGGTCAGCGACATCCGCATGCCCGGCATGGACGGTCTCGAACTGTTGACCGAACTGCACACCCAGGACCCTGAGCTGCCGGTGCTGTTGATCACCGGCCACGGCGATGTGCCGCTGGCGGTGCAGGCCATGCGCGCCGGGGCTTATGACTTTCTGGAAAAGCCGTTTGCCAGCGACGCCCTGCTCGACAGCGTGCGCCGCGCGTTGGCCCTGCGCCGGCTGGTGCTGGACAACCGCAGCCTGCGGTTGGCCTTGAGTGACCGCAACGAGCTGAGCACACGACTGGTTGGCCAATCACCTTCGATGCTGCGCCTGCGCGAGCAGATCGGCGCCCTGGCGGCGACCAGGGCCGACGTGCTGATCCTCGGCGAAACCGGCGCGGGCAAAGAAGTCGTGGCCCGGGCGCTGCACGATTTATCAGGCCGTCGTAACGGACCGTTCGTGGCGATCAACGCCGGAGCCTTGGCCGAATCAGTGGTCGAAAGCGAACTGTTCGGCCACGAGCCCGGCGCCTTCACTGGTGCGCAGAAACGCCGCATCGGCAAGTTCGAATTCGCCAATGGCGGCACGTTGTTCCTCGACGAAATCGAAAGCATGGGCCTGGATGTACAGGTCAAATTGCTGCGCTTGCTGCAGGAGCGTGTAGTCGAACGCCTGGGCGGCAATCAACTGATCCCGCTGGATATCCGCATCATCGCCGCGACCAAGGAAGACCTGCGCCAGGCAGCGGATCAAGGGCGTTTCCGTGCCGACTTGTATTACCGCCTGAACGTCGCGCCGCTGCGGATTCCACCCTTGCGCGAACGGGGCGAAGACGCGCTGATGCTGTTCCAGCATTTCGCCGATGAAGCCAGTGCCCGCCACGGTTTGCCGCCCCATGAACTGCAACCGGGACAACGAGCCTTGCTGCTTCGCCACACCTGGCCCGGCAACGTGCGCGAGCTGCAAAACGCGGCCGAGCGTTTTGCCCTCGGGCTGGAACTGGCCCTCGACAACAGTACGCCGCAAGGCGGCGCTGGCAATATGGCCGAAGTCGTCAGCGGCGGTTTGAGCGAGCAAGTGGAGAACTTCGAAAAAACGCTCATCGCCGCCGAACTGGCACGCTCGCACAGCTCCGTGCGCAGCGTCGCCGAAGCCCTCGGCATTCCGCGCAAGACCCTGCACGACAAACTGCGCAAACACGGTCTGAGCTTCTCGGATAGTGGCGCTTCGGCCCACCCTGACGACCTCGACTGAGTTACCGTCCAATCATCCACTTCAAGCAAGAGGCCCCCTGAATGAGCCGCGACAGTCGACAACTGGAATCAGTCCTCCATCACGACATTCCCCTCACCCGGGACATGGGCCTCAAAGTGCTCGACTGGCATGACCAGCAACTGCGCCTGCACTTGCCGCTGGAAGCCAACGTCAACCACAAGAGCACCATGTTCGGCGGCAGCCTGTATTGCGGCGCGGTCCTGGCCGGTTGGGGCTGGCTGCATTTGCGGCTCAAGGAAGAAGGCATTACAGACGGGCACATCGTGATTCAGGAAGGGCAGATCAGCTATCCGCTGCCGGTGACGGGCGATGCCAACGCCATTTGCCAGGCGCCGGATCCGGTGATCTGGAAGAAATTCCTGACCACGTTCCAGCGATACAGCCGAGCGCGGTTGACCCTGCATACGCGGGTCGTCAATGAAGGCCGTGATGAGGATGCGGTGAGGTTTGTCGGGCAGTACGTGTTGCACCGCTGAATGTGAGGGTGTTGTACAACCTGTGGCGAGGGGGCTTGCCCCCGTTGGAGTGCGCAGCACTCCCAAGTCCAGCGTCCGCAGCGTGTCAGACACAATGAGATTGCATGTTTTAGGGGCAGCTACGCTGCCCAACGGGGCGATGCGGCGTACCGACAAGCCCCCTCGCCACAAAGTAAGGTGAGCTCAGGACCGGGCCAATTCCAGCAACTTCTCCCGCCACGCCGCCTTCGCCGGCAACGCCAGAAAGAATCCATTCAACAGCGACTCCCGCGCCGGATAACTGAACGGCTCACCGTTCAGATCCAGCACTTCACCGCCGGCACCTTCCAGCACACCTTGCGCCGCCGCCGTGTCCCACTGCGAAGTCGGTGCAAGGCGCGGATAGCAATCCGCCGCCCCTTCCGCCAGCAGGCAAAACTTCAGCGAACTGCCGATATTGGCCAGTTGCAGCTCGCCAAGGCTGGCGCTCAACCCGGCCAGCAACCGCTCCTGCTCCGGGCTCGAATGGCGACGGCTGGCCACCACGGTGAACGACTCGCCTGGCGACGGGACGTCTCGCACCTGAATCGCCATCGGCGTGCCGCCCTTATCGCCACGCCACGCGCCGAGCCCGGCACCACCGACATAGAAACGCCCGTTGGTCGGCATCGACACCACGCCGAACACCACTCGACCGTTTTCGATCAGGGCGATGTTGACGGTGAACTCCTCGCTGCCGCTGATGAACTCCTTGGTGCCATCCAGCGGATCGACCAGCCACCAGCGCTGCCATCCGGCCCGCACGCTTTGGGGAATATTGGCGTCCTCTTCGGAGAGCACCGGGATGCCCGGATCGAGCGCCGTCAGCCCGGCCAGAATCAGGTGGTGCGCGGCCAGGTCAGCAGCCGTCACCGGTGAATCATCAGCCTTCGCCGTGACGGCGGTGCCTGTGCGCCAGAACGGCAGGATCGCCTCGCCAGCCTGCAAGGCCAGTTCGATGACCGGTGCCATCAATGGATGCGGGAAATTCATGGCTGGAACGCTCCGCGCTGGGTCAACAGGTCTCGGGCCAGGTACAGCGCCGCCAAGGCACGGCCTTCGGTAAATTGCGGGTTTTGTGCCAACGCCGAGAGCTCACGCAGATTGACCTTGTCCACCCGCATCGGCTCTGGCTCATCGCCCTCCAGGCGCTCTTCGTAGAGGTCGGAGGCCAGTACCACTTGAATCTTCTGGCTCATGTAACCGGGGGACAGCGACAGCTCGGTCAGGTGCTCCAGCTGCCGCGCGCCGAAACCAGCCTCTTCCTTGAGCTCACGCTCGGCCGCCGCCAACACGTCTTCGCCCGGCTCGATCAAGCCCTTGGGCAACGACATTTCATATTCATCCGTGCCGCCGCAATACTCCTCGACCAGCACCGCGTGCTCGGCATCGAGCATCGCCACGATCATCACCGCGCCGTACCCGGCACCCTTGCCGACCAGCCGTTCATACGTGCGCTCCACGCCATTGGAAAAACGCAGCTTCAGCTCCTCCACGCAGAACAATCGACTGGTGGCGACAATTTCGCGGGCGAGTATGGTGGGTTTCTGGCGCATGCAAAGCTCCTTGGCGTGAACGCGCTACTATAACGCGGCTTACCCGATTGTTTATGCCAGATATCTTTCTACCGCCCGAGACTTTGCCATGCCTTCATTACCCTGGTCCGACATCGATACCGTTCTGCTGGACATGGACGGTACGCTGCTGGACCTGCATTTCGACAACCACTTCTGGATGGAGCATCTGCCCCAGCGTTACGCCGAACTGCACGGGGTCAGCCGGGCCATGGCCGAGATGGAGTTGCAGCCGTTGTTCGAGCGCAATGCCGGCCAGTTGCAGTGGTACTGCCTGGATTTCTGGAGCGCCGAATTGAAGCTGTCGGTGCGCGACCTGAAACTGGAAACCGCTCACCTGATCGCCCTGCGCCCGGATGCCGATACCTTTCTGGCGGCGATCAAACAGGCCGGCAAGCGCGTGGTACTGATCACCAATGCCCATCGGGATGCGCTGTCGTTGAAGCTGGAAAAAATCCAACTGGCGCCCTACTTCGAACGTTTGATCAGCTCCCATGACTACGGTTTCCCCAAGGAAAACCCGCAGTTCTGGGATGCGCTGCAAGCCGATATCGATTTCGATCCGGCGCGCAGCCTTTTCATCGACGACACCTTGCCGATCCTGCGCAGTGCACGGGATTTCGGTGTAGCGCATTTGCTGGCCGTGCGCGAGCCAGACAGCCGCAAGGGGCCGAAGGACACCGCGGAGTTTGCAGCGGTCGGGGATTATCGGGATTTGATTGCGGGGCTCTAGACCGAGTTGCCTGCAATCGCGAGCAAGCTCGCTCCCACATTGGAATTTCGGTGAACACAATATTTGCTCACGACGGAATTCAGTGTGGGAGCGAGCTTGCTCGCGATAGCGGTCTTGAAGATTACTCAGGAATCCGCAACGACTGCCCCGGATAGATCTTGTCCGGGTGCGACAGCATCGGTTTGTTGGCCTCGAAGATTTTGTTGTACTTGTTGGCATTGCCATATACAGCCAAGGATATCGCGCTGAGGGTGTCGCCCTTTTTCACGACCACAAAACACGCCGCAGCAACGACAGGCCCGGTCACGGTAATCTGATCATCCACGCTGCCAACCCCGGCGATGTTGCCCACCGCCAGCAGGATCTTCTCCTTCTCTTCCTGGCTCGCCACTTCGCCGGTCACCGTGACCTTGTCACCATCGACCGTCGCCTGCACATTCGGGTTGCCCAGGCCGACCTTTTTGATGTGCTCCTTCAACTGCTCACTGGCATTGGCGTTGCCGGGTGTCAGCAAATCCAGCAGCTTTTCGCCTGCTTCTTTCACAAAGCTAAAAAGACTCATGGTGCACTCTCCTTGGGTTTCGGGTTCCGGACGCCAAAGCCTAGACCACGACCGTCACCTGCGATTCCAACCCGACCAATGACCCCGCTTGCGATAGAATCGGCCCCCTTCCCGCACCCAGGAGCGAAGATGGACATCAAGCAGCTGAAATTCCTCATCGCGCTCGACGAAACCCGCCATTTCGGCCAGGCCGCCGCACGCTGCCACATCACCCAGCCAACCCTGTCCATGCGCCTGCGCAGCCTTGAAGAGGAACTCGACCTGCCGCTGGTCAATCGTGGTCAGCGCTTCGAAGGTTTTACGGCGCCGGGCGAGCGGGTGCTGGCCTGGGCGCGCACGGTGCTGGCGGCCTACGACGGCCTGTACGCCGAGGCGGCCGCCTGTCGCGGCAACCTGGTCGGGACCTTGCGTCTGGGTATGGTGCCGCTGTCGAGCTTCGATCCGCTGCCGCTGCTGCAACGCCTGCACGGGGAACATCCGAACCTGCGCTTCGAACTCTCGGCACTGAGCTCCGAGCAGATTCTCGAACAACTGGCGAATAATCGCCTGGACCTCGGCGTTTCCTACCTGGAGCGCCTGGACGCCGAACATTTCGACTCCCTGGCTTTCAGCGAAACCCGCATGGGCCTGCTCTACGACCAACGCTTTTTCACCTTTGGCGAGGCGCCGCTGAGCTGGGAATCATTGATCGAACTGCCACTGGGCATGCTCACCAGCGGCATGCACTTTCGCCAGTCCATCGACCACAACTTCCACAGCCGCGGCCTCACCCCACAACCCTTGTTGCAGACCGATGCCGTCCATCAACTGTTACAAGCTGTGCACGGCGGCCTGTGTTGCGCCGTGATGCCATTGGACGGTGGCCTCGAAGGGCTGACCGAACACTTGCGCCTGCAACCCATCGAAAGCGCCCAGACCCTTGGTCGGCTGGGACTGATAATGCGTCGTAGCGCACCGCGATCGGCGCTGGCAGAGGCGTGCTTCGCGATTTATCAACAATCGCTGACGCGCGCCTGATCGACGGCATCTATCGGCAGATCAGTACTAACGATTAGACGTGACAAGTTGTCACGCCTAGTCTTAAAGCTGATCAAACCCTCGGTGATGCCATGAACACCAAGCGCCCTGCCTGCGCGGCGCCTGCCCTCGAAACGCCCGCGCCCGCCGCCAGCCAGACGTACAGTTACAGCAACCTTGAAGACACGAAATCGACCAGCACCGCGCTGGCCGAGGAAGTCGCGTTGGCGATTGCTTACAACGGCATCAGCCAGGCGGTCATGCTGGTGACACCGACGGACCTCGAAGACTTCATCGTCGGCTTCAGCCTGGGCAGCGGCATCATCCAGGACGCCACGGACATCTATGACCTGCAACTCAGCGGCTCGGGGGCGGCGCAATACGCGCAAGTGACCATTGCCAACCGCGCCTTCTGGAACCTCAAGCAACAGCGTCGGCAACTGGCCGGTACCAGCGGTTGCGGGCTGTGCGGCGTGGAAGCGGTCGAGCAGGCGTTGCCGGACCTTCAGGTATTGCCCGGCGCCCCGCTGCCGCCAGTCGAATGGCTGGATGGTCTGCGCGAGCGCATCGGCGCCTTCCAGCCCTTGGGCCAGCATTGCGGTGCGGTGCACGCAGCAGTGTTCATGAACGATCAGGGCGAGTTGCTGATGGGCCGCGAAGACATAGGCCGGCACAACGCCCTCGACAAGCTGATCGGTGGACTTGTCCGCCAGAACATCCCGACCGCGGGCGGCCTGGCGATTGTCACCAGCCGTTGCAGCCTCGAGTTGATCCAGAAAGTCTTGCGCGCCGGCATCCAGACCCTGGTCAGCCTGTCGTCGCCCACGGGCCTTGCCGTGCAATGGGCCCGTCGGCACAACCTCAATCTCATCCATCTGCCACAGAAGAATGCGCCGCGGGTCTACAGCCCAACGTTGGAGAAACAAGCGTGAGTCAACACCGTCAAGCCGACCAGAAACCCGTCCCTCGCTACAAGCCCTACAAAGGCCCGGCCGGTGGCTGGGGCGCATTGATCAGCGTCGCCCAGGCCTGGTTGACCAGCGACAACGCGCTGAAAAACCTGCGCATGATGCTCAAGACCAACAAGAACGGCGGCTTCGACTGTCCCGGTTGCGCCTGGGGCGATTCTCAGGAAGGCGGCATGGTGATGTTCTGCGAGAACGGCGCCAAGGCGGTGAACTGGGAAGCGACCAAACGCCGTGTCGATGCCAAATTCTTCGCCAGACACAGCGTCACTTCGCTGCTGGAGCAAAGCGACTATTGGCTCGAATATCAGGGCCGCCTGACTGAGCCAATGAGCTACAACGCCGAAACCGATCGCTACCAACCGATCAGTTGGGACGACGCGTTCGCGCTGATCGCCAAACACCTGAACGGCTTGTCGAGCCCGGATCAGGCCGAGTTCTACACCTCGGGGCGGGCCAGCAACGAAGCGGCTTTTCTCTATCAGCTGTTCGTGCGCGCCTATGGCACCAACAACTTCCCTGACTGCTCGAACATGTGTCACGAGGCCAGCGGTGTCGCGTTGTCGCAAAGCGTCGGTGTCGGCAAAGGCACCGTGACGTTCGACGACTTCGAACACGCCGATGCGATTTTCGTCTGGGGCCAGAACCCCGGCACCAACCACCCACGGATGCTCGAACCGCTGCGCGAAGCGGTGAAGCGCGGCGCTCAAGTGGTGTGCATCAACCCACTGAAAGAGCGCGGCCTGGAGCGCTTCCAGCATCCGCAGCACGCGATCGAAATGCTCACCAACGGCGACAAGCCGACCAACACCGCGTTCTTCCGCCCGGCCCTGGGTGGCGACATGGCGATCATGCGCGGCATGGCGAAATTCCTCCTGCTGTGGGAGCGCGACGCGCAGAAAACCGGTGCCCCGGCGGTGTTCGACCACGACTTCCTCAATGAGCACAGCGCCAACGTGCTGGAGTACCTGGCGACTATCGACGAGACGCCGTGGGAGCAGATCGTTGAGCAGTCGGGCCTGCCCCTGGTAGAGATCGAACAAGCGGCACGCATGTATGCCAAGAGCAAGAACGTCATCATGTGCTGGGCCATGGGCATCACCCAACACCGCCATTCGGTGGCGACCATCCAGGAAATCGCCAACCTGATGTTGCTGCGCGGCAACATTGGCCGGCCGGGTGCCGGGCTGTGCCCGGTGCGTGGCCACAGCAACGTGCAGGGCGACCGGACCATGGGCATCAACGAGCGCCCGCCCGTGGCATTCCTCGACTCCCTGGAGCGTCGTTTCCAGTTCAAGGTACCGCGCCACAATGGCCACAACGTGGTCGAGGCCATTCACGCCATGGCTGAAGGCCGGGCAAAAGTCTTCATTGGTCTGGGCGGCAACTTCGCCCAGGCCACTCCAGACAGCCCGCGCACGTTTCAGGCCCTGCAAAACTGCGACCTGACCGTGCAGATCAGCACCAAGCTCAACCGCAGCCATCTGACCCACGGCAAGGACGCGCTGATCCTGCCGTGCCTGGGCCGCACCGACATCGATATCCAGACCGAAGGCCCGCAAGCGGTGACCGTCGAAGACTCGTTCAGCATGGTCCACGCCTCCAACGGTCAGTTGCAGCGGCTGTCGAACCAGATGCGTTCGGAACCGGCGATCCTGGCCGGCATCGCTGCCGCGACCTTGGGCAGCCACCCGGTGGACTGGAACTGGCTGGTGGCCGACTACGGCCGCATCCGCGACCTGATCGCCGAGACCATTCCGGGCTTCAAGGACTTCAATGAGAAGGTCAGGAATCCGGGCGGCTTCTACTTGGGCAACAGTGCCGGCGCACGCAAGTGGAACACCGCCTCGGGCCGGGCCAATTTCCGCCCGAACGCACTGCCCAAAGACCTGGTGCACGAACGCACCCGCGCTACCGGTGTGCTACCGGACCTGATCATGCAATCGATGCGCTCCCACGATCAGTACAACACCACGATCTATGGCCTCAACGACCGTTATCGCGGCGTGAAGGGACAACGGGATGTGTTGTTCGTCAACGAAGCCGACATCATTCGCCTGGGCTTCAGGCCGGGGCAGAAGGCTGACATCGTTTCGCTCTGGGACGATGGCGTGGAACGTCGGGTAAAAGGCTTCGCGCTGCTGGCGTTTGATATCCCGGCCGGGCAAGCGGCCGCCTACTACCCGGAAGTGAACCCGCTGGTGCCGCTGGAAAGCACCGGCGATGGCAGCCATACGCCGACTTCGAAGTTCGTGGCGATCCGGTTGGAAGCGGCGAGCGAGACCGGGTTGATCATGGCCAGGTCTGCGTAACACTTCGTCTGAACTGGCCCCATCGCGAGCAAGCTCGCTCCCACAGTGGAATTCTGTCGTACACATAATCCGTGCACACTGAAGAGCAAATGTGGGAGCGAGCTTGCTCGCGATGAGGCCAGATCACTCAACGAGACTTCCGGATCCAGCACTTTCCAATCGCCCACAAAAAAGGCCGTTTCCTCATGAAAACGGCCTTTGCGAAGTAGTAAAAGACCGGCAAAAAAACGTTAAGTTCCGTCCAAAAAACAGTAACTTGCAATATTGTATACAGGTCGTGTTATTCGTCGGATTTCGATTGTCACGCCCATTCCAGAGCCTCAGGATCGCGCCGTCATCCCCTTGAGGTTCCTCCATGAAGTTCTCCTCGATTCTCTTGTTGTCCCTTGGCCTGGTCAGCGGTATCGCGTCTGCTGGCGGCACCACCGAAGCCGGTGTAGGCGGCGCATTGGGCGGGGTTCTGGGCTCTGTCGTCGGCCAGTCGTTAGGCGGCAATACAGGTTCCACCATCGGCGCGGCCCTGGGTGGCGCGGGTGGTAGTGCCGTCGGCGCAAACAAACACAGCCGTGGCGAAGCAGCCCTTGGCGGTGCGTTGGGCGCAGCAGGCGGTAACGTGGTCGGTCGCAGCATGGGCGGCACCAGCGGCAGCCTGATCGGCGCCGCAGCAGGCGGCGGCGCCGGTGGCGCGCTGGGTAACTACATGGGCAAAGAGTACGATGATGAAGACGACGATCGTCGTTCGTATCGCGGCCATGGTGATCGTCGTTACTACCGTGACGGCCATCCGGGCCGCGGCCATGCCTATGGCCATCGCAAGCACCACCACAGGTATTACCGCGACTAAGGCCCCGAGCGCCTCGCCGGTGAGTACATCAAAAATCGCAGCCCAAGGGCTGCGATTTTTTTTGCCTTACTGAACCACCAGACGCTGCAGCGCCCCGCGCAACCCTGCCGGAATCGCCACGGGTTGATTCGACACCCGATCGACAAACACATGCACGAAGCGCCCTGCCGCACAGGCTTCATCCTCGCCTTGCTTGAACACGGCCAGTTCGTATTGCACCGAACTGTTGCCCAACTTGCCCACCCGCAGACCGATCTCGATGCGATCCGGGAAGGCAATGGAAGCAAAGTAATCACAGGAGGAACTCACCACGAACCCCACCACCTCACCGTCATGGATATCCAGGCCACCGACTTCGATCAGGTAAGTGTTCACCGCCGTATCGAAGAAGCTGTAGTAGGTAACATTGTTGACGTGACCGTAGGCGTCGTTGTCGTGCCAGCGGGTGGTGATGGGCTGGAAGTGGGGGTAGTCGGTGCGTTGGGGCATCAGCGTTGGTTCCTGGAGTTGGTTCGCCAAGTCTAAGACGAAAACCGCGTTATCGTTCTTCGCGAACAAGCCCGCTCCCACAGTGAATCTCTGCCGTACACAAAATTTGTGCTCGCTGGAGATCCACTGTGGGAGCGGGCTTGCTCCGGGCGGCGATCCGACGAAGGCACCCTTGCAGGCGCCACATCAATCACTTGTCAGCAAAGCCCTTGCCCGCCGCCGCCAATTCACCAATCAACCGCGCCGGGTTCCAGTGATCGCCCTGACGTGTCTCAAGGTCGATCAGGCGCCGATGGATATCCGCCAGCCCTTGTTGATCCGCCCAGGCCATCGGCCCGCCCTTGTCCGCCGGGAAACCGTAACCATTGAGGTAGACCAGATCGATATCGTGAGCCGATCCGGCAATGCCCTCCTGAAGAATCTTCGCGCCTTCATTGACCAGTGCCAGCAAGCAGCGCTCGAGAATTTCTTGCGGGCCGATCTCGCGACGCTGGAACCCCAGCCCTTCACTGACTTCCAGCACCAGCGCGTCCACCTGTGGATCATGTTCGGCTTGACGGCTGCCCAGTTCATAGTGGTAGTAACCATTGCCACTCTTCTGGCCAAAACGCTCCATTTCGCACAGTCGGTTATCCACCTGAACTTCCGGCGCATCCTGCCCGACACCCGACAGTTGCCGGGCGCGCCACTGCAGGTCGACACCCACCACATCGAACATGCGGAACGGCCCCATGGCGAAACCGAAGCCTTGTAGCGCTGCGTCAACCTGGTAGGGATAAGCGCCTTCCAACAGCATTTTTCGTGCTTCGAGCACATAGGTATTGAGCATGCGGTTGCCGATGAAACCGTCGCAATTACCCGCCACCACACTGACTTTGCCCATGCGCTGGCCGAGCGCCAGTGCCGCATCGAGGACTGTCGGTGCCGTCTGCGCGCCACGGACGATTTCCAGCAGTTTCATGATGTGCGCCGGGCTGAAGAAGTGCAGGCCCAGGACCTGCTGCGGGCGCCCTGTAACCGCAGCAATGGCGTCGATGTCCAGCGCCGAGGTATTGCTGGCCAGAATCGCTTCGGGTTTGAGCAGGCCGTCCAGTTCGCGGAAGATTTTCTGCTTGAGCTCAAGGTTTTCGTACACCGCTTCGATGACCAGGTCGACATCGCGGATGGCCACATAACCTTCTGCCGCCGTTACGCGCGCGACACGAGCATCCGCTTCGCCCTGATCAATCCGGCCCTGGCGCACGTTGTGGGCGTAGGTGTCCGCCACAGTGGCCAGCGCTTGCTGCAGCATTTGGGGATTGTTGTCGACCCACTGCACGGCCACCCCGGCGTTGGCCAGGCACATGACAATGCCACGGCCCATGGTGCCCGCTCCGATGACGGCAGCGCGCTGAATATTCGTCGGTGTCTGGCTCATGTTTTGTTCTCTTGTTGGCGATCCGAAGACAGCCCTCACCATAGTCAGCCACTGCGATTTTTTGAAATTTATTCCTGTGATGAGCAACATTCAGCGGATGGATGTGCCCTTTGAGTACACCGTATATCCCTGTGGGAGCGAGCTTGCTCGCGATGGCGATTTGTCAGTCACCATCACTGTTGAATGTGCCGGCCTCATCGCGAGCAAGCTCGCTCCCACAGGGGTTGTGGTTCAGCCTGCCAGATGCCGCTCGGCCCACTCCCGCACCCCGGCATACGGATAATCCTCCAGCGCCGCAAAACCGGGAATCGACCGCGCCTTGAGTTTGGTGAACAGCGGCACGCCGATTCCGCACAGAAACCGTGTCACGCGTTCAGCCGAGGGCACGTTGCCCGTGTGCTGCACGTGCCTGTGGATAAAGTCGCCACACAGCGTCTCGAAATTTTTATCCACAAGCGCCGGCAACTCCGGTGGTGCGGGCAACCGCGCCACTTGCCCGTGACACACCGAACAATGGCCACATTGCTGCGGGGCATTGTGGTCGCCGAAGTACTCAGCCAGGCGGTAACCCAGGCAACGGTCGGTGGCGAACAGGTCCAGCATCGCGTGAATCCGCGCGATCTCGGTGTGCTCATGCCGAGTGAAATAGCCATGCAGTTCCTCGCTCAATGCGGCGCTGTCGAAACCGCTTTGCAGCACACTGTAGACCTCGGTCATCTGCTTGCTTTCCAGCTCCACCCAGCCCTTCTCCTGGAAGTAATCCAGCGCCTTGACCACCCGACTGCGCTCGGCCCGGTGCTGCTCGTACAACGCCTCGAAATTCACCGTGGCCCAGGTCCGGGCGCGGCTGGAGGTCTGGATGATCGCTGCGACAAAATCCCTGCGCTCGCCTTCGAAACGCGCCAATAGCGCCTCGGGCTCTTGCACATACTTGAAACGGTACTCGGCGTAGTAGGCATAGCGCGGGGCGATCAACCCGCGCAATTCGAGTTGCACCAGCAAGGTCTTGAGCGGCAACTGACGAATGTTGCTTTGATCGGCCAACGGCCCCAACAGAAACTCCCACTGCCCTTCGGGCGCTGCGGCAAGCATCTCGTCCAGCACGCAACGGATGCCATCCAGCTCGGGCGTGTCGCCGTAGACGAAGTTCTCCAGCACGTTGAGGCTGTCGCGGTTGGCCAACACCAGGCAGTCCGACGGTTGCCCGTCACGCCCGGCACGGCCGATTTCCTGACTGTAGTTTTCGATGGATTTGGGCAGGTCGAAGTGCACTACGTTGCGGATGTCGCTCTTGTCGATACCCATGCCAAAGGCGATGGTGGCGACGATGCAATTGGACTGCCCACCCATGAAGCGACGCTGGATCGCCTCCCGTTGCTCATGGGGCAACCCGGCGTGATAGGCCTCGGCCTGAATGCCGTTGCGGTTCAGGTGTTCGGCGATGTGCTCCGCCGTTTTCTGCAGGGTGACGTAGACGATGCTCGGCTGCTCCGGACGCAGGCTCATCCACTCGACGAGGCGCCTGCGTTTGTCCGCTCCGCGAACCGGCTCCACCAGCAAATTCAGGTTCGGGCGATAGAAACCGGTGGTCACTACATCCTCGGTGGCGATGGCGAATTTCGCCTGCATGTCGGCGATGACCTTCGGCGTTGCCGTTGCAGTAAGCAGCAGAACCTGAGGGATATTGAACTGGCGTTGATAATCGGGAAGCTTGAGGTAGTCCGGGCGAAAGTTATGCCCCCATTCGGAGATGCAGTGCGCCTCGTCCACCACCAGCAGCGAGATCGGTACTTGCTGCAGAAAATGCCGGAAGCGTTCGTTCTTCAGGCGTTCCACCGAGATCATCAAAATCTTCAATTCGCCGGACTTGGCCCGGACCATGACGTCACTGGCGTCATCGCGGCTCTGGGCCGAATCGATACTGCCCGCCGAGATGCCGTGGCGCTGCAGGAACGACAGCTGATCCTGCATCAACGCCAGCAAGGGTGAGACCACCAGCGTCAGGTGCGGCAGCAACAGCGCCGGCAATTGGTAGCAAAGGGACTTGCCCGAACCGGTGGGGAAAATCGCCGCCGCCGAACGCCCGGCCAACACAGCACTGACGGCCGTCTCCTGACCGGGTCGAAACTGTGGATAACCGAAAACCTGTTCCAGGGTGTTGTGCATAAGCTGTCACTCCATTGACCGCTGGGGAGTCAAAAGCCTGGCCGGCGATTGCAGCGAGTCAAGAAAAGGTCGGGGGCGAAAACGATAGGGGATGATACAGCGGATGGCTGCAAGGGCTTGAGGAATCGGCCAACACACCCACCGCAAAACTCGAAACACCCGACATCGTCCGAGGCGCCCTCTACCGAGATTTACCGCGAAGCGACTGAAAACGCTGTAAGCATTTTTACCTCTCGCCATTTCGCGTTGAAAACCCACCACCAACCTGTAGTCCCCTTCCTCCAAATATGACAAAACCCTTACAAAGCCTGTCGATCTCAGCCGTCTTGTCCCCCAACGCCATACCCTCCTATAGTTTCCTGCGCGGCTGAAAACAGTGTCTCGGCCTGCCGGGAACACTTGCCGATTTCGCACAGGACCCACTTAATGAAAAACCCCGACTCACTGACAGCCCGCTACCACCCGCTCAAGACCCGCTACAGCGAAACCCCGGTGCTGGTCATCGATACCGAGGCCGACCCCTTCGAAATCCTCGACGCCGCCCGACAACGCATCCGCGCCGCCAGCGACCTGCTCGAAACCCTTTATTGCACCTGTTTCAAACAGGCCGAAGCGAGCGACATTCCCAAGATCGTCAGCGCCCTGTACCTGCTGACCCAGGACGGCAACGACCTGCTCGACATCGCCCGGCAACGCTTGCCGAAACACGTTGCTTGCCCCACTACAACTCCCTGTGGGAGCGGGCTTGCTCGCGAAGAACGATAACGCGATCCACTGTGGATAACTCCGTCAGCAACGACCTATGAAAGCTTCGGCAAGGTCCTACAAAACAAGACACCTTGTCGGCTATCGATGACCATTCACTCAATCCTATAGTCCGGGCTGTCGCTGCCAAATCAGCGACTCGGGCTTGGTCACCCGAATTAGATCTACGTACTCACCCGTTGTATGCTGCCGACGCTTTTTTGTGTCTGCACGCTATATGGTGGCTGTGTTTGGGATGCCTTCGGGCATGCCGGTTCTGTGCGTAGATCTCACCGGTTGACCAACCCGAACACAGTCGCCTCCCATCGTTTGGTCACGATGATGGCGGTCCTTTCTGGCACATCTGAGATTGCACATCATGAATAAATGGAATCCGTTCACCAACGAACGCTATCTACCGCTCCACACCAACCTCACCGATTCCCCGCCCCTGATCATCGACACAGAAGCCAACCCCCAAGACATCCTCGAAGCCGCCCTCCAACGCATCCGGGCTTCCAGCGACCTGCTGCAAACCCTGCACTGCCAATGCTTCAAACACGGCGACCTCGAAGACATCCCGCACATCACCCATGCGCTCTACCTGCTGACCCAGGACGGCTGCGACCTGCTCAAAGTCGCCCAGCAACGAATGCTCAACTGGAAAGCCCCGATCTGACGTTGCGTGAAGATCAGTTCCCATGTTCCGCATGGGAACGATCAAAACAATAAAATCTGATCCAACGGACAAAAAGCATGGAAAGCCGCCATCGAGCGCAGTAGATAACCATGAGCAAGTTTTTTAATGAGCTAATGGAAAGCGTGAAACAGATGAACGAGATCCTGCGGGATGAACGTCAGCCTTCCCCGCGCCCTGAAAACATTGAGCCCGGAAACGATCAAGTCAGTCGCTCCTTCCTCTCGCGATCGGCAACCAATAAGATCCGACCAAGCCCAACCGGACACCCCACAATGAACCTCGCCCCCAACTTCCCGGACGACCACGCCATGCAACTGCTCATGCAGTTGCTGCACGAAGAACTCGGTCTGCCCGAACGCAAAACTATTAGCCTCAACACCTCGATCAACTTTGATCTGGGCTGCGAAGGCGCTGATGCTCAGCGCTTGATGGAAGCACTGGAAGAACAGTTCGCCATCGACTTCGTCGACTACGATGCCTATCGCTACTTCCAGCCTGAAGGCTTTGATGTGTTTCTCAAGCGACGGGCGAAGGGGCGTGGCGATAAGGTTCCACTGACTATCGAAATGCTTTACCAAGCGATAAAAGCGCAACGCTGGGATACGCGAAAACTGGAAGGGATCAGTTGAGCGCGTAAATGCCATTATTCTGGCCGTTTGAAGCCTTTTCAGTTGAAATAATGCTAGCTGCGCCTCTCATCGTCCGAATCGCACCCACAAAAAAGCCGCCCCGAAGGGCGGCTTTTTCGTTAGCTCAATCCAGCACTTACAACTTTGGACCCGCAGCCTTGATCGCGTCGCTCACTTCGAACTTCTTGAAGTTCTCGATGAACAGGCCGGCCAGTGCTTTGGCGGCTTCGTCGTAGGCGGCTTTGTCGGCCCAGGTGTTGCGTGGGTTCAGCAGGCCAGTCTCAACGCCCGGTACGGCCAGTGGCACGTCGAGGTTGACGGTGTCCAGGTGCTCGGTCTCGGTACCGATCAGCGCGCCGCTCTGGATCGCTGCGATCACGGCACGGGTGGTCGGGATGTTGAAGCGTTTGCCGACGCCGTAGCCACCGCCGGTCCAGCCGGTGTTGACCAGGTAGACCTTGGAGCCGAAACCGCGGATGCGCTTGATCAGCAGCTCAGCATACTCGCCAGCAGGACGCGGGAAGAACGGTGCGCCGAAGCAGGTGGAGAAGGTCGACTTGATGCCGCTGCCCGAACCCATTTCAGTCGAGCCCACCAGTGCGGTGTAGCCGGACAGGAAGTGGTAGGCCGCTTGTTCTTCGTTGAGGATCGACACTGGCGGCAGCACGCCGGTCAGGTCGCAGGTCAGAAAGATCACAGCGTTCGGCTCGCCACCGAGGTTCTTCTCGGAGCGCTTGGCAACGTGCTCCAGCGGGTAGGCGGCGCGGCTGTTCTGGGTCAGGCTGACATCGGCGTAGTCGGCGTGCTTGGCGTCGTCGATAACGACGTTTTCCAGGACTGCGCCGTGCTTGATGGCTTTCCAGATAACCGGCTCGTTCTTCTCGGACAGGTCGATGCACTTGGCATAGCAACCGCCTTCGATGTTGAACACAACGCCTTCGCCCCAGCCGTGCTCGTCGTCACCGATCAGGTAACGGCTTTCGTCAGCGGAAAGGGTGGTTTTACCAGTGCCGGACAGACCGAAGAACAGGGTCACGTCGCCCTCTTCGCCGATGTTGGCGGCGCAGTGCATTGGCAGCACGTCGGCGGCCGGCAGCAGGAAGTTCTGCACCGAGAACATGGCTTTCTTCATTTCACCGGCGTAACGCATGCCGGCGATCAGCACTTTCTTCTGTGCGAAGTTGATGATCACGCAGCCGTCGGAGTTGGTGCCGTCACGCTCTGGCACGCATTCGAAGTTGGCAACGTTGAGAACCTGCCACTCTTCACGACCGGCCGGGTTGTACTGGGCCGGGTTGATGAACAGGCAACGGCCGAACAGGTTCTGCCAGGCGGTCTGGGTGGTCATCTTCACGGCCAGGTAGTGCTCGGAAGCCGCACCTACATGCACGTGGGAAACGAAATGCTCTTGCGCGTTGTTGAATGCCTCAACGCGAGCCCACAGGGCGTCGAACTTGTCGGCCGGGAACTTGCGGTTGATCGGGCCCCAGGCGATGGCGGCCTGGGTGCTTGGCTCTTCAACGATGAAACGGTCGACTGGCGAACGGCCGGTACGGTGACCGGTACGAACAACCAGTGCGCCGGTATCGGCAAGCTCGCCTTCACCGCGGTTGAGGGCTTCTTTAACCAGATCATCAACACTCAGATCGGTGTACACGGCATTATTGGCTTGCGTCATGAGGTTCCCCGTCGGCCAGTGGCCGAGTGCTCCAAACGTTTTTGTAGTAGAAAGTCGTGCACTACTACCGCGAAAAAAGTGGGCCGGATTATGCCAGAAAAGCCCAAAAAAAGTAGGCCCCTCCTGTCGTAACGGCATTAATCCGGCGGTAGCCAGTGAATTTACCTGCGCTGAACCGTTTTAGTGACGAGTATCTGACGGCGTATCGATACCCGCACCGGCGAACAGTTGAGTGACATCGGCCGCGTCGAACAGGTAGCGCTGATTGCAGAACTGGCAATCGATCTCGATATTGCCACCGTGTTCGACCACCAAATGCTGCGCGTCTTCCATCCCCAGACTGACCAGCGCATTGGCCGAACGTTCGCGCGAGCAGCTGCAACGAAAGCGCATCTTCTGCACATCGAACAGACGCACCTGCTCTTCGTGGTACAGGCGATGCAGCACGGTTTCGTTGTTCAGGCCCAGCAGCTCATCGGCGGTCAGAGTGGTGGCCAGCGCGGTAAGGTGCTGCCAACTGGCGGCGCGCTCTTCCTCGTCTTTCAAGCGGTCGGCAGGCAATTGCTGCAACAACAGGCCGCGGGCGCGACGGCCATCGGCGCAGAGCTTGATACGAGTGCCAATCTGCTGGGACATGACGAAGTAGTTGGTGAAGCAGTCGGACAACGTTTCGCCATCCAGATCGACGACGCCCTGATAGCGTTGGCCCTGTTTCGGGTCGACGGTCAATGTCAGCGAGCCATCCGGCATCAGGTCAGCCAGGGTTGCGTCGGGGGCAATCCGGTCGGCCTCGTAACGGGCCAGGCCCCGGATATCGCGCTCGCTGGAGCACTCGATCATCAACAGTGGGATCGGGCCTTCGGAGCGGGCCTGCAATATCAGCAAGCCATCGAACTTCAGCGTGCCAACCAGCAATGATGCGGCTGCCATCAACTCGCCGAGCAGTTGTGCGACCGGCTGCGGGTAGGCGTGTTTGGCCAGGACTTCGGCGTAGCTGAGCTCCAACGAGACCAGCTCGCCACGGGTGTCGCTGTCATCGAAGATGAAGCGTTGGGTGAAGTCGTTATCCGGTAGGTCAGTCATAAGTCTGGGTATCTGAAGTGGTGACAAAAGTGATTACAGAATTCGAGGTTGCGCCTTGACCATAGCGTCTTGGCTATAGCGCCTTGCTGTCTGGTTATGGCTTACAGGCCAGCCACTGTGTGCGCTTTACGACGAATGGCACTGCCAATGGCTCATAAAGGGTAGGCGAATTACCCCATATGGCTACGCGCAAGCACAATTACAAGTCTTTGCCTGTTTGAGTGATCGACGGCCCCGGTCAATCATTCGTTGCTGCTACCACGAAACTTGAACAGATCCCGCCGCTGTTTCTTGCTCGGTTTGCCATCGGTGCTCACGCCCAGAGCGCCTGCTTTGCGCTCGGCGGCGGCGTTTTCGCGCTTGGCAATGCTGGCTTCGGTTTCGGCGTACAGCATCTGCGCCTCCGGTGCGCCACGGCGAACGATCGACAACGCCTGGACCACTACCGTGCGCTCATCGAAACCGGCGCGAATTACAAACTCGTCGCCGACCCGTGGCTCTTTACCCGGCTTGCAGCGTTCGCCCCGGCAATGCACCTTACCGCTTTCAATCGCCGCCTTGGCCAGGGCACGGGTTTTGTAAAATCGTGCAGCCCACAACCATTTATCGAGGCGGACTTTGTCGTCCTCTTCGTTTTTTTGTGCCATGGAATTTCCTCATTCTGAAATATTGGTGAACTGTACTACCGTTTCTGACGTACCAAGAATTTCACCGGCTCGGATTACAATGCTGACATTCCATAACCTCCTTGCGAGGCTGGAAATCCGGGCCGTAGATATCTGTCGCCTTTTAACCATTATTCTGCGTGAATACCGCGAATTCGGCCGCATGCGGCCCGAGCGGTTTCTACCGGTTGAGCACTTTTGAAGACATTTGACCATTTGACCGTTGTCGGTCTGCGCGAGTGGGTGGCGCTCCCGGATTTGGGAGTCGCGGGCCTTCGGGCAAAAATCGACACCGGTGCCAGCACCTCAAGCCTCCACGCCACCGAAATCGAGCTGTTCGAGCGCGATGGTGAGCAGTGGGTGCGTTTTACCGCCCACCTGGGTTCCGTCGTACAACTGCGCCACCGGCGCTGCGAAGCACCGTTGGTGACGATGAAAACCATTAAAAGCTCAAACGGTCACGCGCAGGTGCGATACGTGATCAGCACCACCCTGGCCCTTGGTGATCGGGTCTGGCGGGTCGAGTTCACGCTCGCCTGCCGCAAGTCCATGCGTTATCGCCTGCTGCTCGGCTCCAAAGCCCTGATCCATGGCCAGTTGGTGGTCAATCCGGGCATCAAGTATGTACAAGACAAGCCGGTGTTCCCGGTATCTACCTCTTCCACAGGTGTTGCATGAAGATCGCTGTGCTGTCGCGGAACCCGCGTCTGTATTCCACCCGCCGCCTGGTTGAAGCCGGTACTGAACGCGGCCATGAAATGGTGGTGGTCGATACCCTGCGCGCCTACATGAACATCGCCAGCCACAAGCCGCAGATCCACTACCGCGGCAAACCGCTGGAGGGTTTCGATGCGGTGATTCCACGGATCGGTGCGTCCGTGACCTTTTATGGCTGCGCAGTGCTGCGCCAGTTCGAAATGATGGGGGTATTTCCGCTCAACGAATCGGTAGCCATTGCCCGTTCACGGGACAAGCTGCGTTCGCTGCAATTGCTGTCCCGTCGCGGGATCGGCTTGCCGGTGACCGGGTTTGCCCACTCCCCCGATGACATTCCCGACCTGATCGAAATGGTCAACGGCGCGCCGCTGGTGATCAAGGTGCTGGAAGGCACCCAAGGCATCGGCGTGGTGCTGTGCGAAACCGCTACAGCCGCAGAATCGGTGATCGAGGCGTTCATGGGCCTCAAGCAGAACATCATGGTTCAGGAGTACATCAAGGAAGCCGGTGGCGCGGACATTCGCTGCTTCGTCGTCGGGGACAAGGTGATTGCCGCGATGAAGCGCCAGGCCAAACCCGGCGAGTTTCGCTCCAACCTGCATCGCGGTGGCAGCGCGAGCCTGATCAAGATCACGCCGGAAGAGCGCATGACGGCGTTGCGCGCAGCCAAGGTCATGGGGCTGGCGGTAGCGGGTGTGGACATCCTGCGCTCCAATCACGGGCCGCTGGTGATGGAAGTGAACTCGTCGCCGGGGCTGGAAGGGATCGAGACCACCACTGGCAAGAATGTCGCGGGGATCATCATCGAGCATCTGGAGAAGAATGGCGGGCCGAATATGACGCGGACCAAGGGCAAGGGTTGATTCTGAATTTTGTGGCGGCAAGGATGCCGCCATCGCGAGCAAGCTCGCTCCCACAGTGATCTTCAGTGGACATACAATTTGTGTTCAACACGATCACTGTGGGAGCGGGCTTGCTCCGGGCGGCGTTCCGACGAAGGGGCCTTCAGCCCCTCAGCAAGATCCTGTTTTTAAACAGCATCCCGCGGCAACATCAACCCCAACGGCAAGCGCACCCGCGCTTCAAGCCCACCACCCGAGCGGTTACGCAACTCAACATTCCCGCCATGCATCGAAGC
This sequence comes from Pseudomonas sp. GM49, assembly GCF_000282355.1. Taxonomy (GTDB): domain Bacteria; phylum Pseudomonadota; class Gammaproteobacteria; order Pseudomonadales; family Pseudomonadaceae; genus Aquipseudomonas. Next base: position 35,546 of record NZ_AKJL01000295.1, read on the forward strand.
AATCCGCTTCACGATCGCCAACCCTAAACCGGTGCCCTTCCCGCCCCGGGCACGATCACCGCGGGTGAACGGGTTGAAAATCGCTTCCAGTTCCGACGGATCAATTCCGGCACCACGGTCCATGACACTCAGCACCACATACGGCGCGCTGGTGTCTCCGGACACATACGCCGCCACCTCTACACCGCTGCCGGCATGATGCAGCGCATTGCCGATCAGGTTGTTCAGCAATCGCTTCATCGACACACGACGCAACGGAAACGGCTGAATCGGCTCCAGGCGCAGCCGCACTTTCTCTTCATTCTGGTTGTAGGGCGCAGCGACTTCGCGGACCAGGTCGCTCAGGTCAACTTCTTCCACCGACTCGTCGCGCCCGTCACGAATGAACGCCAGGAACTGATCGAGAATCGCGTCCATGTCTTCGATATCGCGCACCATGTCGTCGGTCAGGTCGGTGCGATCACCCATCAATTCCAGGGACAGGCGCAAGCGGGTCAACGGCGTGCGCAAATCATGGGAAACCCCGGCCAGCATCAGCTCACGCTCGCGACCGGCCTGCTCGACGTCTTCGGCCATCTGGTTGAAAGCGCGGTAAACCTCGGTCATCTCACTCGGCGTATCGCTGATCGGCAGGCGCACGCTGCGCCCCTGGCCCAGTTGCCGCGCGGCATACACCAGACGTTTCAGAGGTTGATTGAGCTGGCTGACGAAGATCCAGGCTGAAGCGGTGGAAAGCAGACCAATCGCGAGGAACCAGCCCAGTACATTCCAGATTTTCTGGCCGCGCAACGGATGGGGATACAGGGGTACTTTCAGCCAGCCATCCCCCAGGCTTGGTGCCCGAACCCACAGCGCCGGTGGCGAATGCATGCGCAGCCGGACTTCAGTGTCGGCACCCAGCTCCGCCTGCATCTGCCGCTGGTAGATCTCGCTGTAAGGCCAGTGTTGTTCGCCTTCCGGCACGCCGGCACCCACCACCCGGATCAGGGTCGCGGCCTCGGCGATCTTGCCGCGGCTTTCTTCATCGGCGGCCCAATAGGCGCGCAGCGTCAGGGCGACACCGTGGCTGTACTGGCGGTCCACCAGCACGTCTTCGTTCATCAGCAGATAAACCAGGGTCAGCGCCTTGGAGAAGAGTACGACGATGAGCACCAGCCAAAGGGTGCGGGAGAAGAAGCTCTGAGGGAACCAAACGGGGGTTTTCATGAATAACCGTTAAACACTTGCAGGAGAGAGCGATGCTCGCATATTGCGGTTTGCGAGTCTGCGGACAGGATCGATTGATCCGGTGTCCGCATGACCCGCTCCTACAAATCGCCAATCACTTGGTGGCGGTACCATCCGGAACAAACACGTAACCCACGCCCCAGACAGTCTGGATGTAACGCGGTTTGGAGGGGTCGGGTTCAATCATCCGGCGCAGACGGGAAATCTGCACATCGATGGAACGCTCCAGGGCATCCCACTCGCGGCCACGGGCCAGGTTCATCAATTTATCGCGGGTCAGCGGTTGACGCGCGTTCATCACCAGGGCCTTGAGCACCGCGAATTCACCGGTGGTGAGCATGTGCACTTCTTCGCCGCGCTTGAGCTCGCGGGTGGCCAGGGACAACTCGTAGTCACCGAAGGTCACGCTTTCGTCTTCGCTGCCCGGGGCGCCAGGCACCGGAGCCGACTGGCGACGCAATACCGCTTTGACGCGGGCCATCAGCTCATCCGGGTTGAACGGCTTGGCCAGGTAATCGTCGGCGCCCAGTTCCAGGCCCTTGATGCGGCTCAACTCGTCGCCCTTGGCGGTGAGCATGATGATCGGAATCTGGTTGTTCGCGTTGCGCAGACGGCGGCAGGCGGTCAGGCCGTCTTCGCCGGGCAACATCAGGTCGAGGACAACCAGGTTGAACACTTCGCGCGCCAGCAGGCGATCCATTTGCTCAGTGTTCGGTACGGCGCGGGCGCGATAGCCCTTGCTGACGAAAAAACGTTCCAACAGGCTGCTGAGGCCCGGATCGTCGTCAACAATAAGAATTTTTTCGCCTTCAGCAATGTTTGCAGTGCTGCTCATTGGATGCTCCTTTGATCTCGGCGCGCATTATGGCGTAGCTGCCGTTATACGCACCGTGTGCATTGTTAGCAGATTTTTCCTTTAGCGCCAGAAAACCGGCCGTTGTGCCTGCTGCCTGCGATGCCCCCGAACGACAGAACGCTGGTTATAATGCGCGGCCTTTTGTGTCAGGCAACATCAGACAGGTACTACAGACAGGCGCCATTTATTTTCATGGTGTCGGCAGTAATTGTTCGATTTCACGGGTCAACGGGATACCTTTTGATCCAGGTAGCGGCGCAGGCCAGGCCGCTCAACCAGACTCGCCGAGCCCTTATCCTTGCGCCTGCGAGCCTGCTTTCACAATTTGTCAGGTGGTTTTATGGACAGCATCAACAGCCGCATCGCCGAGGAACTCGGTGTACGCCCACAACAGGTCGAAGCGGCCGTCGCGCTACTCGATGAAGGCTCTACCGTTCCCTTCATCGCCCGTTACCGGAAAGAAGTGACCGGCAGCCTCGACGATACGCAATTGCGTCATCTGGAAGAGCGCCTGCGCTACCTGCGAGAACTCGACGAACGGCGCATCAGCATCCTTGCCAGCATCGAAGAGCAAGGCAAGCTGACGCCGCAACTTGAACGCGACATCAAGCTCGCCGACACCAAGACCCGTCTCGAAGACTTGTACCTGCCGTACAAGCAGAAGCGCCGCACCAAGGGCCAGATCGCCCTGGAAGCCGGCCTCGGCGAACTGGCCGACGGTTTGTTCAACGACCCGTCCCTGAGCCCGGAAACCGAAGCCGCACGTTTCATCGACGCAGAAAAAGGCGTGGCCGATGTGAAGGCTGCCCTCGAAGGCGCCAAGTACATCCTCATGGAGCGCTTCGCCGAAGACGCCGGTCTGCTGGACAAACTGCGCAGCTACCTCAAGCAGGAGGCCACCCTCAGTGCCCGCGTGATTGCCGGCAAGGAGGAAGAAGGCGCCAAGTTCCGCGACTACTTCGAACACGACGAACCGCTCAAAAGCATGCCGTCGCACCGTGCGCTGGCAATTTTCCGTGGCCGCAACGAAGGCATCCTCAGCTCCGCGCTGAAAGTCGGCGACGAACTGCCGGGCACCATGCACCCGTGCGAAGGCATGATTGGCCAGCAATTCGGTATCCAGAACCAGAACCGCACCGCCGACAAATGGCTGGGCGAAGTGGTGCGCTGGACCTGGAAGGTCAAGCTCTACACCCATCTGGAAACCGACCTGCTGGGCGAGCTGCGCGATGGCGCGGAAACCGAAGCGATCAACGTGTTCGCCCACAACTTGCACGACCTGCTGCTGTCGGCCCCGGCCGGCCCGCGCGCCACTTTGGGCCTCGACCCTGGCCTGCGTACTGGGTGCAAAGTGGCCGTGGTTGATGCCACCGGCAAGCTGCTGGATCACGCCACGGTTTACCCGCACGTGCCGCACAACAAGTGGGACCAGACCATCGCGGTGCTCGCCGCCCTGTGCGCCAAGCACTCGGTGGACCTGATCGCCATCGGCAACGGTACCGCCAGCCGTGAAACCGATAAGCTGGCCGCCGAGCTGATCAAAAAATATCCAGCGATGAAGATGACCAAGGTCATGGTTTCCGAGGCCGGTGCATCGGTTTACTCGGCGTCGGAACTGGCCTCCAAGGAATTCCCGGACCTCGACGTGTCGATCCGTGGCGCCGTGTCGATTGCCCGTCGCCTGCAAGATCCGCTGGCTGAGCTGGTGAAGATCGATCCGAAATCCATCGGCGTTGGCCAGTACCAGCACGACGTGTCGCAGCTGAAACTGGCCCGTGGCCTGGATGCAGTGGTCGAGGACTGCGTGAACGCCGTCGGCGTGGACGTGAACACCGCTTCCGTGGCGTTGCTGGCACGGATTTCCGGCCTCAACACAACCCTGGCGCAGAACATCGTCAGCCACCGCGACGAGCATGGCGCGTTCAAGACCCGCGCCGCATTGAAGAAAGTCGCGCGCCTGGGCGAAAAAACCTTCGAACAGGCCGCCGGATTCCTGCGCGTGATGAACGGCGACAACCCGCTGGACGCCTCCGCGGTACACCCGGAAGCCTATCCGCTGGTGCAACGCATCGCCGCCGAGACCGACCGCGACATTCGCTCACTGATCGGCGACAGCGGTTTCCTCAAGCGCCTTGATCCGAAGAAATTCACCGACGAAACCTTCGGTCTTCCGACCGTTACCGACATTCTCCAGGAGCTGGACAAGCCAGGACGCGACCCGCGCCCCGAGTTCAAGACGGCCGAGTTCCAGGAAGGCGTCGAAGACCTCAAGGACCTGCAGCTGGGCATGATCCTCGAAGGCGTGGTGACCAACGTGACCAACTTCGGTGCCTTCGTCGATATCGGCGTGCATCAGGACGGTTTGGTACATATCTCCGCGCTTTCGGAGAAATTCATCAAGGATCCACGGGAAGCGGTCAAGGCCGGTGACGTGGTGAAAGTGAAGGTCATGGAAGTCGACATCCCGCGCAAACGCGTGGGCCTGTCGATGCGCATGAGCGACACCCCGGGCGAGAAAATCGACGGCGCTCGCGGCGCGCGTCCGGGATCGGCGCCACGCCAATCCCAGAACACGGCACCGCGCAAGGAAACCACGGCAGCAGCACCGAGCAACAATGCCATGGCTTCGCTGTTCGCCAATGCCAAGCAGTTGAAGAAACGCTGATGGACATTCCCGCCGGGCTGACCGAAAGCGCGTTTTTCAAGCTGTTGGGTTGCCGCTTGCACAGCCTGGAAACCGGGGTGGCGCAAGTCGCCCTGGCGCTTGAACCCGAGCTGCGCAATCGCGGTGGCAAGCTCCACGGCGGGGCCTTGTTCAGCCTGGTGGACATTGCCATGGGGCTGGCCTGTTCCAGCACCCACGGCTTTGACCAGCAGAGCGCAACCATCGAGTGCAAGATCAATTACATCCGCGCCGTATCCGAAGGCGAGGTGATGTGCACGGCGCGGGTGATCCACCCGGGCCGCCGCACACTGGTGGTCGAGGCCGATGTGATGCAGGGCGACAAACTGGTCGCAAAAGCACAAGGCACGTTCGCTGTCCTGTAGCTAGATGTCATCGATTTGAGTTAATTTCGACGCTGTGATCGCAGCGTCGAGCTTTTCTGTGGGAGCGGGCTTGCCCGCGAAGAGGGAGTGTCAGTCAACCTCAAGTCGTCTGACACACCGCCTTCGCGGGCAAGCCCGCTCCCACAGGGATTGCGTTTCCTTCGCGTGCATTTGCCAGATTCAAGGATTGAAGTCGGCGGTTCCAAAGGGGCTTTGAGAGCCCGAAAAACCAGGCGAAAACGCCAGTTTTAACTTCACCCTTGTAGACCGTCTTGCCCACCCCCATATTGGGGCGACTGACGCGTGAAGGAATCCAACTTGAGCGAACTTCTCAACCGCCGCCTGGCCCTGCTCGGCGAGCGCGCTAACCTCTCTCTGCTCGAACAGTGCCTTCACGGCATCGAACGTGAATGCCTGCGCGTGAACGGCGAAGGTCGCCTGGCGCAAACGCCGCACCCGGAAGAATTGGGTTCCGCGCTGACCAACGAACAGATCACCACCGACTACTCCGAATCGCTGCTGGAGTTCATCACTCCGGCCCTGCCTGACCCGGCGGATACGTTGGCGAGCCTGGACAGGATTCACCGTTTTGCCTACAGCAAGCTTGGCAACGAGTATCTGTGGAGCCCATCGATGCCGTGCCCGTTGCCGGCCGAGGAAGACATCCCGATCGCCTATTACGGCACGTCCAATATCGGGCAGCTCAAGTACGTCTACCGCAAGGGCCTGGCCCTGCGCTACGGCAAGACCATGCAATGCATTGCCGGCATCCACTACAACTTTTCCCTGCCGGAAAAGCTCTGGCCGCTGCTCAGGCAGGCCGAAGGTTTTGTCGGCACCGACCGCGACTTTCAGTCGTCGTCCTACATCGCGCTGATCCGCAACTTCCGCCGCTACAGCTGGCTGCTGATGTACCTGTTCGGTGCTTCACCAGCACTGGACGCCGGGTTCCTGCGCGGTCGTTTGCACCAGTTGGAACAACTGGACCCGCAGACTTTGTACCTGCCGTACGCCACCAGCCTGCGCATGAGCGACCTGGGTTACCAGAGCAATGCCCAGGCCGGCCTGACGCCGTGCTACAACGATCTGAACAGCTACACCGACAGCCTGCGCAAAGCGGTGGCCACGCCGTATGCGCCGTACGTCGAAGTCGGCACCCACCAGGATGGCGAGTGGGTGCAGCTCAACACCAACATCCTGCAGATCGAAAACGAGTACTACTCCAACATCCGCCCGAAACGCGTGACCTACACCGGCGAGCGTCCTATCCAGGCGCTGATGGCCCGCGGCATCCAGTACGTCGAAGTGCGTTGCCTGGACATCAACCCGTTCCTGCCGATGGGCATCGACCTCACCGAGGCGCGTTTCCTCGATGCATTCCTGCTGTACTGCGCGCTCAACGACAGCCCTCTGCTGACCAACACCAGTTGCGGCAACGCGACCTCGAACTTCCTCAGCGTGGTCAAGGAAGGTCGTCGTCCGGGTCTGCAACTGCAACGCGACGGGCAGCCGGTTGATCTGAAGGAGTGGGCCGGCGAACTGCTGGAAAAAATCGCTCCGCTGGCAGCGATGCTCGACCAGAGCCATGGCGGCGATGCCCACAGCAAGGCACTGGATGCCCAGATGGCCAAGGTCCTGGACCCGTCTCTGACGCCGTCGGCCCAGGTATTGGCGGCGATGGCCGAGCACAAGGAGAGCTTTGCCCAGTTCTCCCTGCGCCAGAGCCAGGCCCATGCCGAATTCTTCCGCAGCGAGCCATTGGCGGCTGAAGAACAAAGCAGGTTTGAAGAACTGGCGCGTTCATCGCTGGCTCAACAGGCTGAGCTGGAGCAGAACGAAGTCGGTGATTTCGATGTGTTTGTCGGGGCGTACCAGGCGAGCATTCTGGCAATCAGCAACTGAAGGTCCTTCGGACCTTATCGCGAGCAAGCTCGCTCCCACCGGGTTCAATGGTGTTTGCACGATTGTGCTCACACCGAAGATCCACTGTGGGAGCGAGCTTGCTCGCGATGACCGCGTAGCGGTCGCTCCTCAAGTTTTCCTCTCATAAGCTCATTCGAAAAAGTTATTTATTTTCGAATTCTTAGATCATTTAGTCTCTTTCTCATGCCGACACTCGGTCGCCTGACAAGGAGCTTTCTGATGAAACTGACTTTCCCTCTACGCTTGCTGGCGGCCGCTTCCTTGGCTACCGCAAGTTTCTTTGCCCAGGCAGCCGGTGTCACCGTCGCCTACCAGACCACCGTTGACCCGGCGAAAGTCGCCCAGGCCGACGGCGCCTACGAAAAAGCCACCAAGGCCGATATCAGCTGGCGCAAATTCGACAACGGTGCCGATATCATCGCCGCCATTGCCTCCGGCGACGTGCAGATCGGCTACCTCGGCTCCAGCCCCCTGACCGCTGCAATCACTCGCAAAGTCCCGGTAGAAACTTTCCTTATCGCCACCCAGATCGGTGCCGCTGAAGCCTTGGTCGCCCGCGATGGTTCCGGGATCAAGACCCCGCAAGACCTGATCGGCAAGAAAATCGCCGTGCCGTTTGTATCCACCGGCCACTACAGCCTGCTCGCTGCACTGAAGCACTGGAACATCGACCCGTCGAAAGTCACCGTTCTCAACCTAGCGCCACCCGCGATCATTGCCGCCTGGAAACGCGGTGACATCGACGCCACTTACGTCTGGGACCCGGCCCTCGGTGTAGCCAAGGAAAACGGCAAAGTGTTGATCACCTCTGGCGAGCTGGCCAAGTTCGGCGCACCGACATTCGATGCCTGGATCGTGCGCAAGGATTTCGCCGAGAAGCACCCGGAGATCGTCACCGCATTCGCCAAAGTGACTCTCGATGCCTACGCCGATTACCGCAAAGACCCGCAAGCCTGGCTCGCCAATCAGGGCAACGTCGACAAGCTTGTAAAACTGTCTGGTGCCAAGGCCAGCGATATTCCATTGCTGCTGCAAGGCAACGTCTACCCGCTGGCGGCTGACCAGGTGATCACTCTCGGCGCGCCAACCACCAAAGCCATCACCGACACCGCGGCGTTCCTCAAGGAACAAGGCAAGGTCGAGGCTGTGCTGCCGGACTACGCGCCGTATGTCAGCGCCAAGTTCATCACCAACTGATCGGGAGTCAATGCGATGGCCTTGCTACAGCTGGAGCGTATCAGCGCACAGTACCCCGGCAACCCGGAACCGGTGTTGGCGGATATCTCTCTGAGCCTCGGCCCCCGGCAATTGCTGGTCGCCCTCGGCCCGTCCGGCAGTGGCAAGACTTCGCTGTTGAACCTGATTGCCGGTTTCGTCGAGCCCAGCACCGGGCGCATCACCCTCGATGGCGTGCCAGTCAAAGGCCCGAGCGCCGAGCGCGGCGTAGTGTTCCAGGACGACGCGCTGTTGCCATGGCAGGACGTGTTGGCCAACGTCGGTTTCGGTCTTGAGCTGGCCGGCGTCGCCCGGGACAAACGCGAAGCTCGCGCCAGGGAAATGCTCGCCCTGGTCGATCTTTCCGGTTTTGAACAGCGCCGCATCTGGCAGCTCTCGGGCGGCCAGAAGCAGCGTGTCGGTCTGGCCCGTGCCCTCGCCGCCGACCCGCGCGTGTTGCTGATGGACGAACCTTTCGGCGCCCTCGACGCCTTCACTCGCGAGCAGATGCAGGAACTGTTGCTGCAAGTCTGGCGACGCACCGCCAAACCGGTGTTCCTGATTACCCACGACATTGAAGAAGCAGTGTTCCTCGCCACCGACCTGATTCTGTTGGCGCCGAACCCGGGGCAAATCGTCGAGCGCCTGAGCCTCGATTTCGGTCAGCGTTACGCCGCTGGTGAGTCGGCTCGTTCGATCAAATCCGATCCGCGTTTTATCGAAACCCGCGAACACGTACTCGCCAAAGTGTTCTCCCAACGCAGCGCCGCCCAGCGGCAGGAGCGCGCATGAGCAGTTATGAAATCCCCGTCGCGGCGATAAAACCGGGCACTGCCGTGCCTGCGGTACGACGCAGCTTGAGCACTCGCTGGATCAGCGTGCTGACACTGGCCGCGCTCGTTGCCATTTGGTGGGTCATTACGGCGACCGGTTTGATCGAGCCGCTGTTCCTGCCGCCACCTTCCGCCGTGCTGCAAAAAGGCTGGCTGCTGGCAACCTCGGGTTATATGGATTCAACCCTGTGGCAGCACCTCGGTGCGAGTCTGGGCCGCATCGGCCTGGGCCTCGGTTTTGCGATTCTCACCGCCGTGCCGGTGGGGATAGCCATTGGCGCCAACCGTATCGCTCGTGGTGTACTCGATCCGCTGATCGAGTTCTACCGGCCAATTCCACCGCTGGCCTACCTGCCACTGATCGTGATCTGGTGCGGCATCGGCGAATTGTCGAAAGTGCTGCTGATCTACCTGGCGATCTTCGCCCCGATTGCCATTGCCACCGCCACCGGTGTGCGCACGGTCGATCCGGCCAAATTGCGTGCCGCGCAGTCCTTGGGTGCCACTCGCGCGCAGTTGATTCGCCACGTGATTTTGCCGAGTGCCTTGCCGGACATTCTGACCGGTGTACGCATTGGCCTCGGCGTGGGTTGGTCGACCCTGGTCGCCGCCGAATTGATCGCCGCCACCAGCGGTTTGGGCTTCATGGTGCAATCGGCCGCACAGTTCCTGGTCACTGATGTGGTGGTGCTGGGGATTCTGGTGATCGCGCTGATCGCCTTTGCGATGGAAATGGGCCTGCGTGCCCTGCAACGCAAACTGGTGCCGTGGCACGGCCAGGCCCACTGAATAATTGCCCTGTGAGTACCCCTGTGGGAGCGAGCTTGCTCGCGATGGCGGCTGCACGTTCAACACTTGTGTCGCCTGACAGTCCGCTATCGCGAGCAAGCTCGCTCCCACAAAAGCTCGACACCCCGGATCAATGAGAACCACCATGAGCCACCCAACCATTGTCCCCTTAAGCTCGGCCCTCGGCGCGCAAATCAGCGGCATCGACATCAGCCAGCCGCTGAGCGCAGAACAACGCGATGCCATTGAGCAGGCCCTGCTCAAGCATCAAGTCCTGTTCTTTCGCGACCAGCCGATCACACCGCAGCAACAAGCACGATTCGCCGCCTATTTCGGCGACCTGCACATTCATCCGATCTACCCCAATGTGCCGGAACAACCGCAAGTGCTGATCCTCGATACCGCCGTCACCGACGTGCGCGATAACGCGATCTGGCACACCGACGTGACCTTCCTGCCGACCCCGGCAATGGGCGCGGTGCTCAGTGCCAAGCTGCTGCCAGAGTTTGGCGGCGACACATTGTGGGCCAGCGGCATCGCGGCGTATGAAGCCTTGTCGGCACCGATGAAAACCTTGCTCGAAGGCCTGACCGCCACCCACGATTTCACCCGTTCGTTCCCGCTGGAGCGCTATGGCAACACGCCCGAGGCGCTGGCCCAGTGGGAAGAAGCACGGCGCAAGAATCCGCCACTGTCGCATCCGGTGATCCGCACGCATCCGGTGAGCGGACGGCGCTCGCTGTTCGTCAACGAAGGCTTCACCTCGAAGATCAACGAGTTGTCGGAAACCGAGAGCGAGGCGATTCTGAAGTTTCTGTTTGCCCACGCCACGCGGCCGGAATTCACCATTCGCTGGCGCTGGCAGCAGGACGACATTGCGTTCTGGGATAACCGCGTGACCCAGCATTACGCGGTAGACGATTACCGCCCGGCGCGGCGGGTGATGCAGCGGGCGACGGTGTTGGGGGATGTGCCGTTTTTTAAGTGAACCCCTGACATCTTCATTGCCTGTTCAGGCCTCATCGCGAGCAAGCTCGCTCCCACATTGGATTTGTGTCGACCACCAACCTGTGGGAGCGAGCTTGGTCGCGATGAGGCCGGGACAGGCACCAGAAGACCCGGCGCCTGACTCTTACTCAGCCATCGAAGGCTTCTCCCAAAGATTGATCCCGCCCTCCTGGGCAAATCGGTCAATCTCCGCCAGTTCTTCCATGCTGAAGCTCAAATTCTTCAATGCCCCGACGTTCTCGATGATCTGCTCCGGCCGGCTCGCACCGATCAGCGCCGAAGTTACCCGAGGGTCGCGCAGGGTCCACGCCAGCGCCAGTTGCGCCAGACTCTGACCGCGACGCCTGGCAATTTCGTTGAGCGCGCGAACCTGAGCGATGTTGGCGTCAGACAAGTGCGACGCCTGCAACGAGCCTCCACCCGGACGATTGACCCGCGCATCCGCCGGCACGCCGTTGAGGTATTTGTCGGTCAGCAAGCCCTGGGCCAGTGGCGTGAAGGCAATCACGCCAGTGCCGAGTTCGTCGGTGGTATCCAGCAGGTCTTTTTCAACCCAGCGATTGAGCAGGTTGTACGCCGGTTGATGGATCAGCAACGGGACTTTCCATTCTTTGAGCAACGCGGCCATTTCACGGGTTTTCACCCCGGAATAAGACGAGATGCCGATGTACAGCGCCTTACCCTGTTGCACTGCTGTCGCGAGTGCGCTGGCGGTTTCTTCCAGTGGGGTGTCCGGGTCGAAACGGTGGGAATAGAAGATGTCGACATAGTCCACGCCCAGACGTTGAAGGCTCTGGTCGAGGCTGGCCAGCACGTACTTGCGCGAACCGCCGCCCTGACCGTAAGGGCCGGGCCACATGTCCCAACCGGCCTTGCTGGAAATGATCAGTTCGTCACGGTACTGCTTGAAGTCTTCACGCAGCAAACGACCGAAGTTGATCTCGGCGCTCCCATACGGCGGGCCATAGTTGTTGGCCAGGTCGAAATGGTTGATGCCCAGGTCGAATGCCGTGCGCAACAACGCGCGCTGGGTATCGATCGGCGTGCTGTCGCCGAAGTTATGCCACAGGCCCAGCGACAGCGCCGGCAACACCAGACCGCTGCGGCCTACGCGGCGGTAAGGGATGGCGTCATAGCGGTTTTCGGCAGCGGTGTAAGTCATCGAATCCTCTCTTGTCGGTCTTGAATCTGGTATCGACTGCTTCGCCAGTCGCCCAGCATACGCCCGGATCAACGGCAAAAAACCTGAGACTCGATGAATTGCTGAAACGTTTCACAGAAAATTGATTTGCCCGGAGAATTGAACAAAACAGCGACAGGCTTGCGTGATCAGGGTCGACAGGAACAAAGTCGCCAAAGCAATGAAGAGGCAATACCTATCACCAGGACGGAACCAGTCATGCACACCACAATCATCATCACCTTCGGCCTGGCCTTGCTCGCCCTGATGCTGTTCATCGGCGAGAAACTCGGCTTCAACCGCCAGACACTCACCTACAGTTTCGTGATCCTGTGGCTGGCGCTGACAGTGATCAACGGCGCCGTCGGCGTGGTGACCGCCGGCCAGTCGTTGAGTACAGAACTGGGGATCGGCACGATGGTGTTCAGCATTCCGGTGGCGGCGCTGGTGTTGTTCATGGTGCTGAGCGCCGAGAGCTGAAAAGCCCCGGCGCCCTGCCTGCGATCAACGCACCAGGTGCAGGAACTGCATGTGCCGTTCGTACTGGTCGAGGATGTCGTTGATGATCTGCTCCTTGGTGTACCCCATCAGATCGTAGTCCTGACTGCCCTCGCTCAGATGTACTTCGGCCCGATAGTAACGGCGATTGTTGAGCTGCTTGGAACCCATGCCGCCGCGGGCAAAAGACGGCGTGAAATAGCCGCGCATCTGCACTTGATAAACAAACGGATGCTGATCGCCATGGCCGATCTCCAGGCTGACGCTGTCATTGGCCGGGTCCGGGTGGGTCGCTACGTGCAAACCCTTTTCGATGAACACGGCAGACACTTCTTCAATCGCCGGACGCACCGTCGTATCGAGGAAGCGATAGACCTCGTCCCGTGACGGAAAATGTACCGCCTGACTCAGGCGCTGACGCCAGCCGCCCTTGCCACGCAGGGAACCCGAGACCGGCGCCAGTGAATGCATCTGCGCAATCTTTTTCTGCGATTCCAGATAAAACGCCTTGTGCAGCCCCCACATCATCAACAGCAAGATCAACGAGAACGGCAGCGAGGTCAGGACCACCGCCGACTTCAACGCATCGATGCTGCCCGAGAACAGTAATGCACTGGTCACCAATGCGGTCATCGCACCCCAGAACACCCGCAGCCATTTCGGCCCGTCTTCATCGGGACTACCGCCCTTGGCGGACAGCGTCGACAGCACCACGGTGCCAGAGTCGGCGGAAGTGACGAAGAACACGAAACTGATGAACACCGTCACCGCGATGACGGTTTTGCTCCACGGGTAGGTTTCCAGCAGCAGATAGAGCGTCATCGACGGATTGTCGATGGCCGACATGCCGAGCGCACTCATGCCGTGGTTGAGCACTTGATCGATGGCGCTATTACCGAAAATCGACATCCACGCCAGGGTGAACCCGAGCGGAATCAGCAGCACGCCGAAGACGAATTCGCGGATGGTGCGGCCACGGGAAATCCGCGCAATGAACAAGCCCACGAACGGCGACCACGCGATCCACCAGGCCCAGTAGAACACTGTCCAGCCGCCCAGCCAGTCGCTGGGTTTGTCGTAGGCGTAGAGGTCGAAACTCTTCATCGGCAAGGCGCCGAGGTAATCGCCGAGGTTCTGGATCAGGGTATTGAGCAAATGCTGCGTGGGGCCGGCGAACAACACGAACAGCAACAGCGCACAGGCCAGCAGCATGTTGATGTCGGACATGACCCGCACGCCCTTGTCGACGCCGGATACGGCGACGATGATCGCCGCGCCCATCATCAGGGTGATCAGGCCGACCTGAATCCATTGGGTGTGGGCGATGCCGAACAGGTAGTCCAGGCCCGAGTTGAGGTGCAACACACCAAAGCCCATGTCGGCGCCAAGGCCAAACACCGTGGCGATGATGCCGAAGCCATCCACCGCATAGCCGATGGGGCCATTGATGCGCTTGCCGATCAGCGGATACAGCGCCGAGCGCAGGGCCAGCGGCAGGTTATGCCGGTAGGCGAAATAGGCCAGCGCCATGCCGACAAAGGCGAACACGCCCCAGCCATGCAGGCCCCAGTGCAGAAACAATATCTGCATCGCCTGACGCGCCGCATCCGCTGTGCCGGCCTCGCCCTGGGGCGGTTGCAACATGTGGGTCAGCGGCTCGGACACGCAGAAGAAAAACAGGGTGATGCTGATCCCCGCGGCGAACAGCATGCCGGCCCAGGACAGATAACTGAATTCGGGTTCGTCGTGGTCGGCACCGAGCTTGATCTTGCCGTAGCCGGACAAGGCGGTGACCACCACGAAGACCAGATACAGGGTCATCGCCAGCAGGTAATACCAGCCAACCGTGTTGGCCGCCCAGTTTTGCGCCGCCAGCAACCAGGCACCGGCCTGTTCGGGCATGGCGATGACAACGACACCAAACAACAGAATGAAACTCGCCGAGAACCAGAACACCGGCGGATTCATGCGGATCAGGCCGCTTGGAGGGATGGACGATGCACTCATGTTCGGTGCACCTCGAAGGGGTAAAACGTGGCTGTAGAAATCGGACTCAGCAAAGGCAAGCCTCCTGTTGTGAGCGGGCAGCGAACCGCCGGTTTAACTTGAATGAACGTTCAAGTTAAACATGGATAGGGGGCTAAGGACTAATCGCAGGGCTCGGCGGTACTGGTTGTACGCTAGCTCAAGGGAGGATCTGGTGCGGGATTGGCGACTCGATTCGGCTTGAAATCCAATCGCGAGCAAGCTCGCTCCCACAGGATTCAATGCCGGTCACAACCGTTGTGTTCAGCAGAGATCCACTGTGGGAGCGAGCTTGCTCCGGGCGGCGTTCCGACGATGAGGCCAGACCAGTCAAAGAAGATTCAGGAGCCTACTTCTGCGCCCCATCATCATGCTGCAGATTCGCCTGGGTCAGGTTGCTGCCCGCCGGCACGCTGCGGGTCAGCCAGACGTTGCCGCCAATGGTCGAGCCCTGGCCGATGGTGATCCGCCCGAGAATCGTCGCCCCGGCATAAATCACCACGTCATCCTCGACAATCGGATGCCGCGGCTGGCCTTTCTGCAACTGACCGTCTTCGTCTGCCGGGAAGCGCTTGGCGCCCAACGTCACGGCCTGATAAATCCGCACGCGCTCGCCGATGATCGCCGTCTCGCCAATCACCACGCCAGTGCCATGGTCGATGAAGAAACTGCGGCCGATCTGCGCGCCGGGGTGAATGTCGATACCCGTGGCCGAGTGGGCGATTTCCGCGCTGATACGCGCCAGCAACGGCAGCCCGGCACGGTACAAATGGTGAGCCAGACGATGATGAATCACCGCCAGAATCCCCGGGTAGCACAACAACACTTCATCGACACTGCGCGCGGCCGGGTCGCCGTGATAGGCCGCCAGCACGTCGGTGTCCAACAGGCTGCGCAACCCCGGCAGGGCGAGGGCGAAGTCCTGAATGATCTGGATGGTTTTGGCTTCGACTTCGGTATCGGCCTGGGCACTGTGGCGAGCGGCGTAGCGCAATTCGAGCCGCGCCTGGGCCAACAGCGCATTCAACGCCACATCCAGCGTGTGACCGACATAGAAGTCTTCGCTCTCTTCACGCAGGTCCACCGGCCCCAGGCGCATCGGGAACAGCGCACCGCACAGGGCTTCGAGAATCTCTGCCATGGCCGCACGGGAGGGCAGCTCGCGACCGCCCTGCTCGGTACTGGCCCGGCCATTTTGCGCTCGCCATTGCTCACGCGCGGTGCGCAGCTGGCTGACGATGGTCTGCAATTGCCAATGGCTGGAACGCTCACTCACGGTAAAAACTCCTCACGGGCGACCGGACTGTCTGGCCGCACTGACGGCAATTACTTTACGGCAAGGGTTGCAAGGCAAATTAAGAACCAATAGTGCTGTGCTCAGTACGATTGGCTATAAGCGATTGGCGGTTGCCCAGGCTTTTGGGCGTGCCTATAGTCCTGAGACCTTCAACGGCCAGTACGGACCCATGATCAAACAACAGCTCGCCCGCTTTAACCGCCTCGACCTGCTCGGTCAACCCACCGCCCTGGAAAAACTCGAACGCCTGTCGACCTGGCTGGGTCGCGACGTGTACGTCAAACGCGATGACCTGACGCCGCTGGCGATGGGCGGCAACAAGCTGCGCAAACTCGAATACCTGGCCGCCGATGCCTTGGCCCAGGGCGCCGACACTTTGATCACGGCGGGGGCGCTGCAATCGAACCACGTGCGCCAGACCGCCGCCATTGCCGCCAAGTTGGGCCTGGGCTGCGTAGCTCTTCTGGAAAACCCCCTCGGCACCGATGACAGCAATTACACCGGCAATGGCAACCGACTGCTGCTCGACCTGTTCGATGCCAAGGTCGAACTGGTGGAAAACCTCGACAACGCCGACGAACAACTGCAAGCCCTGGCCGTCCGACTGCGCAGCAACGGCAAGAAGCCGTATCTGGTGCCGATCGGTGGTTCCAATGCACTGGGCGCCCTGGGCTACGTGCGCGCCGGGCTGGAACTGGCCGAACAGATCAAGGACACCGGCCTGACCTTCTCCGCCGTGGTTCTGGCTTCGGGCAGCGCCGGTACTCACAGCGGTCTGGCACTGGCCTTGAGTGAAGCACTGCCGGATCTGCCAGTGATCGGCGTGACGGTTTCGCGCAGCGACGAAGACCAGCGGCCGAAGGTTCAAGGTTTGGCTGAACGCACTGCGGAGTTGTTGGGGGTGAGTCTGCCGGCGGCATTCAACGTCGAGCTATGGGACGAATATTTCGCCCCGCGTTATGGCGAGCCGAATGCCGGCACACTGGCGGCGGTGAAGCTGCTGGCGAGTCAGGAAGGCCTGCTGCTGGACCCGGTCTACACTGGCAAGGCCATGGCCGGGTTGCTCGACGGGATTGGTCGTCAGCGTTTCGACGACGGCCCGATTATCTTCCTGCACACCGGCGGGGCTCCGGCGCTGTTTGCCTACAAGGATTTTCTGTAGGAGCGAGCTTGCTCGCGATGGACGACAGGGCACCGCGGGGTGTCAGGTTGCCAGCGTTATCGTTGAGGACCATCGCGAGCAAGCTCGCTCCTACAGTAAAAACGCAAACTATTCCAAAATGGAATAACCAGAAGAAGAATTATTATTTTCCAATCTAAAAACGCCATCATATAGTCATGCTACAGGCGAATTTCCCGAGAGACGCATACGCTGCTTTAAGGCAGGATAGCGCTGTCGCTTAACTCCCGATTTCGCCAAATTTTCGCAAAAGCGTCTTCCATAAGAAAACACAGGGGCTTGTCATGAATTTTTCCGCACTACGTCGCAATCTGCTGGTGGGCTCGCTGGGCCTGGCTCTGAGCGCTGGCCTGATTGGCCAAGCCGTTGCCGGTGAGCAACTGCAAAAAATCAAAGACGCCGGCGTGATCAACGTTGGCCTGGAAGGCACTTACCCACCGTTCAGTTTCGTCGACGCCGACGGCAAACTGGCCGGCTTCGAAGTCGAGTTCTCCGAAGCCCTGGCCAAAGAGCTGGGTGTCAAAGTCAAACTGCAACCGACCAAATGGGACGGCATCCTCGCGGCGCTGGAATCCAAGCGTCTGGACGCGGTGATCAACCAGGTGACCATCTCCGAAGAGCGCAAGAAGAAGTATGACTTCTCCGAGCCTTACACCGTTTCCGGTATTCAGGCGCTGGTGCTGACGAAAAAGGCCGCCGATCTGCACATCAAGTCCGCCGCTGACCTGTCTGGCAAGAAAGTCGGCGTAGGCCTGGGCACCAACTACGAAGAGTGGGTGAAAGCCAACGTGCCGACCGCTGACATCCGCACCTACGAAGATGATCCGACCAAGTTCCAGGACCTGCGTGTCGGCCGTATCGACGCCATTCTGATCGACCGCCTGGCCGCACTGGAATACGCCAAGAAGGCTAAGGACACCACCGCCGCCGGTGACGCGTTCTCCCGTCAGGAAGCCGGCATTGCCCTGCGCAAAGGCGAGCCTGAACTGCTGGCCGCGGTGAACAAGGCAATCGACAAGCTGCGCGCCGATGGCACCCTGAAAAAGCTCTCGGAAAAATACTTCAACGCTGACGTCACTCAATAATGGAAGAAGCTTTCCAACTCGCACTGGACTCCGTGCCCTTCCTGCTCAAGGGCGCGTACTACACGGTGATCCTCAGCCTGGGCGGGATGTTCTTCGGCCTGGTGATGGGATTCGGCCTGGCGCTGATGCGTCTGTCGCGCTTCAAACTGGTGAGCTGGATCGCCCGCATCTACGTGTCGTTCTTTCGCGGCACGCCGTTGCTGGTGCAACTGTTCGTGATCTATTACGGCTTGCCGCAATTGGGTCTGGAGCTTGATCCACTGCCGGCAGCCCTGATCGGCTTCTCGCTGAACATGGCCGCCTACGCCTGCGAAATCCTGCGTGCCGCGATCAGCTCCATCGAGCGCGGCCAGTGGGAAGCGGCTGCCAGTATCGGCATGACCC
>NZ_AKJL01000296.1 GCF_000282355.1 Pseudomonas sp. GM49
CCCGCCGATACCGTCGGCACCGAAACCGGCGGTGCCGACGAAGGCCCGCAGGCCGCTGACGAGATCGAAGTTGGTGAGGATGCTGCCCCTGGCCGTGATGTTGGCGATGATGGCTGCGTTTTGTTCATCGCCGCGCAGGAAGTCGGCGAAGGCCGACCCCGACAGGCCCTCCACTTCCGCGAACCGGTCATAGACCGCATCGGGCGATTGTCCCACCGCGCCCACGATATTGCCCGCGGCATCGGGCACCGCGTGATAGGGACTGAAGAAGGGAACTACCATGTCGACGGTCACGCCGTACTGGTCATTCTTGTAGGTGGTCCAGTCGAACCCGGACATACCGTCCATCTTGTCCTGAGCGTCACTGGCGACGAAGATGTCGTCGCCGCCCTCGCCGATCATTTCATCGAAACCGCCCTTGCCGATGAAGATGTCGTTGCCGGGCACATCGTCGGTCAAGGTCGGGCTCATGTTATCGCCGGGCGCACCGTCCTGGGTGCCGCCCTCGATCCAGTCGTCACCTTCGTTGCCGGTCGGCGCGAGGTTGACCTTGGCGCCGAGGATGAAATCGTCACCCGCGCCGCCGAAGGTCATCGTGATGTCTTCGGTGGTGATGATGAAGTCTTTGCCCGCACCGCCGAGGACCAGATTGTTGCCGGCGAGGGTCGAGTTACCGGCCTGGATGACGTCGTTGCCGTCCTCGCCGCGAATGACGTCGTCGCCGCCGATGTCGGTGATGATGTCGTCACCGGTGCCGCCGAAGATGTTGTCGTTGCCGTAGCCGCCGTCGAGCCGGTCATTGCCGGCGTCGCCATAGACGGTGTCGTCGTCCGAGTCGCCGGCAATGAGGATGTCGTTGCCGGCCGTGCCGCCAAGCACGACCGTATCACCGCCGGTGTAGTGCAGATAGTTGGTATCCGGGCCCACTGTGTCGGGGTTGTCGCGGATCACCAGCGGCGTGAAATGGTCAATCCGTGGTGAGCCGATCGGGTGGTCCGACGGGCCAAAGGGGTCGGCGTTGGCTGGCAGATCGTCGGCCGTGCCGAGGATGCCGTCCGGGCCGGCCACCACACTCTGGTTGAACTGGTGCGTCGGGTCGACTTCCAGGATGAAGGCCGGCGTCTGGAAGATGTTAGCCGGCAGGTGTGTTGCGTCGCTGTTGAGCATCACCAGATTGGAGAACGAATTGTTCTCAAGCTCAGTGCCGAAGTTGAGTCCCGCGGTGCGTGCCAGGTAGTAGAAGCGGTCACCATTCTGCAGGTTTTCCAACTGGGTTTCGAAGACGAAGTTGAAGCTCGAACCCAGCTGGCCGCCAAAGGGCATCTTCTCCTCAGCCAGGCCGCCGATCCAGAAATCGACGGAGTCCAGGCCGGTGGTGGTCACGTCGTCTGCGGTGTGCAGAATACCGTCCGCACCGGCGGTGCTGGCCCAGACACCGGTACTGTTGAGGAAGTCCAGGCGATCAGCTGGCGCCGTGGCGCTGCCGAGCACGAGATCCACAGCCGCGGCGCGCTTGGCCGCCAGCGTCGTAGCGCCAGTGATGGTTGAATGCGTACCGTAGGCGGCGATGAAGTTGATCAGCGATTCCGGGTGTTTCATGTGCTGCACGAAATCGGCCCAGCTCGTGTAGGGGGTCAACTGGCTATCGCCGGTCATGTGGTAGAACTCGCGCCGCGCCGCGTTCAGCGACGGGATGCCGGCGTCGCGGCCGCGCGCCAGGTTGAGCGCGGGAAGGTCGAGCGGCAGGCCGACCAGATTGTTGCGCAGAGCATCAGTGACAAACTCGTCGATCTCGTTGCCGACCTGCCGCGTGATGCCGCGCACGATGGCGCCAGCCGCCTGCTCAGGAGTCGGGCCGCTCGCAGCAAACGCGAGAGGGTTGAGGAAGGCGGCGATCAGGCCGGTCTGTTGATTGCCCGGGTCAACCGGATTGCCGTCGCCGACGACGTTGAAGTTGGGGTCGAAACGATCGACCGTCTCCAGCAGCATCGAGTGGCCGAAGCGAAAGACCGTGTGCGCGAACTCGGCGACGATCGACGGGTCGATCGTGGTGTCGTTACCCATAGGCGCCAGGAAGACGTCCACTTGCGGCTGGATGGTGCGCGCGAACTCCTCGAACACCAGGTGTTGGTACTGCATCTCGGTGCCGAACTTGGCCGCCTGGAACAACCGCTCGCCGTTCCAGTGCAGGGCCGCGATGTCGGCCGGCGTCACTGGCAGCGCTGTCAGTTGGGCATCGGGCATCAGCCACTTGTTCAGGAAATCGAGGTCGGCGGAGGCCAGCACTGTCTCCTTGGTCTGGTCAATCAGCCGGTTGTGCTCGCTGTGGAAGATCTCATGCACCGTGGTCAGGCCGATGTTCTCGTTGACCCGGCCATCGCCGGCAATGTAGTGCTTGTCGAGCAGCTCGTTGTCGTAGGTACCGGGGGCTTGCGGGCCGCCAATGACGGTGTCCGCGTCAGGCGTCAGGCCGCCGGTCGGATCGGCACTGTGGGCGATGTCGATAAGGAACTGGTGACCGGTGCGCACGGCGTTCACCAGGCTGATTGGCGCGGCCCGATTACCCTCGACGAGTACGTCATCGGCCGTGCCGGGAAGGCCATCCGCGCCCATCATCACGACTTGTGGGAGGCCGTTAGGCCCCTTGATGAAGTTGCCATAAGCATCGGTCGCCAGCAGCGGTACGTTGAACACGTCCGCATCGGTCAAGTTGATGCCGAGCAGATCACGGGCCTGGGCCTTGACGACTGCCCAGGTGGCCATGCCGCCGATTTCGACGTCATCAGCGGTGCCGAATTGCCCATCGACGCCCAGATCACGATTGGTGATCAGCTTGCCGGTGGCTACCGGATCGCCAGCGGCGTTGAGCTCATACGCGCGCAGGAACACCTGGTGCGAGGGATGCGAGCTGTAGGTCTGGTTCTGGTCGACAAACGGCGAGGTGGTGTTGCTCTGCTCGTGGATGTCATCGGCGGTGCCCAGAATGCCGTCGGGGCCGGGCAGATTGGTGGCGCGCGTCAGCACCATGAAGTTGGTCGGGCTGCCCGGTACGAATAGCGGGTCATCCGGCTGCAGCGGAATAAAGACTGTGCCGCTGCCGCCCTTGGTGACGAGGTCCAGGCCATGGTCGAAGAACTGGCCAAAGAAAGTCATCCACTGGTTGAACGGCACGGTCAGGCCCGCGTCCGGCGTGATATTAGGGATCTGGAAGACGGAAACGTCGTCGGCGGTGCCGAACAGGCCATCCAGACCGGGGCTGGTGACCGTCTGTGAATCCGGATTGGCCGCTGCGGCCGCGACCGCCGCCGGATTGTTGGCGGTCTGGTCGACGATCAGGTTACTGATGGTGCGCGGCTGCGAGTCAAAGACGAAACCGCTGGTCTGCAGGTAGGAAGTCGGCGTGGTTCCGCCAGGATCGGCGGGGCCGAAGAAGCCGACCGGCTGGACCTGCGCGGTATTGAACACCGGCGTCGTCATACGCGGGAAGATGTTGTCGGCGGCGCCAAACTGGATCTGGGGATCGGCCAGGTTGTTGTAGATGCCGGAAACGGTGCGCAGGCCGAAGGGTACTTCTACGTTCGGCAGCATGTCAGCCAGACTCTCGCCTGCCGCATGCCGTTCGGCGATGAAAATTTGTTCGAGAATGAATTCGAGATCGGACTTGATGAAGCTGGCCATGGCTGTTTCCTCGATGCATAACTAGTCAGGAAACCACATGCGTAATGCTTGGCTGCAACTACGTGGTTTAGTGTTGAACCCCATAAACAAAAAACAGAAATTGAACGACGGGACCTGATTTCACGGCGACACAGAGCCCTTACCGAATCGCGTGCGATCAGCAGTGCTCAGCTGAGGGTCAATGCCTCATGGCAACCGTATCTACAGGCTGGTGTTACGCCTCAAGGAGGGGACGGCCCATGAGTGCAGGACGAAAAGAAGGGGTAACTTGCAAAAGGCCCCGTCACATATCGGGGCTCTATCCTTCTGTCCATAACGCTCTCTCAGGAATAGGGGGCTGGTCACAGATGCCACACATCCAGCGATCAGAGTCATTGGCCGGAATATGCTCGCGAAGATCGCCATAGTCCGTGACTTCCTGAGTGGTGATGGCACGGTTCTGCGTCCATGCGGCTTGGTCAACAAGCCTTTTATCCATGAGAAAGCTGGCATCGACTACGATTTGACTAGTATGTTGAATGCCAAGCGTGCAGACGTTTCCATCCTGGCCTGTATGGCCGTAAAGTGACAGTACAGGGCGCGAATGGCCAACCACACTATTGGTTTGCCGGAAATAGCGATTATCCAGATTGATCGAGAATCTTTTTAAACTGTTCATCGCGCCTCCCGCCTTCAACCTCAAACGCTAGCTTTACACTCCATTGAAAATGAGTATTGAGGTGCTACCCGGATGTGTACAGAGACGAAAGCCCAGTCAAATTCTGAGACCTTGGTCAATGAATCGGATCAGACCTTGGTCGAATCAGACGCTGGCCAAACGTCCAGTGGCGCAGTACCCGGGAGGCAGGGCACCCGTGGGAAACTGCGCCATTTGAGCCGCTCAACCCAGTTCGTAATCTGCGCCACGATAATTCTGGGGTTGACCATGACGTTCGTTGGAAACCTCGTAAGCCAGAGTATTGAAGATGCAACGGTTCAAACGGCGGCAGAGGCGGGGGCACGTTATATGGAGCACTTTCTCGAACCTTTCGTCCAAGGATTAACCACTGCCAAAGAACTCCCCATTGAAACTATTCAGACCATTGATCACTTGCTGTCCAGCACCTCGTTGAGTACACATATTGTCTCGGTGAAAATCTGGCTTCCAGACGGCACGATTGCCTACAGCACCGACAAATCCGCGGTCCAAAAACATTTTCCGACAGAGGAGATCTCACAGGCGCTGACAGGCAAGATCTATACAGAACTGGACAATGATCTTGAGGATAATACTGCGGATGATGTTGAGGATGCTTTTGAGCGAAGCCTGAATATTCCGCTCTATGAAATTTTTGCCCCACTGCGCGAAGCGGGTACTGGAAAGATTATTGCAGTTGGTGAGTTCTACGAAACCGCGCAAGCGTTACAGCGCGAAATCAATAACGTTCGCAAGAAAGTATGGGCGATAGTTGGTACAGCAACGATGGCCATGCTTCTGTTGTTATTTTTTATCGTTCGGCGTGACGACAAGATAATAAAACAGCAAATGGATGAGCAAGCCAGGTTGCACTCGAATAATGCCGCCCTTCAGCACAAAGTCACTACAGCCAATCGCGAATTTTCCAGAATCAATGAACTCACTCTTCGTCGGATCGGGGCAGATCTTCATGATGGTCCTGCTCAACTGTTGTCACTTATTCTCCTTCGCCTTGAAGAGCTCGAAGGTTCGCCAGGCGCCTCAGATGGGGAAGTCCTCGAAATGATCAGACGTGCCGGCGAGGATGCTCTAAACGAAGTGCGGGAAATATCACTCGGCCTGGCACTTCCGGAAGTCAATGATCTGACCCTGCACGATGCGCTGGTATTACTTGCTCAGCGGCACGAAGAGCGAACCGAGACGCGAGTCGAACTGGAGCTTGATACTCTTCCAAGCGATGTACCGATAGCGCATAAAATTTGTATTTACCGCTTCGCCCAGGAAGCATTGAACAATGCCTATATTCACGCCGGAGGAAAAGGCCAAAAACTCAGCGCCTTTTACTCCGAAGGGCTACTGGAAGTGCAAGTCAAAGATGCGGGAGTGGGTATTTCAACCGAGAAACCGAGTGTGCCAGGTCGAGGTAGAACTCATCTGGGCCTTGTCGGCATGCGCTATCGCGTCGAATCTCTCGGCGGAATATTCATCATTGAATCGGCGCCCCATACCGGAACCAAAGCCAGGGCGCAGTTCAAAATATGATCACCCGTGCCAAAATGATCGTTGTACTCAAGTAACCGGAAGCGCTTATGGCCCGTTGTTTGTCCTACCGTTGCCATTGAAGTCGCGGCGTTGAAGTGCACCGCACAAGCCAGGTATATGGTCACTCTCCCAATGCCGTCTCACTGCTGCGACTGCCTGCGTCCGGTTACGAACGCGTAGCTTGTACATGACATTCGTCATGTAGTGCTTGATTGTCTTCTCGCAGAGCTCGAGCTTGATAGCAACCTCGCGGTTAGTCAGGCCCTTCGATACCTCCCGGATAACTTGTTCTTCGCGATGGGTCAGCTCGACCTTTTGCTTATCACCCGCGTACGTTCTGAAATTGCTTAACAGCTTGCTGGCAAGCTTGGGTGTAATGAAGGTTTCACCACCGGCAACATTTCTGATGGCTTGTACAAGCTCACGACCGCTTATGCCTTTCAACGCATACCCCTGCGCGCCCGCTTCGAGGGCGGAATAGGCGTCCTCGATGGACTCGGATACCGTCAGCATCAAAATTTTAACTGCCGGCGAAGAAGCTGAGATCGCTCGCACGGCAGCAAAGCTATCGCCCGGCATATTTACATCCATGAGCAAAACATTCGGAGCAAAACGAGCGGCAATCTCCAGGGCATCATCGGCAGACCCGCCCTGCCCGACTACCTGAAAGTCAGCTATTTTCTTCAGCGCCATTGTGACCCCATCCCTCAATAGCGGGTGATCATCAACGATGCCAATCTTGATCATGGAACTCATAAAAAACTCCCCAGAAGAGGCGATGGAGCTGCATGGTGATGTCGCGCGTTTCATTTTTATCCCTCACGTCATGCCGAATCTGGCAAGCCCCGTCGTCTCCATGATGTCCGGGACGACAGCTGTTGTGGGTACCGAGGGGGAGTGCAACTAATGAGCCATTTCAATAGGGCGAAGAAAAAGTTCAAATCAATTAACAAGCTGTTTCTCAGTGCTTCAAGCGAGAGAAAGGGTGAGGGTGGGGAATATTCCTCAAATCAGGTGATAACCGCCCGGTTGGGTGGGTGAAATACCCCATTTATGGAGATAGTAGCGGCCCTGTTTCACCGACCGCTTCTGGTCGGGTCTGCTTGCCCTAAGGCGACGTGGATTCAACGGGTCGAGAAGGGCCGCTTCTGGCAAACAGCCACTCGGACCAGTCGCGCAATGACAGCGCCAGACTAGACGTGGATCCACCTGGGGGGCGTAGACACTGGCTGGAGGTGGCTTCCAGTGGAGCTCCCTGGATGAAAAAATGGGTTAAACGTCCATTTTTTCAATTTGGTTTTACACGCGCAAACAAAAACGCCGCTCAATGAGCGGCGTTTTCGTTAAATATGGAGCGGGAAACGAGACTCGAACTCGCGACCCCGACCTTGGCAAGGTCGTGCTCTACCAACTGAGCTATTCCCGCATTGGCGTCCCCTAGGGGACTCGAACCCCTGTTACCGCCGTGAAAGGGCGGTGTCCTAGGCCACTAGACGAAGGGGACACGCTACCCGGAACACATGGTGTGTGTTTCGGTGCCCAGATCCGCATCCGAAGACTTGGTTCTGGTTTCACTCAGCCCTGCCCGAAAGCAAAGCTGTTTAAAATTGGAGCGGGAAACGAGACTCGAACTCGCGACCCCGACCTTGGCAAGGTCGTGCTCTACCAACTGAGCTATTCCCGCATTGGCGTCCCCTAGGGGACTCGAACCCCTGTTACCGCCGTGAAAGGGCGGTGTCCTAGGCCACTAGACGAAGGGGACACACGTACAACATTCACTCCCTGCTTCGTTTCGCTGTGTGCTTTACGCTGCAAGTGGCGCGCATTCTATGGATGGATTGAGAGGTCGTCAACCCCCTGATATAAATTTATTTAAATCAATGACTTCGCCCTGCTTTTGGGCGCCATTGCGGTTTTTCCGCTGCCCGGCGTTTGACGCCTATATTCTGGCACCCGCCAAGACGTTATAGTCCAGCAGTGATGGCAATCTGTACATCGCTTGCCACCATTCATAGAAGCAGGGCTGCGGCCGATATAAGCGCAGGCATGTCCGATCCAACCCGTCATGCGGGCCTGGGCGCTCAAATGCCAAGCCACTAAACTCGTATGCGTACCCTATAAAGAGGTCTTACCGGTGACGCCACTCATGATCACCCTGCTAGTCGTAGCCGGGATCGCACTGTTGATCGCCATTGGTTACATGAACCATGTGGTGGAAAACAACAAGCTGGAAAAGGCCCGTACCAAGATCGAGCTCAATGATCGTCTGCGTCGCTGCGGCGAAATCACCGAGACTTTCCCCGGCCAGTTGATGACCCCGGCACTCAAGCTGTTGTTGACCCGCCTGGAACTGAACGTATGCCAGCGCCTGCTCAACCTGGAAAAATCCAGCGCCAACCTCAAGGCACGGATCGCCGAGCTGGAGGTCCTTGTCGGCCAGGGTGAATCCATCCCGGTCAACAATCCGCCAGCACCGATCCAGACCGAAGCCAAAGCCAAGGATGTACGTTTCCTGCTCGAAGCCCTGCACGGCCAAATCACCCGCGCGGCACAGGACGGCTTCCTGGCCCCCAACGAGGCCAAACGCTGGATCCGTGAAGTGCGCCACATCCTCGTGCTGCTGCACATCGAGTTCTTCAACAACCTCGGCCAGCACTCCCTGCAACAGAACCAGCCCGGACAGGCTCGCCTGGCATTCGAGCGCGGCGTGCAATACCTGCGCAAACAACAGGAACCACAGGTTTACGCCGAGCAACTGGAATACCTGGAAAAACTCCTGGCCCGCGCCAATGACCAGGTCATGGATCGCATTGCGCCGGTCGAAGGCGAAGTCAACCAGTTGACCGAAGGCCTCAAGGACGTCGAAGCTGACGCGGACTGGAAAAAGAAAGTGATCTACGACTGATCGGCGAAAACAGAAAAGCCACCGCAAGGTGGCTTTTTTTTGTTCTTCACGCTGTACCTGTAGGAGCCAGCTTGCTGGCGATGTTCTCAAGTGCGCCGCGTTTATCCAGTTCTCACGCGTCATCGTTAACGACCATCGCTGCGATGCGGCGACCCGACAAGCCAGCTCCCACAGGTATTGCGCTATCAGTGTTTCCCGGTATTGCGTGATGATCCTTTTTTTGGCCAGGCCGATGATCATTTCAAAGCCTGAAATGCCCCACCATCCCCTTCAGCTCAACCCCCAGTTGCGCCAGCTCAATGCTGGACGCTGCATTGCCCTGCATTGCCAGCGATGACTGATCGGCACTGGCACGAATACTGGTGACACTGCGGTTGATCTCTTCGGCCACCGAGCTCTGTTCCTCGGCTGCCGCAGCGATCTGCTGGTTCATCTGCTGGATCAACGATACCGCCGCGGCAATACTGCCCAGCGCACTCTCGGTCTGCAAGGCGTCGCTGACTGCCAGCTTCACCAACTCGCCACTGCTCTGGATCTGCTGCACCGACGACTGCGCCGCCGAACGTAAAGCGCTGACCAGGCGTTCGATTTCCTCGGTCGATTGCTGGGTTCGCTTGGCCAATGCACGCACTTCATCGGCCACTACGGCAAAGCCCCTGCCCTGCTCCCCGGCCCGGGCGGCCTCGATCGCCGCGTTCAACGCCAGCAGGTTGGTCTGCTCCGCCACGCTTTTGATCACACTCAAGACCGTGCCGATGTTCTGGATTTCCGCACTCAGGCTTTCGATGCTCGAACTGGCGGATGTAGCCGAATCCGCCAACTGCTCGATTCGCGCCATGCTCTGGCGTACCACCTGCTGACCGCTTTCAACCTTGCCGTCAGCCGTTTGCGCAGCCAAGGCTGCTTCCTCGGCGTTACGCGCGACATCATGCACCGTGGCCGTCATCTGATTCATTGCGGTGGCGACCTGCTCGGTTTCCTCTTTCTGCGTGCTGACTTCGAGGTTGGTCTGCTCAGTCACCGCCGACAGCGATTGGGCAGAAGTCGCCAACTGTTCGATACCCGACTGCAAGCCGCTGACTATATGGCTGAGCCCCGCCCCCATTTGCTGCATTGCCTGCATTAACTGACCGATTTCGTCACGGCGAGTCACGTCAATGGTCGCACTCAAATCCCCTGAGGCAATCTGCTGCGCCACATGAATCACACTGCGCAGCGGTGCCACGATCAACCGGGTGATGAACCACGCGGCAACCAGCCCAACCAGCAAGGCCAGGGCGGAAGAGCCGATGATCAGCAGCGAGTTCTTTTTCAGTTCAGCCTGCATCGCCTGGTCTTGCGCGACATAAGCCTGATCCACCCGCTCGACCACCTGGGCTGCGCGCTGATGCAATTGTTGATAGACGGTTTTTTCCTGTTCCAGCAGGCCGGTGTACTCGGCGAGCTTGTCACTGAAACTGGCGATATGGCCCATCACCTCATTGAGGACGGTCTGGTAACCCTCATCCTTGACTGTGGTCTTGAGTTGCTCGGCCTGGGTCAATGCCTGGCTGGCCTGTTCTATCTTGCCCTGCCCGGCGCTGTCGTCGCCTTTGCGGCTTTGATCCAGACGCACGCGTGCTTCATTCATGGCTTGCAGCATCAAGCGTGAAACCTGGCTGACCTGACTGGCCTGTTCGATGAATTGCGCACCGTCCTTGCCTTCGGAGTCTTTCAGGGTATAAGCCCCGTCATCGGCGAGCCCGGACTGCAATACGTCAAGATTATTGGCCACGCTGGACACCGACCAACTGGCCATTTCCAGCGCCAGGTCCTTGGCCTGGGTGAGCGAGACAAACTCGTCGAAGGCCTTGCGATAGGCCCCCAAAGACTGTTCGACATCATTCATCACCGGCACGTTGGCCGCAGACGCGGCCTTCAGCTGTCCGGCCAGGGCGATCAGGCCATCGACGCCCTCGTGCAGGGCATCGACGGTTTTCGGATTGCCACGCAATGCGTATTCCTGCTCCAGCAACCGCACCTTGAGCAAACCGCTGTTGAGCGATGACATTTGCTTGAGCCCGTCGAAGCGCTGGCTGATCGTTTGCAGGGACCAAACGCCAATGCCCGCCACCAGCGCAGTCAACAACAGCACCAGGACAAACCCGATACCCAGTTTTTTCGCCATACCGAGGTTGGCAAAACGTCCTTGCACGGCCGAAATCATTGCACTTAGTCCCCTGCCAAAGTCTGTAGACGCAGATTCGCAACGGGCCAGTAGCAACACAAGGCTCTGGCGCCGCAATAATGGCAAAAAGCTACGCCAACGTCGTTTTCAGAACGCTTGAGGTCGATCCCGGGCAGTGGCCTGAAAGAACGCACGGGCACGCGGATCGCAGGCATAGGCCACGTTGATACGCTGCCAGTCATTGGCCTCACCCGAGGGATTGAAGGCAGTCTTCGATGACAGCAGCACACCCAGACGCCGTGCCTGGGTCCGCACCTGATCGTAATCGGACATTCGTGATCGAGCCCAGATGAACAGGCCTCCCGCCGGTTTGCCGAAAACCTCCCATTCGGCATCTTCGAGCAATTGCAACACCGCCAGCCGGTCGCTGTTCAAGCGTTGGCGCTGACGCTGCACCAGTTTGCCGTAGGCACCGTTAGCCAACAGGCACGCCAGCACCGACTCGCAAAATTGTGAGGCGCCCATGCCAGTGATCATCTTGACCTCGGCCAGACGCGTAATGACTTCGGAACCGGCCACCACGAAACCAACCCGCAAGGAACTGCTGAGTGTCTTGGAATAGCTGCCCACGTAGATCACGCTGTCGTCCAGCGCAGCCAGTCGCGTACCGGAACCGCTATGCAAATCCGTATAAACGTCGTCTTCGATCACCTGCACGCCAAAGGTCCTGGCCAGCTGCAGCACGCGGCGCGCCACCGCCGGTGCAAGGCTGCTGCCGGTCGGGTTGTGATAGAAGCTATTGATGACCAGCCCTTGAGGCCGGTGTTTGACCAGCACCGATTCGAGCACGTCCACGTCCGGCCCGCGCGGTGTTCGCGGCACCTCGACCATGTGAATGCCGTGCAGCCTGAGCAGATCGAACAGCACCGGATAACCGGGACTTTCCACGACCACACAGTCACCGGCCTTGAACAGTGTCCGCACGATCAGGTCGAGCCCCTGACTGGCACCCGCCGTGGTCATGATCCGGTTGTCCTGCACCCGGATATCCAGGTGCCTGAGGCGTTTGAGGATCTGTTGTCGCAAGGCTGGCAAACCCAGCGGCGTGCTGTAGTTGAACAGGCTGGCCGTATCGGTACGACTGACTTGCCGAATCGCGTAAATCAGATCGTCCGTCTCGCGCCAGCTTTCGGGCAGCCCGCCACAACCCAGCCTCAACTCACTCGAACAGGGCCCGGGCTCGGGCGCAGCCCCCTCGAACCACGCCGGCTCGTGCTTTGCACCCGCGGCCAATGCCGGGTTGGCGACCGCATAGCCCGCCCCATGACGTGACACCAGCATCCCCTGCGTGACCAGGCGCTCGCAGGCCTGGGTGACGCTTGACTGACTGAGCAAATTGATCTGCGCGATCTGTCGCACCGAAGGCAGGCGCGTACCGGGCGATACCCCGCTGGAATGAAGCCAGCAGGTCAGCGCGTCAACAATTTGCTGTACGACGGGCACCAGCGCCTGTCGGTCGATTCTCAATTCCATGAGCAAGCAAACTCCTGTTGATTTTGCGGGAAGCAGTTAATCACAGGAGTGTTCGAAGGCATGTGCGACAACGCCGCCAAAACCCATTGCTCTAATCATTTGAAACACATTGCCCGGTCCCTTTGTGCAACCAAAAAACCTGTGGGAGCGGGTGTATTCGGTGTGTTGTGTTAAAACGCGGTAACACCACCGTCCACGGCCAATGAATGCCCTGTGGTGAACGCCGCGCCATCGCTGCACAGGTACAGCACCGCACTGGCGATCTCTTCGACCTTGCCAATGCGACCGACCGGATGCATGGCGTTGGCGAACTCGCCTTTTTTCGGGTCGGCTTCATAAGCGCGGCGGAACATATCCGTGTCGATCACCGCCGGGCACACGGCGTTGACCCGGATCTTTTTCTTGGCGTACTCAATGGCCGCCGACTTGGTCAGGCCGATCACCGCATGTTTAGAGGCTGCGTAGATGCTCATCTTCGGCGCTGCCCCAAGGCCGGCCACCGATGCCGTATTGACGATCGCGCCGCCCCCTTGCGCCAGCAGCAGCGGCAACTGGTATTTCATGCACAGCCAGACGCCTTTGACGTTGACGCCCATGATCGCGTCGAACTCGTCGAGCGTACCTTCGGCCAGCTTGCCTTTCTCGATTTCGATGCCGGCATTGTTGAAGGCATAGTCAAGGCGACCGTAAGTGTTGATCACCTCATCCATCAGATTTTTTACATCACTTTCCAGGGTAACGTTGCAGCGCACAAAGGTCGCTTCCCCACCGGCCGTACGAATCAGCGCCACCGTGCCCTCGCCGCCCGCCGTGTCCATATCGGCCACCACTACCTTCAGGCCTTCAGCGGCAAATGCCTGGGCGGTCGCACGGCCAATACCGGCCGCCCCGCCTGTCACCACAACCACCTGGCCGGAAAACGTCATGCTCATTGTTATGTCCTCGAAGAGAAGTAAGCGGGGAATCGCGCAGGACCAGTCTAGCCATGGAGGCCCTGAACACGGCAGCACTATCAAGACTCCGGTTGGGTGCCCATGAGTTGCAGTGATGGAACTGCCGTACCAACTATCACTGCACTGGATCAACCTGCATTCGCCGCATCAGCCGAACTTGCGGCATCGTCGCTGACCGGCTATCAACAAAGCTCCATTCATCTTGAGTGCCTGCCATGACCTCCCAGACCAATCGCCAATTCCTGCTCGCCAAACGTCCGGTTGGCCCGGCGACCCGCGAGACATTCACCTATCAGCAAGTGCCGGTCGGCGAACCGGCGGCGGGTCAGATTCTGGTCGAAAACCAATACCTGTCCCTGGATCCGGCCATGCGCGGCTGGATGAACGAAGGCAAGTCCTACATCCCCCCGGTCGGGCTCGGCGAAGTCATGCGCGCCTTGGGTGTGGGCAAAGTCATTGCGTCGAACAACCCGGGGTTCGCGATCGGGGATTACGTCAACGGCGCCCTGGGCGTGCAGGATTTCTTCCTCGGCGAGCCGCGAGGCTTCTACAAGGTCGATCCGAAACTGGCACCGTTGCCACGTTACTTGTCGGCACTGGGCATGACCGGGATGACGGCGTACTTCGCCTTGCTCGACGTCGGCGCTCCGAAGGCCGGTGACACTGTGGTGCTGTCGGGCGCAGCCGGCGCCGTGGGCAGCATTGCCGGGCAGATCGCCAAGATCAAAGGGTGCCGGGTGGTTGGCATCGCTGGCGGCGCCGACAAGTGCAGGTTCCTGATCGATGAACTGGGTTTCGATGGTGCTATCGACTACAAGAGCGAAGACGTCCTCGCCGGCCTCAAGCGCGAGTGCCCGAAAGGCGTCGACGTGTATTTCGATAACGTGGGTGGCGACATTCTCGACGCGGTGTTGAGCCGCCTGAACTTGAAGGCGCGGGTGGTGATTTGCGGTGCCATCAGCCAGTACAACAACAAGGAAGCGGTCAAGGGGCCGGCCAACTATCTGTCGCTGCTGGTCAACCGCGCACGCATGGAAGGTTTTGTGGTGATGGACTACGCCGCCCAATACGCCAGCGCAGCCCAGGAAATGGCCGGCTGGATGGCCAAGGGGCAGCTCAAGAGCAAGGAAGACATCGTCGAAGGACTGGAGACTTTCCCGGAGACGCTGATGAAATTGTTCAACGGCGAGAATTTCGGGAAGTTGGTGTTGAAGGTTTGACTCAACATTTGAAGTGACCACAAAACCGCTGTGGGAGCAGCCGGTCGACGCTCCCACAGGTTTAGCGGTGTTTAAGCCAGTTCGGCCACAACCGAAGCCAATGCCTTGGCTGGATCCGCCGCCTGACTGATCGGACGGCCGATCACCAGATAGTCGGAACCGGCATCCAGTGCCTGACGTGGCGTCAGGATGCGACGCTGATCGTCCTGGGCGCTGCCCGCCGGACGAATCCCCGGGGTCACCAGTTGCAGCGACGGATGCGCCGATTTCAGCGCCTGGGCTTCCAGGGCCGAGCACACCAGACCGTCCATCCCGGCTTTTTCCGCCAGGGCGGCCAGGCGCAGCACCTGTTCTTGCGGCTCGATGTCCAGCCCGATGCCCGCCAGATCTTCACGCTCCATGCTGGTCAGCACGGTCACGCCGATCAGCAATGGTTTAGGACCGCTGCGCTGATCCAGCACTTCACGGCACGCGGCCATCATGCGCAGACCGCCGGAGCAATGTACGTTGACCATCCACACGCCCATTTCCGCAGCCGCTTTGACGGCCATCGCGGTGGTGTTCGGGATGTCGTGGAACTTGAGGTCCAGGAACACTTCGAAACCCTTGTCGCGCAGGGTCCCGACGATTTCCGAGGCGCAGCTGGTGAAGAGCTCTTTACCGACTTTGACCCGGCACAGCTTCGGGTCCAACTGATCGGCCAGCTTCAGTGCGGCGTCACGGGTAGGGAAATCCAGGGCGACGATGATAGGAGTCTGGCAGGCGGACATGAGTGGGCTCTCAGGCAAGTCGAAATCGGCGCGCATTGTAGCGGAACCAGCGCCGCTGCGGGACCCGATGATCGGTAAATCGTCGAGACGGCTCAGGCAAGACTAGCCCCCGAGGCCATTGTGTCGAGTTCGATACACACACGACACGCCCGCAACACCCAGGCGGGCTACCCTCAGCACCCGCAACAGGTCCCTGCAACAGCACTTCCCGCCTCAGGGTCGGACGCCTGTGCTGGAACCACAACTTCGCAGCCCATCTTTGTGGTTGGCAGCCTACCTGGCAGGTGTTGGCCTGACTGCGGTTATCCATCTACCACGTATTTGAAAGCCACACCGACCCTTTGTGGGAGCGAGCCTGCTCGCGATGAGGCCCTGTACTGCAACAAAAAGCCCACTGACCCTCAGCGGCTCAGCGGGCTACGGATCCTGGACCTTCAGGGCCGGCGATCTTCAACCCGTGCCTGAGTCTTGCTCCAGTCGATCAACAGGCTGTAGGCCACTGCCAGCAATGTCGGGCCAATGAACAGACCAATAAAGCCAAAGGCAATCAACCCGCCAAACACCCCAAGCAGCACAATGACCAGCGGCAGATTACCACCACGGCTGATCAGGTACGGCTTGAGCACGTTGTCGACACCGCTGACGATGAATGTGCCCCAGATCCCGAGGAATATGGCCAACCCGTACTCGCCTTTCCAGGCCAGCCACGCGGTCGCCGGAATCCATACCAGCGGCGGGCCCATCGGGATCAGGCTGAGCATGAAGGTCACGATGCCGAGCACCAACGCACCCGGTACGCCGGCAATCAGGAACCCGATCAGCGCCAGGATCGCCTGGGCCGCCGCCGTGCCGATCACACCGTTCACCACCCGCTGTACCGTGCCCGCTACCAGTTCAATGTAGTAGCCGGCCCGTTGACCGATCAGCCGCTCCAGCAAAGTGTGTACAAACGCCGCCAGACGCGGCCCGTCACGATAGAAAAAGAACACGAAGACGATGCTCAGGGTCAGCTCGAGAATACCGCCGCCGATCTGCGCGCTGCGCGCCAGCAACCAGTTACCCACCTGCCCCAGATAAGGCTTGAGCGACATCATCATCGCCGCGCCCTGCTCATCGATGCTGTTCCAGATCCCGACCAGCCGCTCGCCCACCAGGGGAATCGAACCCAGCCAGGCCGGTGCTTCGGGCAGCCCCTCGACCTGCGCATCCTTGATGAATGCCGTGGCATCGCGCACATGATCGGCAAGGTTGAAACCCAACCACACCAGCGGTGCCGCTACCAGCACCATCCAGCCCAGCGTCAGCAATGCCGCAGCCAGAGACTCGCGGCCATTGAGCCAACGGGTCAACAAGCGCATCAGTGGCCAGCTGGCGAATGCCAGGACCGCGCCCCAGAACATCGCCGACCAGAACGGCGCCATCACCCAGAAGCTCGCGCCGAACAGCACCACGAGCAGGATCTGCACCAACAGGCGATCGTTATTGATCATCAAAGGTCTCGAAAAAGTCAGTCAGCAAAAGAGTAGGCGAACGCAGCGTGCACGTTCGCCCGGTACAGCCTAGCGCAATAGCTCGATGTGCAGGCCAGAGCCTTCGGCACTGCCGGTTTCCATCCGCGCGGCACGCACGCCCTGGGCAATCAGGGCCTGACGCCAGGCTTCGGCGTTCGCTCCGGAAATACTGACCCGCAAGGTGGTGTCCAGATTCAGTCCGCGAGAAATCAGGCGTAGCCAGGTCTCGTCAGGTGCGCCGCTCAACGTGGAAAAATCGAGCTCGCCGGTGCTCTTGAGTTCACGCAGCAAGGTCGCGGAGGTCGGCAACAACTCGCCCAGCGGCGCCGAAGCGTCGAACTGTTCGACATGCAGGTAGGCTTTGCGATTACCGCGGGTGATGCTGTACAGCGCGACGAGCGTGTTGTCCCGTGGAGCGGCAAGTCGCAGCAGCAAATAGGCTTGTTGATCATCGGCGCCGTACAGCTTGGCGTTGCCGAAGATTTGATTGGCCCAGAGGCTGCTTTCGCCGCAATCGCGCGCCTGGCACCAAAAGAGCAACCCGGCGTCCTGTTTTTGCAAAGCCTCGCGGGCAGCGGTGAACGCCTCGATGGATGAATGCTCCGGTGGCAACTCGTAGGTCACCGAAGTGACGTTGCCGCGGGCACTGACCTGACCGTCGAAACGTAACTGGCCACTGATCTTGCGGATCGAGCCCAACGGGTAGATCCGCTCCAGCCCGGCGGCCGGGCGATAGTCGACAATCTGGGCGTCGGCCATACGCGGCACTATCGGCAGATCCTGACTGCCCGGAAGATCGGCGGCGAACAACAAGGGACTGAAACTGCACAGCACCAGCAAACTGAATGAACGCATGGATAGACTCATCGGATCAGCATGGCCTGGGCGCCCTTGATGACACTGGCTTCATCGGCGCGTTGCGGTACCTGCAGACCACGCTGCACCGCCGGCCGAGCCTCCAGGGTGGCCATCCAGCGTTGCAACGCCGTCAAGCCCTCCACCGAGACGCCCGACCACTCGTAACCGCGCACCCAAGGAAAGGTGGCGATGTCGGCAATACTGTATTCGCCGGCGAGAAACTCCACGCTTTGCAAACGCGTGTCGAGCACTTCGTAGAGGCGACGGGTTTCATGTTGATAGCGGTCGATGGCGCCCTGGAGTTTTTCCGGAAAGTAGCGGAAGAACACATTCGCCTGGCCCTGCATCGGGCCGATCCCCCCCATCTGGAACATCAGCCACTGCAGCACCACCGAACGTCCCTTCGGGTCGCCAGGCATCAGTTTGCCGGTCATTTCTGCGAGGTAAATCAGGATGGCGCCGGATTCGAACACAGCGAAATCGCCGTTGGCGCGGTCGACAATCGCCGGAATCCGGCCATTGGGGTTGATCTTGAGGAAGTCCGCGGACTTCTGCTCCTTTTTGTCGAAACTCAAAGCATGCACCGTGTAGGGCAGGCCGAGTTCCTCGAGCACGATAGAGACCTTGTGGCCATTCGGGGTCGCAGCGGTGTAGAGATCTATCATGGTTGTCTCCCATTTCAACCCGCCAAGCCTCGACAGTTGCCCGGCGCAAGTCAAGGAATGGCGAAGAACCGATTGAAACAGTCTGCGACAAGATCGGCACCGGACTCGTCATTCAGGTGCAAATGGTGGCCGCCTGGCAGCTGTTCCCGGCTAAAGGGTAGACGCTCGAGCAATTCCGGGTGTTTGGCGAGCATGCCGTCAGCAGCGACCACCAGTGTTGCAGGACATTTGACCCGCTGGACGAAGGCCATTGCCTGTTCGGTTGTAAGACGCAGCGGCGATGGCAGCGTGAGGCGATTGTCGGTGCGCCAGGTATAACCGCCCGATACCGGCATCAGACCACGCTGCGCCAGCAGTTCGGCAGCCTCGCGGCTGACCGCCACCAGGCCCTTCATACGCGCTTCGATGGCTCGGTCGAGGGTGTCATAGACCGGTTTGCGCTTTTCCCGCAGATCCAGTTGCGCTTGCAGGGCCATGCCCATGCGCTCGGCAGCGTTTTCACCTTTGTCTGTAGGAGGAATGATGCCGTCGATCAACGCCAGGTGGGTGACCCGCTCGGGCATCGACCCGGCGATGATCAGCGAAGCGATAGCGCCCATCGAATGCCCCATCAGCGCAAATTTCTTCAGTCCAAGCTGTTCGGCGACTTGCAGCACATCGTGGGCATAGTCCCACATGGCGTAACCGGCTCCCGGCGGGCGATGCCCGGAATGACCGTGACCGGCCATGTCCAGCGCAATGATGCGCAGGCCTTTGAGTTTGGGTGCCAGGCGGGCAAAGCTGTTGGCGTTGTCCAGCCAGCCGTGCAGGGCAATGACCGGCACACCGTCTTCAGGACCGAACAGGTGCGCCGCCAGCTCGATGTGCGGCAGACTCAGGCGGACCTCTTCGACGACGTGGCTCATGCGCAATCCTGTTGTCGACGGCCGTCCCAGCGGTAGAACAGGCCTTTGAGCATTTCAGCGGTATCAAGGGGACGTTCAAGCGGAAACATGTGGCCGCCGGGCATGGTCAACGACTCGCCCAACGGCAGGCGGTCGACCGAACTGGCGTGATGGCGCATCACCACACGACTGTTGTGCCCGCGAACCACCGCCAACGGCACTTGCAACTGCCGGGTGCTACCCGGGCTGGTGTGCGGCACGCCGCGATAGATGCTGATTTCCGTGGCCGGGTCGAACCGCAGGCGCAGCTTGTCGCCAACCTGGTGCAAACCATGTTGCAGGTAGGCATCGAAGCATTCCGGGTCAAAACCGCGGAACAGGGTTTTACCGGCAAAATACTTCCGTGCACTTTCCAGGTCGGCAAACTCTTCACGGCGGCCCAGGGTACGCCCGGCCGGGGTCAAGCGGTCGATGAAGCCGAAACGCTTGGCCGCACGGATCACCCATCGATCGGTTCGGGTCAGCACTGGCGAGTCGAGCATCACCACCCCGCGATACAGTTCGGGGCAGCGCAAGGCCGCATGCAAGTGCAACACCCCACCGAAGGAATGACCGACGCCCCACACGGGCTCGGCCTGTTGTTGCAGGTGATGAATCAGCTCATCCACCAGGTTGTACCAGTTGTCGTCCGCCGGGTAACGCGGGTCGTGGGCGTGCTGCTCCAGATGCGTCACCTGAAACTCGGGGGCCAGCGCCGCAAACAACTTGCCGTAGGTCCCCGAAGGAAAACCATTGGCGTGGGCGAAAAAGATCTGTTGCGACATACCTGCAAATCCATAAGCGAGAACAGGCGTTGATTGTCCGCAAGACCGCGTCCTGCAGCAATGACCGTAACTGACAGGAATGATGACAGTCCGGTCAAAGCCATGGCTTTGGTTCAACGCGCCGGCGGATTCTCACCCAACGGCACCACCGCCATGGTCAGTCGCGACACGCAGCTGGCCTTGCCCTCATCGCTGGTCAGGCGAATGTCCCAGACATGGGTCGTTCGGCCGATGTGGATCGGCTTGGCCACCGCCGTCACCCGCCCGCTGCGCAGGCCGCGCAAATGGTTGGCGTTGATTTCCAGGCCCACGCAATAGAACTTGCTGGCATCGATGCACAGGTAACTGGCCATGGAGCCGACCGATTCGGCCAGCACCACCGAGGCGCCACCATGCAGCAAGCCGTAAGGCTGATGGGTGCGGTGATCGACGACCATGCTGGCGGTCAGGGACTCGTCGTCGAAGGCTTCGAAACGGATGTCCAGCACTTCGCCGATGGTGTTTTTCTGGATTGCGTTCAACTGTTCGATGTTGGGAGTGGTGCGCCACAGGCTCATCGCAGAGTTTCCTTGTTGGTTTTGTTCGTGGATCAATCCTGCCACAGCACCGCTTCGCTATGCTCGCTCCATTCTTCAAAGCGCTCACCATAAGCCGCTTCGATCACATTGCGCTTGATCTTCAGGGTCGGAGTGAGAAAGCCGTTTTCCACGGCCCAACTGTCCTTGACCACCACCAGGCGCCGCAGTCGCTCATGTTTGTCGAGGGCGCTGTTGACCTCTTCCAGCAGTTTTTCCAGGCTGGAATGCAAGCCGGCGCGCGCGGCCCCGCCGGCATCCTGCTGGCCAACCGCCGACAACACACACAAGCCCAACGGTGCACCCAAGCCATCGCCCACGACACAGACCTGTTCGATGCGTGAGTGCACGGCCAGGCGATTTTCAATCGGTGCCGGGGCCACGTATTTGCCTTTGCTGGTCTTGAAGATTTCCTTCAGACGTCCGGTCAGGCGCAGATTGCCATCCGCATCCTCCTCGCCCTTGTCGCCGGTGCGCAGGAAGCCGTCCTCGGTAATGGTGTCGGCGGTTTTTTCCGGTTCCTTGTAATACCCGAGCATGGTCGCACCACTGCGCACCATGACCTCCCCCGTCTCGGCGATCCGCACTTCGACTTCCGGGCACGGTTTGCCGATCCAGCCCGGTTTGTTCTGGCCCGGCATGCAAATGTGCGAATAGCCGCAACTCTCGGTCATGCCGTAGACCTCCAGCACATCCAGCCCCAGTTTGCGGTACCACAACAACAAGGTCTGCGGCACCGGCGCAGCGCCGGACAGCGCAATGCGCAACGCATCCAGCCCGAGCCCGGCAAGGACCTTATGCCCGACCCGTTTGCCGATGATCGGCAGGCCGAGCAGGAAGTCGAGACGTTTTGCCGGGATCTTGCTGTACACGCCCATCTGGAATTTGGTCCAGATACGCGGCACGCCGAACAGCGCGGTGGGACGTGCACGCTGCAGGTCGGTGAGAAAGGTGTCCAGGCTCTCGGCGAAAAATACCGTCTGACCGGTATAGATCGACGCAAGCTCGACGAACATCCGCTCGGCAACGTGGCACAGCGGCAGGTAGGACAACAGCCGGTCCGACTCGTTGAGGCCGAACAACGAAGTGCCGCGAGTGGTGGCGAACCCCAGAGTGCCGAAGCTGTGCATCACGCCTTTGGGCATGCCAGTGGTGCCGGAGGTGTAAATGATGGTCGCCAGTTGATCGGCGGCAGGTTTGGGATCGTCCTGGATCGGCGAGCTGCGTTGCAGGTCGGCCCAGCTGAAATCGAACGTACCCGGCGGATGCAGGGGCAGGCTGATGGTCGGCAGGTCGGGGCTGACGCCACGGGACATGCCTGGCCAGTCGTCGAGCTTGCCGATGAACGCCAGCGCCGCTTCCGAGTGTTCAAGTACCTGGGAAACCGATTCGGCGGTGAGGTTGGGGTACAACGGCACCGACACATGCCCGGCCATCCAGATCGCCAGGTCGGCAATGATCCAGTGGGCACAGTTCTTTGAGATCAGGGCGATATGGCTGCCGTGCGGCAGTTCCCGCGCTCGCAACCAATGGGCCGCGCAACGGGCCTGGTGACCGACATCCGCCCAGGTCAAGGTCTCGACCTCGCCACCTCCGACAGGCTGGACCAGGAAGCGCTGGCGGGGATGACGGGCCTCACGCTCGTAGAAAACGTCCAGAGGCAAACGAAAAGCAGCAGACATGACTCGCTCCTGTGTTTTTGGTCTGGAGCAAGCGTAGTCAACCAAGCAAGTGCTTGGTTGACTATTTCATTCAAAACTTTCCAGGCGATGACGTCCCTGTGGGAGCGTGGCTTGCCCGCGATGCAGGCTCCGCGGTTTATCAGGTAAACCGAGTCGATACCTTCGCGGGCAAGCCACGCTCCCACAGAAATGCGGCGTTATGGGGACTTGATGCTGTCGAGTTTCATCGACCCGATCAGCAACTCCTCACCCTTGATTTCGGCTAATCCGGCGGTGCTGACTTTTTCCGGCGGATGCCCGGCGCCATGTTGCAGGTAGCTCAACAAATTCCCCACCAGCGGGTTGTGACTGACCAAAAGGACGTTGCTCACCGACACCAGTTGCTCGGCCACTTTGTCCGGATCGGTTTCCGGGGTAAGCCATTCGACGGTGCGGATTTCCGGTTCGAATCCCAGTGTTTCGCGCACCAGTTGCGCCGTCTGCTGCGCTCGCAGGTACGGACTGGCGTAGATCGCCGTCAGCGGTTGGCCCATCAGTAGCGCGGCGCTGCGCAGCACCTCCTCACGACCGTGGTCTGTCAGTTCCCGCTCCGAATCGTGGGGACGGGCACCGTGCGGAACGGCTTCACCATGACGCAATACCCAGAGTTTCATAGCTTGGGTTCCTCATCTCGGGCCGGATGCGGTGCCGGTGCCACGACATGCGGCGCTTCACCTTCCGGCGTACGCGGCATCGGCCAATCGGCGAACGGCCAGGGTTTCTGGTCGCTGTGAAAGCTGCCGAAACGACCGATCTGCGCCAAGAACTGGCTCAGGCTGTCGCCGAAGTTCATCAGGCTGGCGCTCGGGGCGCCATAGAACAAACGATAGATCAACTGCACGAGCACGACGGCGCCGAGGATGAACTGCGCCACTTGCCACACCAGCACGAAGAGGATCATCCACAACACGCGCAGCAGGATGGATTCGTACCTGGCTTCTACTTTCGGATCGTTCATGCGCAACTCCCTGCTTTTCTGGCAAACGTGATTAGTTGAAACCACTGGTGGAAATAAAGTCGACGTCGGTTTTCGGCTCGCCACGCATTAACAGACCGATGACCTGCTCCAGCGTGCGCCCCTCGAACAGGATCGCGTGCAGCCCGGCGACCAGCGGCATGTACACGCCAACCTCCTGGGCCTTGGCCTTGAGCACTTTAAGGGTGTTGACCCCTTCGGCGACTTCGCCCAGGCGCGTAACGGCCTCGTCCAGGCTCAGGCCCTGGCCGAGGGCGAAACCGACCTGATAGTTGCGGCTCTTGGGCGACGAACAGGTCACGATCAGATCGCCCACGCCCGCCAGGCCCAGGAAGGTCATCGGGTTGGCGCCCTGATTCACCGCAAAGCGGGTCATTTCCGCCAATGCCCGGGTGATCAGCATGCTCTTGGTATTTTCTCCCATGCCCAGCGCCACCGCCATGCCGGCGATGATCGCGTAGACGTTTTTCAACGCCCCGCCCAATTCCACACCGAAACGGTCGGCGCTGGCGTAGACACGAAAGGTGCGGCCGTGCAGCGCGGCCTGAACCTGCTGGCACAGCTCTTCGTCTTCACTGGCGACCACTGTGGCGGTCAGCGCGTGTTCGGCGATTTCACGGGCCAGGTTGGGTCCGGACAGGACGCCGATGCGCGCCTGCGGGGCGATCTCTTCGAGGATCTCGCTCATCAACTTGAACGTGTGGGCTTCGATGCCCTTGGTCAGGCTCACCAGCATTTTGCCAGTCAAGCGTTCGGCGTGCGGCACCAGCACCGAGCGCAGCGCGCTGGAGGGCAATGCGACGAAACACAGGTCACAGGCATCCAGGGTGGCTTGCAGGTCGGTGACCGGCGTCACGCCGGGCAGAACCTTGATGCCTTTGAGGTAACGCGGGTTCTCGCGATTGACCCGAATGGCCTCGGCCTGTTCGGGGTCACGCATCCACTGAAGGACCTGATGCCCGTTCTCGGCCAGCAGATTAGCCACGGCGGTTCCAAAACTTCCGCCTCCCAGGACCGCAATCGGGCGCTGTTCAGTCATATGCAATCCGTTAATCCATACCAGTGGCGATGTCGGCATTATACGGGGCAGCCCCTTGGCGGCCAGCCCCGACTTCAAATACTGCTAGCCGTGGGAAGAAGACCAATAAATCAGAGGAAAATGCGGACATCGTGAATGGAAAAGTCATTCGGCTCGGTTAACATGCGCGCCATCAATCACTGACTGGAATGTGTTGTGTCTCCGGGTGCTCCTTCATCGCATTCGCCGCTGGTACTGGCGCTGATTTTCAGCTCGCCATTGCTGGCCGACGACTTGTTCCTGGACAGCGAACCGCTGCCGCAAGTGCTCACTGCCACGCGCCTGAAGGTCACCCAGGGCCGGCGCGGCATCGACGACTTTTACGCCAGCCTGGAACTGGCCGGGGTGCTCCAGCAACGGCTGGACAATCAGCCGACCACCCTCATCGATAACAATTATGACCAGCGCCACGTGATGTATTTCAGCGCGGAGCTGGAGCTTTAAGATGCCGTATCGTCCAGCCTGTAGAATGCCGCCCCTGGGCCGGCTGCTGGCCGGACTTTGCCTGTTGTCAATCGGCATGCTGGGCAGCCTGGCGAGTAACGCGGCCGACATTTTGCTCACGGGGGCCGAAGACAGCCCCGGTGTGCGGGCGTTTACCCAGGCCCTGAGCGAATTGCGACCACGCGATAACGTACGATTCCAGACACTGGCCAGTTTACCGATACCAGACAAGCTGCCTGAAAACATCCGCTTGATATTGCTCGACCTGCCCAGCCTCGACTGGCGCCTGCAGGACACCCAGGGCCCGGCGACTCTGGTGTTGCGCATCAGCCGCCTGCAAGCCCGGCAACGCTTGAACAACACGCTCCCTGCGCGCCTTTCCCTGCTATGGAGCGATCCACCGCTGGACCGCCAGTTGCGCTTGACCCGCACCCTGTTACCCCAAGCCAAACGCATCGGCGTGCTCTACGACAACCACAGTGAATTCCTGTTGAATGAGCTGCGTCAGGCCGCCCTCCCCTTGGATCTTGAGGTGGTCACCCAGCGCTGGGACAACATTCACGACAGTCGCCCGTTACAGACCCTGCTGAAAAACAGCGACGTGTTGCTGGGCCTGGACGACGCCGACCTGTACAACCCGCAAACCGCCAAGAACCTGCTGCTGAGCAGCTACTCACGGCAAATGGCGCTGGTCGGACCCAACGCCGGATTCGTCAAGGCCGGGAGCCTGGCCAGCACCTACAGCGATCAGAGCGATTGGCTGGCGATCCTCAACGAATTGCTCGACCGGCCACCGGCCACTTGGCCGCGCACGCACTATCCCCATCGATTCAAGGTCGCGAGCAATCCGCAGGTGGCGCGTTCATTGGGTATCGAACAGATAAACGAAGCGTCTGTCACCACGTTGCTGGCTGAAGGAGAACGCCGCCCATGAACTTGCGCCGTCGCTGGGACATCAACACTCGCACCCAACT
Organism: Pseudomonas sp. GM49; assembly: GCF_000282355.1. Lineage (GTDB taxonomy): Bacteria > Pseudomonadota > Gammaproteobacteria > Pseudomonadales > Pseudomonadaceae > Aquipseudomonas. The sequence continues at coordinate 25,955 of NZ_AKJL01000296.1, forward strand.
CATCAGCCTCGGCCCTGCTCTGCTGCTGACCCTGTTGCTGATCAGCTTCTTCACGTTCGTGCGCATCCAGGATCTGCGTCAGGAAATCACCCACACCGGCCAGTTGATCGCCAATCAACTGGCGCCGGCGACCGAGTACGGAGTGATTTCGGGTGACATCGAAGTGCTCGAAACCTTGCTCAAGGCGACGCTGGCCACGCCCAACGTGAGCTTTCTGGAAATCCAGGACAGCGCCAACCGGGTTCTGGTATACGTCGAACAACCGAGCGAACACCACAATCGCGCGCAACAGCTCGAAGTGTTCCAGGCACCGATACGGCTCCAGCGAATCGCCTTGCACAATGATTTTTTCCAGAGCAGCAAAACCGCCAACGCGGCCCCCACCGAAGACTATCTCGGCCGGGTGATCGTCGGGCTGTCCAACGATGCCTTCAGCCAGCGTCAGCAGGAAATCGTGCTCAAGGCCGCCATTCTGGCGCTGTTTGCCCTGCTGTTTACCTTCCTCGTGGCCCGGCGTCTGGCGGGCAGTCTGTCGCAACCGATCCGTGATATCGGCAATGCGGTCAAGGCGATCCAGGACGGCGACTACAAAACACCGCTGCCGATTGTCGACGACACCGAGCTGGGGGCGCTGTCGCAACACATCAACAACCTCGCCAGCGGTCTCGAACAGGCCAGCCGCGAACAGCATCAGGCCATGGCGCAATTGATCCAGACCCGCGAAGAGGCGGAAAAGGCCAACAACGCCAAATCCGACTTCCTCGCCATGATGAGCCATGAACTGCGCACGCCAATGAATGGCGTACTGGGCATGCTGCAGTTGCTGGAAACCACTGACATGACCGAGGAACAGGTGGAATACGCGGCGCTGGCCTCGGAATCCACCGAGCACTTGCTCAAGGTCATCAACGACATCCTGGATTTCTCGCGGATCGAACGTTCGGAGCTGGAACTGGAACACATTGCGTTCCACCTCGTCGACCTGATCGGCAGTTGTGCCCAGTCGTTCCAGCACAGCGCCGCGCAACGCGGTCTCGACCTGCAACTGATGATCCCCGATGACATGCGCGGCTTGCAGGTCAAGGGCGACCCGACGCGTATCCGGCAGATACTGGTCAACCTGATCGGCAATGCGCTGAAGTTCACCGAACAGGGCCGCGTCTCCATCGAGGCGCAGTGGCAGTCGCTGGACCACGAGTTGCTGTGGTTCACCTGCACCGTGCGCGACAGCGGCATCGGCATCCCGGCGCAAAGCCTGGAATTGATGTTCAACGCTTTCCAGCAGGCCGACAGCTCCATTTCGAGGCGTTATGGCGGCACCGGGCTGGGCCTGCCGATTGCCCGTACCCTGGCCGAACGCATGGGGGGCACCTTGCGCGCGAAGAGTGAGGAAGGTCGCGGTTCGGTGTTCACCCTGGAAATCCCCTTGGCACTGCACCAGCAGACGCAGCCACTGTTGCCCCCCCGCGCGCAATCCGGCAACAGTGACGGCGATGGGCGCAATGTGCTGTTGGTCGAAGACAACCCGGTCAACCAGACGGTCATCGAAGCCATGTTGCGCAGTCTGGGCTTCAAGGTCAGTCTCGCAGCCGACGGCGCGCAGGCTGTTCGCAGTGCCGAGAGCCTGATTTTCGAAGCGATCCTGATGGATTGCCGCTTGCCGATCATCGATGGCTATGAAGCCACCCGACAAATCCGCAAGCTGCCCGGTTGCACCGACCTGCCGATCATCGCGTTGACCGCCAACGCCTTGCAGGGCGACCGCGAGGCCTGTCTGTCGGCGGGGATGAACGATTACCTGGCCAAGCCATTCAAACGGACTGATCTGCAGCAAATTCTGCAACGATGGGTGCAGTAGTACAGGCCTTTCGAGCATCTGCGACTGGCGTGAAAGGCGAAAGTGCGGCAGTCTTAGGCACCCGAACTGGCCCGAAAAGGGGCTTGAATAATAATTTCAGTGCACAAGTGTACATTCATGTCCTTGGTGCTGTGACTTTCACCACAACGCAATAGTCTATGAGTAGGCTGCCGGTTCGAGGCATGAACGCTTCGATCGGCCGGGAAGATTTGCCCCACCTGCCGCATGGGACTATTGAGGAGCTCGCATGACCAAACAAAACGCCTTTACCCGGGAAGACCTGCTGCGCTGCAGTCGCGGTGAGCTGTTCGGCCCTGGTAACGCGCAACTGCCCGCCCCGAACATGCTGATGGTTGATCGCATCACCCTGATCAGCGAAGAAGGTGGCAAGTACGGCAAAGGTGAATTGGTCGCCGAGCTGGATATCAATCCGGACCTGTGGTTCTTCGCCTGCCACTTCGAAGGCGATCCGGTAATGCCGGGCTGCCTGGGCCTCGACGCCATGTGGCAACTGGTCGGTTTCTTCCTGGGCTGGCAAGGCCTGCCGGGCCGTGGCCGTGCGCTGGGTTCGGGCGAAGTGAAATTCTTCGGCCAGGTCCTGCCGACCGCCAAGAAAGTCACCTATAACATTCATATCAAGCGCGTCCTCAAGGGCAAGCTGAACCTGGCCATCGCCGACGGTTCGGTCACTGTCGACGGCCGCGAAATCTACACCGCCGAAGGCCTCCGGGTCGGCGTGTTCACCTCCACTGACAACTTCTAAGGGTTATCCGCATGCGCCGCGTCGTTATCACTGGTCTGGGCATCGTTTCTTGCCTGGGCAATGACAAAGAGACCGTCTCCGCTAACCTGCGTGCAAGCCGCCCTGGCATCCGGTTCAACCCGGAATATGCCGAAATGGGTCTGCGTAGCCAGGTTTCCGGCTCCATTGACCTCAACCTTGAAGAACTGATCGATCGCAAGATTTATCGCTTCGTCGGCCACGCGGCAGCTTATGCCTACCTGGCCATGAAAGACGCCATCACCGACTCGGGCCTGACCGAAGAGCAGGTTTCCAACCCGCGTACCGGTCTGATCGCCGGTTCCGGTGGCGCATCGACCCTGAACCAGATGGAAGCGCTGGACATCCTGCGCGAGAAAGGCGTCAAGCGTGTCGGCCCATACCGCGTCACGCGGACCATGAGCAGCACCGTTTCCGCGTGCCTGGCCACTCCATTCAAGATCAAGGGCCTGAACTACTCCATCGCTTCTGCCTGCGCCACCAGTGCTCACTGCATCGGTACCGCCATGGAACAGATCCAGATGGGCAAGCAGGACATCGTCTTCGCCGGTGGCGGTGAAGAAGAACACTGGAGCCAGTCGTTCCTGTTCGACGCCATGGGCGCCCTGTCCAGCAAGCGCAACGACACCCCGGAAAAAGCCTCCCGTGCATATGACGCTGACCGTGACGGCTTCGTCATCGCCGGCGGTGGCGGCATGGTCGTGGTCGAAGAGCTGGAACACGCTCTGGCCCGTGGTGCGAAGATCTACGCGGAAATCGTTGGCTACGGCGCGACCTCCGACGGCTACGACATGGTTGCCCCAAGCGGTGAAGGTGCGATCCGCTGCATGCAGCAGGCGCTGTCCACCGTCGATACCCCGATCGACTACCTGAACACCCACGGCACTTCGACTCCGGTCGGCGACGTCGCGGAAATGAAAGGTGTGCGTGAAGTGTTCGGCGACAAGGCTCCGGCCATCAGCTCCACCAAGAGCCTGTCCGGTCACTCCCTGGGCGCCGCCGGCGTTCACGAGGCGATCTACTGCATGCTGATGATGGAAGGCAACTTCATTGCCGGCTCCGCCAACATCGACGAGCTGGACCCTGAAGTGGCCGATCTGCCGGTGCTGACCAAGACCCGCGAAAACGCCACCATCAACACCGTGATGAGCAACAGCTTCGGTTTCGGTGGCACTAACGCCACGCTGGTACTGAAGCGCTGGGAAGGTAAGTAATTTCCCGCTGCCAAGCCGCACTTGAAAACGCCCCGACTGGTTCGGGGCGTTTTTTTTGCCTGAAATACGGGACCTGCCGTAATACTGTC
>NZ_AKJL01000297.1 GCF_000282355.1 Pseudomonas sp. GM49
CAGCCGTAGAAAACCTCCACCGCTTCTTTTTCGACGCGACGAAACAGGGCATCGACCAACCCCAGACCGCCGCCGGAAACCTCGATGGTCAGGCCGCCCCAAAAACGATACTTGCCCTCGACCATGAAAGCCTGACGTCCGTAGATTGGCATGAAACGTACGCCCTTGCCGGTCATCCAGTGCAAGGTCTCCAGGCTCTGCGAGACCACCGTGTCCAGCACCTCCGGATCGGAGCGGTATTGACTCATCGAGGCCAACTCCGCGAAAAAATCGTCCTGGCTGTAGGCGCCGAAATCGCTGTTTTGCACCTCGGAATCCAACAGATCCGGCATCAGCCGGCGCAAGTCGTCCACTCCCCGGTATGCCACGCGAAAAGCGCCGCCGGTATGGGCCGAGTTACCGCCCCGCTGTTCCTGCGGCGCACGTTCGAGCAAGGCCACCCGAGCCCCTTGGTCGCAGGCTGAAAGGGCCGCGCAAAGCCCGGCATTGCCACTGCCCAGCACGATAACGTCATAAGGCTGCATATCCGCTCCTGATCATTGAACTGCGTGCGTGATTATCAACAGAAGCGTGCGAGCGGATTTAGCCCGCACGGCCAAAGGGGCTTTTCAACAAAACCGTAAGGTGGCGCACGACTCTACGTGCGCATGCAGCGGACTTAAGGCGCGGGCAAAACGTCGGGAAGCAATAACAGCCGGTCCCCGGCAAACGCTCCAACAAAAACACCCCGTTGCCAGTCCAGGCCGAAAACCACACCGACTGGCCGTCCTGGCTGTTGGCCAAGCCGGGCGTGGTGCTCAGGAACAGGAAGCGGGCATCCGGCGATAGTTCCAGATCCTCGGGCGGCGCCATGCCGCAGATCGGCGTGTAACCGCTTCCCGCTGCGCACGCAGGCGTCTCCTGTGTGGCATAGGTCGACGCGCTGGCAGCCAACGCCAAGGCAACGCCGACCCAATGTAATTCAGTCATGAAGAAGCCCCCATTTTGTTTGTGTTATGGGTTCATGGGGAGAACACAAGCGAGGAGCTTTGATGCAATGCCATTGCCGCCCTGCCTCTCGCCGCTATGGCAACGAGAGGCAGGCGCCACGACTTAGTGGTTGAGGAAATCGATCACCAGACGGTTGAATGCATCAGCGTGCTCCCACTGTGCCCAATGGCCGCATTGGCTGAACACATGCAGGCGGGCGTCAGGTAGGCCGTTAAGCAGCTTCAGGCTCCAGTCGATCGGTACGAAGCGGTCGTCGCGGCCCCAGGTAATCAGGGTCGGGTGCTTGATGTCGGGTAAGTTGGCGGTGAAATCGCCCATCTGGAACTTGCTCAAATCGATGCTCTTGAGAAAGTTTTCCAGGTGCTGAGGGTTGGCCAGAATGCTCTTGTGACGCAGGCTGATCAGCTCCTCGGTGAGGGCGCTGGAGTCGTAGACAAACACGTCGAGCATCTTCTTCAGGTTTTCAAGGCTCGGGTCGTGGTACACCCCGAACAGCAACTTGATGCCTTCCATCGGCAGTGGTGTGAACAGGCTGGTGCGCCCC
>NZ_AKJL01000298.1 GCF_000282355.1 Pseudomonas sp. GM49
TTGCGGTGTATGGCGTGATCAAGGCGTTGCATGGATTGCGCCTGAGTCAGGAAGAGGAGTATTACGGGGCGGACCTGTCGATCCACAAGATCGGCGCCGTGAGCCAGGACTGACTCAGGTCTCTTCATCGTTGGTGGCATCGGGGCAGGGGCTCAATGGCTCGACGGTTTTTCGGGGCAGGCCTAGAATGATCACTTCAATTTTTGGTTGAGCGCTCATGTTTCCCGAATGTCAGCTGTTCGGCACCCTTGGATGCCATCTCTGTGAAGTAGCCGAAGCCATGTTGATGGAGTTCGTCGAGCGCGGTCTGCTGGTGGAACTGGTGGATATCACCAACGATGAAACTTGGTTCGCCGCTTACAGCCTGCGTATTCCAGTGCTGCGGCGAGTCGATACCGGCGCTGAACTGGGCTGGCCATTCGGTGCCGAGGAAGTGGTGGCATTCCTGCGTTAAGCGGTTTTTGCGCTGGCGGTATCTTCCGCCTGTCGAACTTTGCGATTGATCCCCTTGGCTTATACGGTGTCGATCGGATACTGTATGCGCATACAGCTATTCGCGGTGCCTGCCTGCCGTTGCCGATTTTCGGGAACGAGCAGGCAAGCCCGGGCGTGAGAGGGATGAATCGTGGTCAATGTCGAACAATTGAAGAGCAGCGTGAACCGGATGTCCGCAGACGTCGTGCACGAGGCCGTCCGTGAGTTGCGTCTGGATGGTCTGGTGACCGAGGGAAAAACGCCCTTCAACAAAACGCATTTCAATACCTGTTTCGCTGAAATCGAAGCCTTGTTTCAACGCGCGGGTTATCACCGGCAACTCGATGTCGTGGGTTATCAGGGGTTGTTGTACGCCCTGTATGACCCCGCTCGCTGGGAGGCTGTCGATGTGTTGCGCTGGCTCAAGGAGTACACCGAGGCGGCACGCACGCAGATCCCGGCTTGAGGAATCTTGGGGGGCGTTCTCAATTGGTTTTCACGACGGGAAAACTAATTGAGAAAGCCCCCTAGGTTCACTCCCCCTGCTGTTGGATAATGCCGCTCTGCACTGAGGGTTAGAGCTTTCGTATGTCCACTTCTTCTTTTTCCGCGGCACACAGTCAGGCCAGTACGCTCTACTTGCCACCTGGCCCGTGGCAGACCGTTGTCGATTGCCTGTGTGAGCATTTCAGCGCCATCGGTCGTGAACAATGGCTGGACAGAATCGCCCGTGGCCGGGTCCTCGATGGGCAGGGCATGCCGATCGCCCTCGATCTGGTCTACAAGGAAGGATTGCGGATTCATTATTTTCGCGAAGTGCCGGATGAAAAGCCGATCCCGGTGATCGAGTCGATCCTGTACGCGGACGAGCACCTGGTGGTGGCCGACAAACCGCACTTTCTGCCTGTAACACCGGCTGGCGAATACGTCGAACAGACGCTGCTGAGGCGCTTGATCCGGCGCCTGGATAATCCGCATCTGGTGCCATTGCATCGCATTGACCGGCATACCGCGGGGCTGGTGCTGTTTTCCGCCAATCCGCAGAGTCGTTCGGCTTATCAGTCCTTGTTCCCAACCCGGCAGATCGAAAAACGCTACGAGGCCATCGCCGCGCCGTTACCTGACCTTGCTTTCCCGCTGGTTCATAAAAGCCGACTGGTCGATGGCGAACCGTTCTTCCGCATGCAGGAGGGGCCAGGGGCGAGCAACACCGAGACTGCGGTTGAAGTCAGGGAGAAACAGGGGGATCTCTGGCGTTATGGTCTTTACCCGGTGACGGGCAAGAAACACCAGCTGCGGGTGCATATGGCAGCGTTGGGGGCCGCTATCTGCAACGACCCGTTTTACCCCGAGGTGCTCAAGGACGCGCAGGATGACTATGCCAATCCTTTGAAACTGCTGGCTCAGGGGCTGAAATTTATCGATCCGGTCACTGGCCGGGAGCGAGAGTTCGAGAGTGAAATCACCCTGCAATGGTGATCAAGAAACGACCCTGAAGCGCTAATGCCAGTCAGTTAAGCGGTAATGCGATCTGTAGCA
>NZ_AKJL01000299.1 GCF_000282355.1 Pseudomonas sp. GM49
TACGAAGAGCTGTTGATCGGTGACAACGTCAGCGCGACCCAGCATCCAATGATCATGACGGCCAACGAGGATCACCTGTCCTGGGATTTGCTGAAGGGCAAGTTGACCGAGTTGCTCGCCGCGGTGGATCAGGACGACTATGCGCGCGTCCGCCAGTTGTTGCGCGACACCGTCAGCGGCTACACCCCCGACGGTGAGATTGTCGACTGGATCTATCAGCAGCGCCGCCTGGAACCCTGATTGTTTCATATGCAGTAACGTACACATTTTTGACAGTCCCATGGCATGGCCTACGTTTGGAGAGCAGCTTCGGAAAAGCTGCTTTCTCAAACGACGTCATGGAGTTTCACTAATGCGTACAAGCAGTTTCTACTCTCTGGTATTCGCCCTTCTCACCTGCGTTTCCCTTACGGCAATCGCCGCGCCTGTCAAGGCACCTGAGGTGACGAATGCGCCTCTGGTGCAGGATGTGACCGTCAAGGCGCCATCCGGCAAAGTCGATCTCAATAGTGCTGATGCACCTACGCTGCAGCGTGAGCTGGCTGGGGTGGGCGAGGTCAAAGCGAAAGCAATTGTTGCTTATCGTGAAAGTAATGGTGCGTTTGCGTCAGTTGACGAATTGCTGGAAGTGAAGGGTATCGGCAAAGCGATTCTGGATAGAAACCGCGACAGGATCGAGGTGAACTAAGGGCGAAACTGGACGACAAAGGTCGATCATTGATCGGCCTTTGCCAGTAGCGAGAGTTATGCCCGGTGGGTCAGTCGCAGTACTTGAATGGTTTGTCGGTTACCCAAGATCAGGCAAAGTACAGGTCCGCGTTGTCCAGCAAGGTCGTCTGCCCAAGCAGCGTGATACTGCCACCGTAAGCGCCATCACTGCAATGTCGAATGTCACGACCAGCCCATTGGTTTGCAGCATTTGCGTCACTGCCTTGGTAGTCGTCCAGCCGTTGATATGCAGGGTGTCTTCACCTTGTTTGAATTCCTGGATGGTGTCCGAGTACCCATTTCCGCCAATCAGACATCGCTTTGATCGCCATATGGGCTGCTTCGACGCATGAAAGTCCTGTCGTTCAGTCACCGTTGAATGCGTACTGTTCATCCGCCCCACCATTTATCGGTCGGCCCGCAATACCGTTCATACCATCGCAGAGGTTCGGCGCGGTTTTGCGTTTATTCAGGGTCTACTCTCTCATACTGGCCTGGGCACCGACGAGAGCCGGCCGCTTCGTGGATATGGAAAATTACGGCTATCATATTGTGTTTGAATTATGCGTATAATAAATACCGCTTGCGTCGAAGTGCCTTGGCGTCAGGCGTCCTTCAGCATCCTTCAGGAGCACCGTCATGAATTCAGTTCAGTCCCAAGGTACGGCCCTCGTCACCGGCGCTTCTTCCGGTATAGGGGCGGTTTACGCTGAGCGGTTGGCAGCCCGTGGTTTTGATTTGTTGCTGGTGGCTCGCGACGAGCAGCGGCTGGAAGCGGCGGCGAGCAAGCTGCGCTCCGAGCATGGGATCAAGGTCGAGGTGCTGAAGTCGGATCTGACCCGGAAGGTAGACGTATTGCAGCTCGAACAGCGGTTACGCAGCGATTCGAGTATCAGCCTGTTGCTCAATAACGCCGGTGTGGCGGCGGACGGGCTATTGGCCAATGCCGATACCGACCAACTGGAGAGAATGATTCAGTTGAATATTACCGCGGTCACGCGATTGGCCTCGGCGGCTGCGGCCATTTTTACCAAGGCCGGGCGCGGCACGATCATCAATATCGCATCGGTGGTGGCGTTGTTTCCCGAGCGTTTCAACGCGACGTACAGCGCCAGCAAGGCTTATGTATTGAGCTTGACTCAATCGTTGAACGCCGAGCTGAATGGCACCGGGGTGAGGATTCAAGCGGTGCTGCCCGGTGTGACACGTACTGAAATCTGGGAACGCTCCGGTATCGATGCGTCGCAGATTCCTGCGGAAATGGTGATGGAGGCAGGTGAGATGGTCGATGCTGCGTTGTCGGGTCTGGATCAGGGTGAATTGATCACTATCCCTTCGTTGCCCGATGCGGCGGATTGGGATGCGTTCGTGGCGGCGCGTCATGTGATGGCGCCTAATCTTTCCAAAAGCAAGGCCGCTGCCCGTTATCGGTAAGCGCCATCAATCGGTTTGAGGTGTGTTTGGTATGAGTGATCGTCGCGTAGTTGTAACAGGCATGGGCCTGGTATCGCCGCTGGGGAGCGGTGTCGAAGCGGTCTGGGCGCGGCTGTTGGCCGGGCGTTCCGGGCTGCGCACGTTACCTGAAGAGGTGGTTGCCGATCTGCCGGCCAAGGTCGGTGGTGCGGTGCCGACGCTGGCTGATGATCCGCAGGCGGGTTTCGATCCGGACCGGGCAACCCCACCCAAGGAACAGAAGAAGATGGACCGCTTCATCCTGTTTGCCATGGAAGCCGCGCGTCAGGCACTGGAACAAGCCGGCTGGCAAGCGCTGGATGCCAATGCCCAGGAGCGCACGGCCACCATCATCGGTTCAGGTGTGGGTGGTTTCGGCGCGATTGCCGACGCGGTGCGCACCACCGATAGCCGTGGTCCGAGACGTTTGTCGCCATTCACCATCCCGTCGTTTCTGGTCAACCTCGCGGCAGGTCATGTGTCGATCCAGCATGGCTTCAAGGGGCCATTAGGCGCGCCCGTCACGGCATGCGCCGCCGGGGTTCAGGCGATTGGTGACGCGGCGCGGCTGATTCGTGCGGGTGAGGCGGATATCGCGGTGTGCGGCGGTGCGGAAGCGGCGATCGATCGGGTCAGTCTTGCCGGGTTTGCAGCTGCTCGCGCCTTGTCCAGCGCTTACAACGAAACGCCTGAGCGCGCATCGCGACCTTTCGACAGTGGTCGCGATGGCTTTGTCATGGGAGAGGGGGCCGGGCTACTGGTTATCGAGTCTCTGGAGCATGCACTGGCTCGGGGTGCTCAACCTCTGGCGGAACTGGTCGGCTACGGCACCAGCGCCGATGCCTATCACCTGACCGCTGGCCCCGAAGACGGCAGCGGTGCGCGGCGAGCGATGTCGTTGGCATTGGCTCAGGCAGGTGTTTCGCCGGCTCAGGTTCAGCATCTGAATGCTCATGCAACCTCGACCCCGGTGGGTGATCTGGGTGAACTGGCAGCGATCAAGGCGCTGTTCGGTGTGCAAAACGGCATCGCCGTGACATCGACCAAGTCGGCGACCGGGCATTTGCTCGGTGCAGCGGGAGGACTCGAAGCGATCTTTACGCTGCTGGCGATCCGCGACCAGATCGTGCCGGCGACTCTCAATTTCGAGAACCCGGACCCTGCCACTGAAGGTGTGGACATCGTTCATGGCAACGCGCGGCCGATGGCGATCGAATACGCATTGTCCAACGGCTTCGGATTTGGCGGGGTCAATGCCAGTGTGCTGTTCAAGCGTTGGCAGGGTTAATCCTGCGAGTGTTTGAGGTGTTCGCGTGCGACGTCGAGAATCCGTTGGGCAAACTCGGTGTCGGCAACGCTGCGGGATAACAGCAAGGCGCCGACCAGCGTAGACATGATGACGATGCTGCGCTCGGCGGTGCGCTCTCCGTCAAGGGTGTGCTGGATCTGATCGAGTCGCGCCTGGAGCACGATGTCGCTGGTTGGACTCGGTTGACCACGCAGCCCCAGTTCCGAGGAAATGGTCAACAATGGGCAGCCTTCCTGAGGTGAGGTTTGATGCCATTCGGACAGATAAGCGTCGATGAAGGCTTCGAGTGGATGCTCCTCGGCGAAGATTTGCGCGCACAACTTGTCGACTTGTTCGCCAGCCTCTTGCAAGGCTTTTTCCACCAGTTCGTCTTTGGATTTGAAGTGCGAGTAAAAGCCACCGTGGGTCAAGCCCAGTGCTTTCATCAGGGGTTGCAGTCCGGTCGCGCCGATACCGTCGCGTCGAAATCGCGCTGAAGCTTCCTTGATTATGCGTTGGTGGGTCTGGGCTTTATGGTCCTGCGAGTAACGCATCTGATATCTCCGCATCAATGCGGCCCATATTAACCAATGAAAATTGCATGGTGACTGTACTTCTACTTCTAAAAAGCATGCAGATGCTTCGATATGGGGACGAAGCGGCATGGTTTCAGGCGCTTTCACGCAAAAACAAACCCCGCCGTTCCAGGCGGGGGTTTTCAGTCAGCGGTCCTGCGCTTCCTTGGCGTCCATTTCCGCATTGCGTTCGGCGACGCGCTTACGTTGCTCTTCGGTCAGTTCGACCTTGTTGGCGGTGTCACGCAGCAGCATCAGACCACCAACGATCGAGCCGATGGCAACGACCAGAATCAACCAGGCATACCAGGGCATAGGACTCTCCTTGAAAACAGGCGGTCGGCGAAGGTTCATCAACCGATCGTGCATACCACTTTGAGTGATGGGGTTCCATCGCTATCACCCTTATTCTATGCCTGTTGTTCAAGGTTCACCCGAACGCTTTCAATGTCCGGTCAACATCGCATCCGCCGGTGCGTCGGCACGTAATTGCGCAGTGAGCATGAAGTACACGAAACCTGCCACCATGAAGCCCAGGAAGATCAGACCGATCAACGTGTTGAACCAGGCCATCGCCACCAGGCACACCACCGCCAGCATCAGTGCAATGAACGGCACCAGCGGGTAGCACGGAGCGCGGAAGGTGCGTTCCAGGTTCGGCTCGGTTTTACGCAGTTTGAACAGGCTGAGCATGCTCATGATGTACATCACGATGGCGCCGAACACGGCCATGGTGATCATCGCGGCGGTCAGCGTCATGCCGCCGAGGTTGATCAGTCCGTCGCTATAGATGGCTGCAATGCCGATTACTCCGCCGGCGACGATCGCCCGGTGTGGAGTCTGAAAACGCGACAATCTGGCCAGGGATGCCGGTAGGTAACCGGCCCGGGCGAGGGCGAAGAACTGCCGCGAGTAGCCGAGGATGATCCCGTGGAAACTCGCCACCAGGCCGAACAGGCCGATCCACACCAGCATGTGCAGCCAGCCCGAGCTTTCGCCGACCACGGTTTTCATCGCCTGCGGCAGCGGGTCGTTGATGTTCGACAAGGTGCGCCAGTCGCCGACGCCACCGGCGAAGAACATCACGCCCATCGCCAGTAGCACCAAGGTCAAAATACCGCTGATGTAAGCCTTGGGAATCGTGCGCTTCGGGTCCTTGGCTTCTTCGGCGGCCATGGCTGCGCCTTCGATGGCGAGGAAGAACCAGATGGCGAAGGGGATGGCCGCGAACATCCCGGCAATCGCCGGAGCACCGAACACGTCGGAGCCGGCCCAGCCATTGAGCGCGAAGTTGCTGAAGCTGAATGCCGGGGCGACGACACCCATGAACACCAGCAATTCGGCGACCGCCAACACGCAGACCACCAACTCGAAGGTCGCTGCCAGTTTCACGCCAAGGATGTTCAGGCCCATGAATACGATGTAGGCACCGACTGCCGCGTGTTTCGGATCCAGGGCGGGAAACTGGACATTGAGATAGGCGCCGATGGCCAGGGCAATCGCCGGCGGGGCGAAGACAAATTCGATCAGTGTCGCCAGCCCGGCGATCAATCCGCCTTTTTCGCCAAAGGCGCGACGGCTGTAGGCAAAGGGACCGCCCGCGTGAGGAATGGCGGTGGTCAGCTCGGTGAAACTGAAGATGAAGCAGGTGTACATGGTGGCGACCATGAACGAGGTCACCAGAAAGCCCAGCGTCCCGGCCACGCCCCAGCCATAACTCCAGCCGAAATACTCTCCGGAAATCACCAGCCCGACGGCAATACCCCACAGATGCAAGGTGCCCAGCGTGGGTTTGAGTTGTGTGTTCATGCGTTTGCTCCCTGAGTGGTTTGGAAAGCTCAGGGGGGCAGTGCAGTGGGCGTGCCATTTCGCGATTGTGCGTCGTAATGGGCTGAAAGCTGTCGTATCGGGGATGTTCGCCACCGGATGCACGAATTTTATGCTTCAGTCAGGGGCGCAGTTGTTTCAGATGCCGCTTTCGCGAGCAAGCCCGCATACCCGCTACCCGACACCGCAGCGACGCGGAGATTTCGTAGTTCAATGCTGGTGCGGGCTGCGGTTGATGCTCAGGTTTGTTCGGTAAGGCACTCGCGCAACGCCGTTTGCCAGTCAGGTTGACTGACGCCCCAATCGCGTTGCAAGCGACTGCAATCCAGGCGCGAGTTGAGCGGTCGGGCGGCCGGCGTAGGGTAGTCGCTGGACGGGATCGGTAACAGGTCGGCGCAGGGCCTGCCCTGTTGTCGCAATGTTTCGCCGATCGCTTGGGCGAAGCCGAACCAGGAGGTTTCACCTTGAGCGGTCAGGTGATAAGTACCCCAGTTGGCAACTTCGTTCGTCTGCCAGCGTTCAATCAGGGCAAGGGTGCTATTGGCGATTGTACCGGCCCATGTAGGCGCTCCGATTTGATCGGCGACTACACGTAACTCGGGTTTCTCTTGCAGCAAACGCTGCATCGTCAGCAGAAAGTTGCGGCCATGGGTTGAATAGACCCAACTGGTACGCAGGATCAGATATTTACCTTGCACATCCCTGATGGCCTGTTCACCGGCCAGCTTGCTCTTGCCGTACGCCCCGAGCGGATTTGGCGTGTCGTCCTCGTTGTAGGGGCTGGCTTTCATCCCGTCGAATACATAGTCCGTGGAGTAATGTATCAACGGGATGTCGAGAGCCAGCGCTTCTTCGGCGAGGATGCCGGGAGCTACCGCATTGATGGCAAAGGCTGTTTGCGGCTCGCTTTCTGCCAGATCAACCGCGGTATGGGCCGCTGCGTTGATGATCAGATCGGGCCGGACGTTTTGCACCTGACGGTGAATCTGATCGGGTTGCGCGAGATCGAGCTGATCGCGACCCAATACGATCAGTTCGCCGACAGCCCCCAGCCGCCGCTGCAACTCATGTGAAACCTGACCGTGCCGGCCATTGATGAGTATTTTCACGGGTACAGTCCAGTCTCGTTACCGGGCAAATCGGGCTCACACAGGTTCATTGCTCTTCCCCTGCGAGTTTGGCCAGGTACTGGCCATATCCGGTCTTGCCGAAGTACCGGGCGCGCTCCAGCAACTGCTCGCGGTTGATCCAGCCATGTTCATAGGCAATCTCTTCGAGACAGGCAACTTTGAGGCCTTGGCGGTGTTCGATGGTTTGCACGTACTGGGAGGCTTCGAGCAAGCTATCGTGGGTGCCAGTGTCGAGCCAGGCGAAACCTCGACCAAAGCGTTCGACCTGCAGATCGCCACGTTGCAGATAGGCATTGTTGACGTCGGTGATTTCCAGCTCGCCGCGAGGCGAAGGTTTTACCGCCTTGGCAATCTCGATCACGTCGTTGTCGTAGAAATACAGGCCGGTAACGGCATAACTTGATTTCGGCTTTTTCGGTTTTTCCTCGATCGAAAGCGCACGGCCGTCGCTGTCGAAATCGATGACACCGAAGCGCTCGGGGTCTTTGACCCAGTAACCGAACACGGTGGCGCCGGAAGAGCGTTTTGCCGCGCTCTGCAATTGTTCGCCAAAGTGCTGACCATGGAAGATATTGTCGCCGAGGATCAGGCACACAGAGTCATTGCCAATGAACTCTTCGCCAATCAGAAAAGCCTGGGCCAGACCGTCCGGTGATGGCTGCTCGGCAAAGCTGAAATTCACCCCGAACTGGCTGCCGTCACCCAGCAGATTGCGATATTGAGGCAGGTCATGCGGTGTGGAGATCAGCAGAATATCCTTGATGCCGGCCAGCATCAGCACCGAGATCGGATAATAGATCATTGGCTTGTCGTAGACCGGCAACAGCTGCTTCGACACTCCGAGCGTAATCGGGTGCAGGCGTGTGCCCGAGCCACCCGCCAAAACGATGCCTTTCATCATGCGAGCAGTTCCTTGGGATTGATGGCGCCAAGGCGTTCGCCCTGATAGCTGCCATCTTGAACACGGCGGCACCATTGCATGTTGTCCAGGTACCATTGAACGGTTTTGCGCAAGCCGGTTTCGAACGTCTCCTCGGGCACCCAGCCCAGTTCGCGTTCAATCTTGCTGGCGTCGATTGCGTAGCGCAAGTCATGGCCAGGACGATCCTGGACGAACGTGATCAGGTCGGCGTAATGCGCAACGCCCTCAGGCTTGTGCGGTGCCAGTTCTTCAAGCAAGGCACAGATGCCACGCACCACATCGATGTTCTTTTGTTCGTTGTGCCCGCCGATATTGTAGGTCTCGCCGACGGTGCCGGTGGTCACGACTTTGAGCAGTGCCCGGGCATGGTCTTCGACGAACAGCCAGTCGCGAACTTGCAGGCCATCGCCATACACCGGCAGCGGCTTGCCGGCCAAGGCATTAAGGATGACCAGCGGAATCAGTTTTTCGGGGAAGTGGAACGGCCCGTAATTGTTCGAGCAATTGGTCAGCAGCACCGGCAGGCCATAGGTTCGTTGCCAGGCGCGGACCAGGTGGTCGGACGCTGCCTTGCTGGCGGAGTAGGGCGAGCTCGGTGCGTAGGGCGTCGTTTCCGTAAACAGATCGTCGGCACCGTGCAGGTCGCCGTAAACCTCGTCAGTGGAAATGTGATGAAAGCGGAAGGCGCTTTTCTCAGGCGACGGGAGGGCTTGCCAATAGGCGCGGCTGGCTTCGAGCAGGCTGTAGGTACCGACGATGTTGGTCTGGATGAATTCCGATGGCCCGTCGATGGAACGGTCGACGTGGGACTCCGCTGCCAGGTGCATGATCGCGTGAGGCTGGAAACGTGCCAGCACGGCTGTGACGCTCGCCTGATCCACGATATCGGCCTGAACGAACTCGTAGCGAGTGTCGTTGGCAATGCTGGTCAGCGATTCGAGATTGCCGGCATACGTCAGTTTGTCCAGGTTGAGCACTTCATGCTCAGTGTGTTGAATCAGCTCGCGAACAAGGGCCGAGCCTATGAAACCGGCTCCGCCGGTAATAAGGATACGCACGTTGGGCCAGCCTTTTTCAGTAATGCGGATAACGGTAGCTTGCAGGCGCGAGCGGGGAGGTGCAAGAGTTCTTGACCCCATTCGGTTGCGTCGCGCCAATCGGGCGGGATTATCCACGACTTGCAGCCATCCCTCACTACTCTCGCGCACAATTTAGAGTTCTACCTGCGACACTCCCGTTTTTTTCCGCACTGGAGCTCCTCCTCACACCCTGCAACCCCTGCGTAAACCCACTCTTTACGTTTTCTTTATGCCCCGCCCGCACCCTCGATCTCGTTCCTTTACAGCCTCCTTTCCGACAATGACTCCACACGCGGCAATACGCCGTAACACGGAGAACTTCCATGAGCGTTCTGGACGGGGTGTCGCTGCTGCTGGCAGTGGGGCTGTTCATTTATCTGTTGGTTGCGCTGCTGCGCGCGGACCGGAACTAGGAGCGGCTATGCACAGTTATGACTATTGGCTGATCCTCGGGTTTTTCGCCCTGGTATTGGTCCCGGCGCCGTTTCTCGGGCGCTTCTACTACAAGGTGATGGAAGGGCAGCGCACCTGGCTGACGCCGGTTCTCGGTCCGGTCGAACGCGGTTGTTATCGTCTGGCCGGCGTCGATCCGCAAGCCGAACAGAGCTGGCAGAAGTACGCACTGGCCTTGCTCGCCTTCAACCTCGCGGGTTTCCTGCTGCTGTTCGCGATCCTGTTGTTCCAGGACCACTTGCCGCTGAACCCGCAAAACCTGCCGGGCCAGGAGTGGACACTGGCGTTCAACACCGCCGTCAGCTTCATGACCAACACCAACTGGCAGGCCTACAGCGGTGAAGCGTCCCTGAGCTACTTGAGCCAGATGGTCGGCCTCACCGTGCAGAACTTCGTCAGCGCCGCCACCGGTCTCGCTGTGCTGGTTGCTCTTTGCCGCGGTATCGGGCGCAAGTCCACCCAGTCCCTGGGCAACTTCTGGGTTGACATGACCCGCGCCACCCTCTACGGCTTGCTGCCCATGTGCCTGCTGCTGGCGCTGTACCTGGTCTGGCAGGGCGTGCCGCAAACCTTCGCCCAGTACGTGAACGCGGTGACGATGCAGGGGGTCGATCAAGTGATTCCGCTCGGCCCGGCCGCCAGTCAGATTGCGATCAAGCAATTGGGCACCAATGGTGGTGGTTTCTTCGGCGTGAACTCAGCGCATCCGTTCGAGAACCCGACCGCGTGGAGCAACCTGTTCGAAATGGCCTCGATCATTCTGATCCCCGTCGCGCTGGTGTTCACCTTCGGCCATTACGTGAAGGACCTGCGCCAGAGCCGCGCGATCATCGCCTGCATGCTGGCGCTGTTCCTGATCGGCGGCGCGACCTCGCTGTGGGCTGAATACCAACCGAACCCCGCCCTGAACAATGTCGCTGTCGAACAGACGGCACCGCTGGAAGGCAAGGAAGCGCGTTTCGGCACCACTGCCACGGTGTTGTGGTCGGTGACCACCACGGCCGCGTCCAACGGTTCGGTCAACGCCATGCACGACAGCCTCAACCCGCTGAGTGGCATGGTGGCGCTGGTCAACATGATGGTTGGCGAAGTGATCTTCGGTGGTGTTGGCGCCGGTCTCTACGGCATGTTGCTCAACGTGCTGATCGCAGTGTTCCTCGCCGGCCTGATGATCGGCCGCACCCCGGAATACCTCGGCAAGAAACTGCAAGCCAAAGAAGTGCAATTGCTGGTGGTGACCCTGATGGTCATGCCGATTGGCGTACTGGTGCTCGGCGCGATTGCCGCCAGCCTGCCAGGCCCTGTGGCCGCCGTGAGCAACCCTGGCGCTCATGGTTTCAGTCAGTTGCTCTACGCCTACACCTCGGCCAGTGCCAACAACGGTTCGGCGTTTGGTGGCTTCGGCGCCAACACCCCGTTCCACAACCTGATGCTGGGCCTTGGCATGTTGATCGGTCGCTTCGGTTACATCCTCCCGGTTCTGGCCCTGGCCGGCAGCCTGGCGATGAAGAAAACCGCACCGATCGGGCAGAACAGCTTCCCGACCCACGGCCCGCTGTTCGTGACCCTGCTGACCGTGACCATCTTGCTGGTGGGTGGCCTGACCTTCTTGCCGACGTTGGCGCTGGGTCCTATCGCTGAACATCTGAGCATGGGCTTCTGAGGATTATTTGATGAATATGCCCGTAATTAAACCGGTCGCCATGAAAGCGCCGGAACAATCGAAAACCGCGATCTCGGCCCTATGGCGCCCGGCGCTGCTGCAAGCCTTCGTCAAGCTCGACCCACGGCAATTGCAGCGTGCGCCGGTGATGCTGGTGGTCGAACTGACAGCGATCCTGACCACCGTGCTGTGCTTCATTCCCGACACGGCGGTGCCGACCTTCGTTGCCGCGCAAATCGCGGTGTGGCTGTGGTTCACCGTGCTGTTCGCCAACTTCGCCGAAGCCCTGGCCGAAGGCCGCGGTAAGGCCCGCGCCGACAGCCTCAAGGCCGGCAGCGAAGGCCTCAGCGCCCGGCGCAAAACCGGCAACGGCAGCTTTCAGGTGGTGCCGGCCGCCAACCTGCGCAAAGGCGATGTGGTGCGCGTCGAAGCGGGGGAGATGATTCCCGGTGACGGCGAGGTGATTGAAGGCATCGCGGCGGTCAACGAAGCGGCGATTACCGGTGAGTCGGCCCCCGTGATTCGCGAGTCCGGCGGCGACCGCTCGGCCGTTACCGGCAACACCCGACTGGTGTCCGACTGGCTGCTGGTGAAGATCACCGCCAACCCCGGCGAATCGACCCTGGACCGCATGATCGCCCTGGTCGAAGGCGCCAAACGGCAGAAGACCCCGAACGAAGTGGCGCTCGACATCCTGCTGATCGGCCTGACCCTGATCTTCCTGCTGGTCGTGGTGACCCTGCAACCGTTCGCCCACTTCGCCAATGGCAGCCTGCCG
>NZ_AKJL01000300.1 GCF_000282355.1 Pseudomonas sp. GM49
GCTCGGCAGCTGCTACAAAGGGTGTCGCGGCTGAAATTGCGTAACGGAACGACCGCGAGCGCGAGTAATTATCCTGAAACAATTGTGAAAATTATTTGAGTTGCCAAGGGTGGCAGGGCGCGAGCCGTGGCGGAAGCAGTGCAGACTGCTCCCGCTTGAAAGGAGGGGTCAGGCGAGTGGGGCGCGTTGCGTCACAGCCAGGGGCGGCGTCTGACCGGCTTGCAGCAGTAGCCGCAACTGCGCCAGCTCCTGTTTCAATTGATCGCGTTCGTCCTTCAACTGACGCAATTCATCGCGACGGATAGTGACGTAAAGGGTTTGTGCTGGCAGTGCGGTGTGTACTGTGCCCATTGCTCACCTCGCAAATGGCGTGTCTCAACTGTAGGTCCGCCTCGAAATCAACGGCTGATCTACTATCGGCGCCAATTTTGATTTCTTTTGCCCCCGAAGGGAACTTTTTTATTTTTCATTGTCGTTGTGTCTTCGGTTTGATTACCGACGTTATCCATCAGGATCGGGCACAATGCCCGGAAACTTCACGCCAACGCTCTGGACTAACCCCATGAGTCGCGTTGGGCTATAACCTTTGACACACTTTTATTTGTAGTAGGGAGCATCAGCACATGCAACTCGGGATTATTGGACTGGGCCGCATGGGCGGCAATATTGCGCGGCGCCTGATGCTCAACGGGCACACCACCGTTGTTTACGATCGCAATACCGCCTTTGTCGAAGCCTTGTCCGCTGAGGGTTCCACCGGCGTCACCGATCTGCCAGCGCTGGTCGCTGGCCTGGCCAAGCCGCGTGCGGTGTGGGTCATGCTGCCGGCCGGTGCGCCGACCGAAGAAACCATCGACACCCTGAGCACCTTGCTCGAACCCGGCGATACCATCATCGACGGCGGCAACACCTTCTATAAGGACGACATCCGCCGGGCGAAAACCCTGTCGGAAAAAGGCCTGCATTACATCGACGTCGGTACGTCCGGCGGCGTCTGGGGCCTGGAGCGTGGTTACTGCATGATGATCGGCGGCGATGCCGGGACCGTTAAGCGCCTCGACCCGCTGTTCGCAACCCTGGCCCCCGGAATGGGCGACATCCCGCGCACCAAGGACCGCAAGTCCGACGACGATCGTGCCGAGCGTGGCTATATTCACGCAGGTCCCGCTGGCGCCGGGCATTTCGTGAAGATGATCCACAACGGCATCGAATACGGAATGATGCAGGCCTTCGCCGAAGGCTTCGACATTCTGCAAACCAAAAACAGCGAGAGCCTGCCGCAAGACCAGCGTTTCGACCTGAACGTCGGCGACATCGCCGAAGTCTGGCGTCGTGGCAGCGTGGTGTCGTCGTGGTTGCTCGACCTGACTGCCGACGCCCTGGCCAGTGATCCGAAACTCGATGGGTATTCGGGCTCCGTGGCCGACAGCGGTGAAGGTCGCTGGACCATTGAAGCCGCAATGGAGCAAGCGGTGCCGGTGCCGGTGCTGTCGAACTCGCTGTTTTCCCGCTACCGCTCGCGTGGGCAAGGCACCTTTGGCGACAAGATTCTCTCGGCCCAGCGCTTCGGCTTCGGCGGCCACGTGGAGACCTCGAAAAAATGACCCATGCGATCCGCAGGAAATCCAAGGCTGAGCCCGCTCCACCAACGACGTTGTTTCTGTTTGGCGCCCACGGTGACCTGGTCAAGCGTCTGTTGGTGCCGGCGCTGTATAACCTCAAGCGCAATGGGTTACTCGGGGATGGACTGCGGATCATCGGCGTTGACCACAACGCCATCAGCGATGAAGGCTTTGCGCAAAAGCTCGAAGACTTCATTCGAAACGAGATGGCTGGCAAGGGTGATCACACCCTTGATCCAGCGGTCTGGTCCAGACTCGCCAAAGGCATCAGCTACGTCCAGGGCGATTTCCTGGATGACAGCACTTATCAAGCGCTGGCGGCGAAAATCGCCGACAGCGGAACCGGCAATGCGGTGTTCTACCTGGCCACCGCACCGCGTTTCTTCAGTGAGGTGGCACGCCGTCTCGGTGCCGCCGGCTTGCTGGAGGAAACCCCCGAGGCGTTCAGAAGGGTCGTGATCGAAAAGCCCTTTGGCTCTGACCTGCAAACGGCCGAAGCCTTGAACGCTTGCCTGCTCAAAGTAATGACGGAAAAGCAGATCTATCGGATCGATCATTATCTGGGCAAGGAAACCGTGCAGAACATTCTGGTCAGCCGTTTTTCCAACAGCCTGTTCGAAGCGTTCTGGAACAATCACTACATTGATCACGTGCAGATCACCGCCGCCGAAACCGTCGGCGTGGAAACCCGTGGCAGTTTTTACGAGCACACCGGAGCACTGCGGGACATGGTGCCCAATCACCTGTTCCAGTTGCTGGCGATGGTGGCGATGGAGCCTCCCGCCGCGTTTGGCGCCGATGCGGTGCGCGGCGAGAAAGCCAAGGTCGTCGGTGCGATCAGGCCCTGGACGGTCGAGGAGGCCCGCGCCAATTCGGTGCGTGGCCAATACGCCGCGGGTGAGATCGACGGCAAGGCACTGCCGGGCTATCGCCAGGAAGACAAGGTCGCAGCCGACAGCAATACCGAAACCTATGTGGCCCTCAAGGTCATGATCGATAACTGGCGCTGGGTCGGTGTGCCGTTCTACCTGCGTACCGGCAAGCGTATGAGTGTGCGTGACACCGAGATCGTGATCTGTTTCAAGCCGGCGCCCTATGCGCAATTCCGCGATACCGAGGTCGATGAGTTGCAGCCGACCTATTTGCGCATTCAGATCCAGCCCAACGAAGGCATGTGGTTCGACCTGTTGGCCAAACGGCCCGGTCAGGCCCTGAAGATGGACAACATCGAGCTGGGGTTTGCCTACAAGGACTTCTTCGAGATGCAGCCGTCCACCGGCTACGAAACCCTGATCTACGATTGCCTGACGGGCGATCAGACGTTGTTCCAGCGCGCCGACAACATCGAAAACGGCTGGCGCGCCGTGCAGCCGTTCCTGGATGCCTGGCAGCAGGATTCCAGCGTGCAGAGTTATGCCGCCGGGGAAAACGGCCCCAGGGCCGGCGAAGAATTGCTGACCCGCGACGGTCGTGTCTGGCATCGCCTCGGATAACACGGATCTCTTGTGGGAGCGAGCTTGCTCCCACAGGGTCGGTGAGTTACAGCCAGTAGCTCACTGCATACCACCCGAGCAAGCCCATCACCACGGTGTACGGCAACGCCATCCAGACCATCCGCCCATAAGACAGGCGCACCAGCGGCGCAATCGCCGAGGTCAGCAAAAACAGGAACGCCGCCTGACCATTGGGTGTCGCCACGCTCGGCAGGTTGGTGCCGGTATTGATCGCAATGGCCAGCGTCTCGAAATGCTCACGGGCCATCTCACCCGCCATGAATGCACGCTTCACTTCGGTGATGTAAATGGTTGCCACGAACACGTTGTCGCTGATGGCGGACAACAGACCGTTGGCAATGAACAGCATGCCCGGTTGTTGGTCCGCCGGCAGCGTCAGCACCCAGTGGATCAGTGGGGCGAACAGCTGTTGATCGTGAATC
Source organism: Pseudomonas sp. GM49 (assembly GCF_000282355.1). GTDB lineage: Bacteria > Pseudomonadota > Gammaproteobacteria > Pseudomonadales > Pseudomonadaceae > Aquipseudomonas. The sequence goes on from NZ_AKJL01000300.1 coordinate 3,559, forward strand.
ACCGCGACCACGGCGAAAAATACCACCAACAATGCGGTGAACGGCATGGCGTCCTTGAACGCGGTGCCGAGACGGTGTTCGTCGGTGATTCCGGTAAAGGCAGTGATCAATACGATCACCATCAAACCGATCAAGCCCACTTCGGCAATGTGAAACGCCAGCCCGGCAATCAGGATCAATGCGGCAACGCCTTGCACCAGGAGCGCTGCACGCTGGCTTGAGGTGCGCGCGGTGTTGTCTTCGGCGGCGTAGTTGGCCAGCACCGCTCGGACGTTATCCGGCAGCAACGTGCCGTATCCGAACCAGCTCAGCTTTTCCAGCAGCACGCATGTCAGCAGTCCGGCAACCAGCACCGGCAAGGATACCGGCGCAACCCTGAAAAAGAACTCGGAGAAGTGCCAGCCCATTTCATGGCCGATCAGCAAGTTCTGCGGCTCGCCGACCAATGTGCAAACGCCACCCAGCGCGGTGCCCACGGCACCATGCATCAGCAGGCTGCGCAGAAAGGCGCGGAACTGTTCGAGATCGCCATGATGCAGGGTGGGCAGATGTTTGTCGTCGCTGAACTCGCTGTCCTGGCGCGGATCGTTACCGGAGGCGACACGGTGATACACCGAGTAAAAACCCACGGCGGCACTGATGATCACGGCGGTCACGGTCAAGGCATCGAGAAACGCCGACAGAAAGGCCGACAAAAAACAGAACATCAGGGCCAGCAGGGCCTTGGAGCGAACCCCGAGCAACAAACGCGAGAACAGGTACAGCAACAAGTCCTTCATGAAGTAGATGCCGGCCACCATGAACATCAGCAGCAGGATCACCGGGAAGTTGTGCAACAACTCATCGTACAGCGCCTGGGGCGTGGTCATCTTCAGCAACAGGGCTTCAATCATCAGCAGGCCGCCGGGCATCAGCGGATAACATTTGAGCGCCATGGCCAGGGTGAAGATGAACTCCAGCACCAGCAGCCAGCCGGCCGCCACCGGGCCTGCGGTCCACAGCACCAGGGCATTGAGAATGAGGAAACCGACGATGCAGGCCTTATACCAACGGGGCGAGTGCCCGAGAAAGTTGTGCGCGAACGCCTGGGCCATTGAACCGGACATCGGCTGCTCCTTGTTTTAAGAAGCGCGCAAATTGCCGTAAGCGAGCGAGAAGATCAAGCGCAGGAAAAATACATCGGATTAGCCCAGATATCGCGCGACGACTGCCTTGTAGCTGCCATGCAACGAATAGCCGCCAGCTACGATGTTTCCATCGGCCTGCACCGCGACACAGGTGGCAGTATCCAGGCTGGGGCCGAGGCGGGTCCGCGTACAGCCGCAGCCTTTGCCAAAGTGGCGATCGGGACGGCCGTTGGGCAGGTATCGCCCCAAAATGAAGTCTGCTTCAACGCCGCCGATGGTGGCGCCCGCCGTCAGCACACGGCCATCGGGCTGTAACTGCGCGGCGTTCCACTGGCATCCGCTGTGACCGATTTTCAGTCGCTGCGGTTGTCCGCCGTTGCAATGATTGTCGGGGCGGCCGTTGCTGTGCATTTTAAATGTCAGGCAGTGCATCGGCTCGCAACTGCTGCCAAAACACAGGATGTCGCCTTCGTTTTGCTGGACCACCTGACTGACCCGGGCGCCATGCCCTTGCGCCTTGAAGGTCATGAATCCATCGACGGCAAAACGGTCGTCGAGGCGTCCGTCCGGGTGATAGCGTGCCAGCAAGCCTTCTTCAGGGAAGTTGATCGATCCACCGACCAGAATTCGGCCATCACGTTGTAGCGTCAGGCTGCTGAGCCAGGTGTTCATCAGCAGGTGCCTGACCACGACAAAGCCACGGTCATTGAACGAGTAGTCCAGCGAGCCTTCGACATCCAGCCGTATCAACATACCGGCGTGATCGGCCAGCTCGTAGTGATGGTTGGCCAGGATCAGGATTCGACCGTCCTGTTGGACGCCGATATCGCAGGCTTCGGCGCCGGGTACACCGGGGGGGAGCCAGGTATCGCGTATGCCCAGGGACAGACCGCCAGGCAATCGCACGACACAGCGACCATTATCACCAAAGCGTCGAACCAGCCGACCCTCCTGATCCAGCAATGCCAAGGCCGGGAGCGTGCGGTGCGCGTTTTCGTATTGCAGGCCGGCCAACAGGATATTGCCGTCGGGCATGACCAGAACCTTGGCACCCATGGCTTCGAACCCCGGCTCGAATTGCCCGATGACACTGCCTTGATTGCCGAATGCGAGGTCTGCGGAACCATCCCCCAGCAAACGGGCCAGACCAAAGCGGCTGCCATCGGCCATGAAGACTTTAGCGGCTACCAGCAAGCGACCCTGCGCATCGATCGCAACACCATTGGCCAGGCTGGAAAGGCTATCGGCGAAATACACCTGGGTCTTGCCATTGGCGGCAAACGTTTTATCGAGGACTCCGGCGTTGTTCCGGGTGGTGGGGTAGGCAAAAGCCGACTGGATTGACATGCGTCGCATCTCCTTGCGAGTCGTCATGATCCAGAAGTTTGGCTGGCGACTAATAAGGAAAATATTCAACCCCTGAATGAAGGGATGCACAACTCTGATAACTAACGAGCGGAGGGTCGTTGTGTGCCACAACAGTGTCTTTTCGAACCATTGGCAAGCCTGCAAAGTATCATGCGTATGCAAAGTTCGAACTGAACAGCGTCAAATAGTGCGCAGGGCCAGAAAAATTCTGCGAACTAATGACAGGAGGAGGGCGCGGATTACCCCGGAGTAATCCGCAGAACAATTAGTTTGGCATCGACCACGACTGCAGTGTGTAACCTTCCTCGCTCAATTCAGCGCGGGCCTGTTCCAGCAGCAGTTCGAGTTGTGCGGGATCGGAGTAAGCGCTGCTTGGGATCTGCTTGCGGCCAATGCGGGTGCTGGTGCGGTCGATAACGGTCAGGCTGAGTTCGCCATTACCGTCTTGTGGTGCCCAGGCCACGCATTTGAATGGTTTAAATGCGCGGTCGGCAATCAGCAGTGCTTCGTTGATACGGAGCGGGGCGTTCATGGGGGTCTTCCTCTGCATGCCCAATCAAGTGATGTGCCGATGGTTGGGCTTACCGTTCGGCTGGTTACTTGTACTGATGCCCGCAACCGGGGTTCGGGTCACACACAATCAAAAGAAATTTCCACTTTATTTCAGATGCTAAGGAATGAGCCTGACATTGAAAGCTGAATGAAAGGAAAGAGTCGTTAGGTAACTAACAAAATCGCAGCTTATAACTGGTTGTATGACGTCCCTATAGTTAAACGGTACAAGGACCTGTCAAATTCTTGCTAATGTTACAGTCGGGTCCGCCAAATGACTGTTTTTAATAAATTTTCATAAATTTGGCGCCAAGGAATAGTCATGAACGATGCGCCTGCTCTACGACGTCTATTAGTGGTGGACCCCTGTGACGATTGCTATCGTCTGCTCCCTGGATTGCGCTCTATCGGTTGGGACGTTGACAGCTGCACACTGGAGAACGCCACTGACCGAACCTGTGACGTGGGTTTGTTACGCTTGCAGCCCTTTCACCTCGAGCACCCGGACGCTGTCAAAGAACTGATCAGCCGCAGCGGCACCGAGTGGATAGCCGTACTCAATCAGGATGTGCTGCGACTGCAAAATGTCGGCGACTTCGTCTGTGAGTGGTTTTTTGACTTTCATACCTTGCCATTCGATGTGTCCCGGGTTCAGGTAACACTGGGCCGGGCGTTTGGCATGGCGCGGTTGCGCGGGCAGGGTACGGTCCATGTTGACCAGCCCGAGCACGAATTGCTGGGTGACAGCAAACCTATCCGTGAACTGCGAAAGCTGTTGAGCAAACTGGCTCCGACCGAATCTGCGGTGTTGATTCGGGGTGAAAGCGGCACTGGCAAGGAACTGGTCGCCCGGACCCTGCATCGTCTGTCCCAGCGTCACAGCAAGCCCTTTATTGCGATCAATTGTGGTGCGATTCCCGAACATTTGATCCAGTCCGAGCTGTTTGGCCATGAAAAAGGCGCATTTACCGGCGCGCACCAACGCAAGGTCGGACGGATAGAAGCCGCCAACGGTGGCACTCTGTTTCTCGACGAGATCGGTGACCTGCCACTGGAGTTGCAGGCCAACCTGCTGCGGTTCCTCCAGGAAAAACACATCGAGCGGGTGGGCGGCAGTCAGCCGATTCCGGTGGATGTGCGGGTTCTGGCGGCGACGAACGTCGACCTTGAAGCCGCCATCGAGAAGAAACGCTTTCGCGAAGACTTGTATTACCGCTTGAACGTACTGCAAGTGGCGACCGTTCCGCTGCGCGAGCGCCATGGCGATCTGGCGACGCTGGCCAACCACTTCTCCCATTTCTACAGCCGTGAAACCGGGCGCCGCCCACGCAGTTTCAGCGAAGACGCGTTGATTGCCATGGGCAAACACGACTGGCCAGGCAATGTCCGCGAACTGGCCAACCGCGTTCGTCGCGGGTTGGTGTTGGCCGAAGGCCGGCAGATCGAGGCCCGTGATCTGGGGTTGATCAGTCAGCATTCAATCTCCGCGCCGATGGGCACCCTTGAAGAATACAAATCCCGGGCCGAACGCCAGGCATTGTGCGATGTATTGAACCGCCACAGCGATAACCTGAGTGTCGCCGCCAAAGTATTGGGTGTGTCGCGACCGACCTTCTACCGGTTGTTGCACAAGCATCAGATTCGTTGAATTCCTGCTTCAAACAAAAAGACCGCTGCAATGGAAATTGCGGGCGCGGCGCGCTTGAGTCCATCGCCAGCAATCGAGCGTCGACCGGCTGCTCCTACAGGCGCGGTCTCTTGTGGGAGCTGGCTTGCCTGCGATGGTCGTTAACGATAACGCGTGTGAACTGGATGAACGCGGCACATTCGAGTCTATCGCCAGCAGGCTTGCTCCTACAGTTTCCCGGAGTTGCGTGAATAACCTGTTTTGTTCGGGTCAGAAGTAGTAAGGGAATTTCAGGCTGAACTGGAAGTCGGGGGCATCGTCTGTCATGCCGATGGACAGGTTGGGGACGATGGTCAGGCTGTCGGTGGCCGCAATGGTCATGCCGATGTTGAAGTAACCGGCGTTGGCATCGCTGGAAACCACCGATTGCCAATCCCCGCCATCTTCCTTGAGCTTGCTTTTGCGTTGCACCAGGTCGGAGACCGAGAACGACATACTCATCTTTTCGTTCAGGGCGAACGCAATACCGGCACCAATCTGGAAGCTGTCGCCAATGCGTACTTTGCCCGGTGTCTTGACCGCCGGGTTGGAACTGATGTCGTCGAAAGACTCTTCCAGGTTGTGCGTGTAGGACAGGCTGCCGAACAGCACTGCCGGATCGAAGGTCTTGACCAGAGATATCCCCGGCGTAATCGACCAGACGCCGTTACCGGTAGGCAAGGATTCCGGCACGGCCAGGTTGGAGTTGTTGTCCACCCGAACCAGCTTGATGCCGAACGGATCTTTGCCAGTCGGCGCCTTGACGCGCAAGGTCACCACGGCATCCGGCGTGTTGGCCGACTCGTCGAGGAATTTGTAGGCGATACCGAAGTTGACGTCGCCTATGGCCGGGGATTCCTTGACGGTGTCTTCGGTGGTGACGTTGGCGGCGCCGTTATTGCCGCCACCGGACTGGTACGTGGACTGACGGTAGACCACCGGCACGTTCAGGTCGAACTGCCAGCGATTGTTGAAGTTGTAGCGGCCGGTGAGGTCCAGTGTCCAGGTGTCGGCCTTGATCCGGTCCAGGTTGATAGCACCGAGAAAGATCGAGTCCAGGGCGAGAAAGCCGTTGAGGACCAGTTGGCGGGTATCGTATCGGGAGTAGGTTATCCCGGTTTCGAAGCTGAACTTGCCACCGCCGAAGAACCCGCTGGCCTCGTCATACAGGTTTGAAACGCTTTGCGCCGGTTGTGAGTCATCGGTCAGCGATTGTCCATAAGAGCTACCGCTGCCCCCGGCGGCCCCCCCTGAAGCCGCCGCGGCACCGGTGCCGGTGGCGACGTTGGGATTGCCCTTCAGGTCCGCTGGCGACTTGGCCAGGCGTTTGGGAGGGGGAGAAGCGGGCTGTTCTTCGACCTGGCGAACCCGTTGCTCGAGAACCGCCATGGCTTTTTGCTGGACTTCGTATCGTTGTTTCAACTCCAGAAGTTCTTGTTTGAGAGCCTCTAATTCCGGGTCAGGTGCTGCCTGCACCATCGCCACCGGGAGTAGAGAGCACAAGCATATGACTGCACGCAGTGATACCGATCGGTACATGAAAAAGCCGTCCATTTGTGCCCAATGGTCGTGTCTCAGCGTAGCTCAATACCCCAAGGTCCGTAATGCAGCGAGTTGGTTCAGGTTGTAGCCCAATGCACCAGCACTCGGGCCTTTATTGTCGAGCACCACGTTGAGTCGAGTCATGTTGTTGACCACATTGCTGTTGCCCAGCAACCGGGTGTCTTGCCGTAACCCGCCTTGGGCGATTTGTTGCAGGCTTGAGCCCTGGTTGTTGTTGGCGGTGATGGCCACCTGCACGCCACCGCCGGTCGCGGACACAGCGACACTGCCTGCACCATTGCTGCCGGTGATGGTTTGACCGGCTATCAGCGCCTGGCCCCTTCTCGGCACCGGCGCAGGGGCCGTGCTGGCCTCTTTCACGTTGATGGCGATCTTGTTGTTTGAGCTGTTGCCATCGCCGGCGGCCCGTGTGACCTGGGTGATGCCCTGAGAGGTGCTCAGTCCGGCGCCACCCGTTACATTACCGGTGCCCGAGCCGGTGCCCGAACGGGTGCCCGAACCGGTACCCGAGTTGGGCGAACCGCCTTTACCGCTGTGTTCGATGGTTGAAACATAGAACTCGGGCTTGACCGTTTCGGCTTGAAGTCGCATCGAGGTGGATGCCCCGATCAGATCACCACTGGCGTTGCGCCAGGTACTGCTCATGACAACACCGAAGCTGATGATCCGCCCCGGCATCACATACCGGCCACGCAACTCGGCCAGTTCCTGGTCCTTGATTTCGATGGGTCTGAACTCATCAGCAAAACCTGAAGTGGTCGCTGCCAGACAGGCAGTGACCACCCAATACGAGGTTTTCATTTGCTGCTCCCGGAGCATCCTGCCCCCTGTCATCTTATTGGCGATTAAAAGAAGTCGCTCTGTATGAAACCAAAATCCATCAATTCGGCATCTTTGACCGGGTTGAAGTTATCCAGCTTGTTCTTTGCTGTCAGCGGTTGCGGTGGACTGCGTAACGCATTGGTCTTTTCGTAACCGGGACCGACGATAGCGAAGATAATGCCATTCCAGCCTTTGACAAAGTCATCATGGGAGTAGCGTTTGTGACCGAGCACCGGGTCGCCGATGTAGACCCAGTTCTTGTCCGCCCGCTGCAACACCACGAAGTGCTTGTAGCCGCGAATTTCCATCAGTACCACCACCGGAATCGTCACTGCATCGAGTCTTTCCGGCGGGATCTTGTACCCCCGGGCGCGCATGCCGATGCTTTCTATGTAGCGCTTCATGTCCAGCATGGAAAAACCCTGGGTACGAACCAGATCCTGGTCGGCGAAGACCAGCATGCCTTTGATGATGTGCTCCTCATCGACGTCGAGCCAATAGGCCTGGCGCAGTATCGTTGCCAGCGCGGCGGCGCCGCAGCTGAAATCGGTTTTTTGTTCGACGATGTCGCTGAACTTGCGCTCACGCAAACTCTGTACGTGTTTGTACACCAGCACACCACCCGGCAGGGCGGCAACCGGCATCTGTGCAGCCTGGGTCAGGCCAGACAGGCAGAGCAGGGCGAAAAGGGCAGTCTTACGCATCATCGATACGCCTTGTGACTGTGGAACAGCCTCATCGGCAGGACTTTCATGGCGGTCGCGATTATGGGCATGATTTACAACCTGCGGAGATGGACAGCGAGTTGCTTTGCTGGTTGCCGACGCCGGACGATACGTTGGCTCCGCCGTTGCCGGAGAAGTTGTTCATCGAGCCCGTGATCGAAGCATTGTTGGTTACAGGAGGCCTCCAGCCTTCTGGCGTCATCACTTGTTGGGTGGTTATGCCGGACAGACCGAGTACACCCAAGGGTACGAAATCAGTCCTGGCGTTGTTGGTGACGTTCAGCCCGGTCGTGCTTTGGTTGGCCGCCGCCGCGGCTACTGCGACACGGCCACCCGATACGGCAATCGCCAGGTTGTTTTTCTGTTGGTTGAAGTCGCCGGTGGTCACGTTGATGCCGATGTTGCCGGAACCGCTGTTGCCAGCGTTATTGAGCGTTGTGTTGTTGGTGTTGGAGTGGTTCCTGGCGGTGTTGCCTGTGCTCTTCTGAGTCGCGCTGGAGACGGCGACCGCGCTGCCGAAGATGAAGGCTTCGTCAGCCGTGGCAAGGGCGGCGGCGTTGTCTTGCTGGTTGCCGTTACCGGCTGCAACGTTGGCGCCCATGTTGCCGTTGGAGTTGTTCAGGGAGTTATCGATTTTAGCGTCGTTTTTGGTGCCCCGATTCACTACCCTGCTGTCACTGCTTTCCTGCGAGTCCAGCACGGCGGCCCCGGCGCCTGCGGTAATCTGCAGAATTTGTTCCAGCGTCGGGCCATTAGGCTGTTGGTTGCTGCCCTGTCCATTGCCTTGCGCGGGATCATCAACACCGGCTGCCTGGGCTGCGAATGCCATCACTGCTGCCAGGGCGAAAGCCAGTGGTTTGAGGGCAGTTGTCGGGTTCATGGTGCTTCTCCGGGCTCATTGGTTGGTCAAGTGTTGGTACGTCCCTAATCGCACTGTATCGGGGTCAATCAGAGACCCGGATGCTCAGGGTGTTAGCCATTCGGTTCCCCACCCCGGCACTCTGGTTCACCTGGATCACGCCCCGGCTGCCGGTGAAGGCCTGGTCGCTTGTCACGACCTGGCGACTGCCGTTTGGGGTGCCAGTTGCTCCCGAGTTCGGTAACAACGCCACGTTCTGTTGAGAAAGGGCACTATCGTCAACGGCTTGCGGTGCAGCGCTGATGCTGATGCGCATGACGTTGGCCATCTGGTTGTTCGCCCCGGCACCCTGGTTCACGCCCAGTACGCCGGTGCCATTACTGAAGGAGGTGCCGCCGATATTGGCCGTCGCATCCATCGACGGACTGGCGGGCGTGGTGATGCTCTGCCTGACGCTGGTGGTCGCACTGGCTTGGGTACCAATGGCGATCGCGCGGACGTTGGCCTGCTGCTGTTGATCACCCGCCGCCTGGTTGACGCTGAAGTTGCCTCGGTATTGAGTACCGGAATCCAGGAAGGTGGCGTTGTTCACCGAACTGACGCCCGAATCGGCCATCACGCTGGTACTGTCGAGCAGGGCAAGTAACAGGGCAGGTAACAGGAAGGAACGATCCATTTCACTGGCCTCCCGCCATTCTGCCCAGTGAGCCCAGGCCGCTGCTCATGGCGCGATTGATGGTTCCGGAAATGGCGCCGCCACTGCCGCCACCGTGGCCGACAGACATGCCAGGCAAACCGTTGGGGTTGGTGATGACATTCATGCCTTGCATGCCGCCCGGGTTTTGCCCGAAGCTGTTGTGAGGGATCGTTCCGGTGGTTACCCCGGCGATATCGGCGTCGCTGAGTTCGCCGGTGACGCGGGCAGAAGGGTTGGCATTGATGGTGGCCGGGTTCGGATCCCTGCCGCCGCTACGACCGATGAGAGTTGGGTGAACGGTACGATCAAGCACGATGACACCGTTGCCTTCGGCATGAACGTTGAAACTGAGAACAGTGCCAGCAGCGCTCGCGATCAGCAGGAGGCACATCAAGCCTTTTTTTTTGAATATCTCCACGACATTCATACCTTCATTTGTAAGCTGGCCCCGGTCAGCTGTGTGAGGGATAGAGCGAAAGCTGTGCCGGCTTTTGAATAACGAGTTGATTCAATGGTTTACAGACTTGGTTCGGGAACCCTTTGCCGAGGATGTATCAACGGTGAGACTAAACCCTGCGCAGGCAGCCCGTAATTGCGGGCCAACCCCTCTGGAACAAGGGTTCTAGCGTTGTTGTAACAATGCCTTAACACATCCTGTGAGCAAACGATGAAGGGCGTTGAAATGGGCCGTCTCAGGCAGGGAGAGTGTTTCAGGATCGGACACTTCCCCCCCAAAAAAGCAGGGTGAGGATGGGGAAATTGCCCCAAACGCCGGTCAGGCGTCGAGCAGTCGGGTCACGGCGTTCAGTGCCTGGAATCGGCGCTCTGCCCAATCTCCGTACAGCACTTGAACCGGTTGGGCGTGGCGCTCAAGCCAGGCCAGGGTCTGGTCGAAAAATGCCTGGCGCTCACTCAATCGGGGCTGGCAACGCTGGCCATCATCCGTCCATACGACGTGCTCCGGCGACAGCAGCAGGTGCAAGTCGTAATGCCGGGCCAGTAGTGCTTGTTCAATCCAGGCCGGGCATTCGCCAAACAAGGTCTGGCTCCAGAGGATGTTGCTCAGCAGGTGCGTGTCGAGGATGAGCAACGACGGTTGTTGCGCCCGCGCTTCGTCTTCCCATGCCAATTGACCGCGGGCGATCTCCGGAATGTCGGCCAAGGTGGTGTCCCGCGGATTCTGCTCAATGAACCAGCGTACATACTCGTCGACCAGAATCCCGCCGAAACGCTGTTGCAACTCGGCCGCCAGCCAGCTTTTACCGCTGGATTCCGGGCCTGTGAGTACCAGGGCTTTCATGCGTGCAATGCCGGATCGGCGCGCCATTCGCGCCAGCCCTGCACCGCAATAACGGTGAACAACCCGTACAGGGTGGCGGTCAGGTACAGATCTTTGTAGATGAACAACCCGACGAAAATCACATCCAGGGCAATCCACAACGGCCAGCACTGGACACGTTTTTGCGCCATCCAGACCTGCGCCACCAGGCTGAACCCGGTCAGCGCCGCATCGAGCCAGGGTTGCGCAGCGTCGGTCCAGTGAGCCATGGCCGCCCCCAGCAACAGACTGCCGAGTGCACCAATGGCAAGGCTCAAGGCCACAGACCGGGTATCGAGCCGACTGACTTCGCGGCCATGGGTGGTTTCGCCAAACTGCGTCCACTGCCACCAGCCGTAAAGCTGCAAGGCGGCATAGACGACTTGCAGCAGCATGTCCGAATACAGCTTTACCTCAAAAAAAATCCAGCTGTAAAGCAGCACCATGACCAGGCCGATGGGCCAGCACCAGGGATTCTGTTTGACCGTCAGCCAGACGGCAATGACACCGAGGGCGGCGGCAAACAGTTCAAGCCCGGACATGGAGATTCCTTGGGGAAATAGAAGAAGGGGCGGATTGTAACCGGATTGGCGTCAGGAATCCTGTGGCGAGAGGGCGTGCCCCGATAACGCGGCAGCGCCAATCCGACTTGTCTGATAGGATTTCGGCCCCGTACGGATAAACCCGAATCAGGGTTGTTTTTTCACAGGATTTTTACGGTTCTGTGGTAATCCTTGATGCGCGGGGCTTCAGCTACGCTGATCGCGATGAAAGCTTTTGAAAAATACTAACGGGGCATGCCGGTGCGCATAGCCTTTTGGGGGATTGATGGATTTTTGGACCGCCTTTCAGGCATTGATTCTTGGGGTTGTAGAAGGGCTGACCGAGTTCCTGCCCATTTCCAGTACCGGCCACCAGATCATCGTGGCCGACTTGCTCGGCTTCGGGGGCGAGCGGGCGATGGCGTTCAACATCATTATTCAGTTGGGTGCAATCCTGGCGGTGGTGTGGGAGTTTCGACGCAAGATCTTCGACGTGGTCATCGGTCTGCCGACCCAGCCGGGCGCTCGGCGGTTTACCGCGAACCTGTTGATCGCGTTCTTGCCGGCCGTGGTGTTGGGCGTCATCTTCGCCGACCTGATCCACAAGTACCTGTTCAATCCGATCACGGTGGCAACGGCGCTGGTCGTGGGTGGGTTCATCATGTTGTGGGCCGAGCGGCGTCAGCATGAAGTACACGCCGAAACGGTGGATGACATCACCTGGAAAGATGCACTGAAAGTCGGCTTCGCCCAATGCCTGGCCATGATTCCTGGCACTTCGCGTTCGGGCTCGACGATCATCGGCGGGTTACTGTTCGGCCTGTCGCGCAAGACCGCTACCGAGTTCTCGTTCTTCCTGGCGATGCCCACCATGGTCGGCGCGGCGGTGTACTCGGGCTATAAATACCGTCACCTGTTTGTCCCGGCGGATTTCCCGGTGTTCGCGATCGGCTTCGTCACGGCGTTCGTCTTCGCGATGATCGCGGTCCGCGGGCTGCTCAAGTTCATCGCCAACCACAGCTATGCGGCGTTTGCCTGGTATCGCATTGTGTTCGGCCTGATCATCCTGGCGACCTGGCAATTCGGCTGGGTCGACTGGAGTGCGGTCAAGCCGTGAGTGACTCAAGCTCGCGCAATAACCCCGGGCGTCAGTCCGGGGGACAGGTTCGCCATTCACGGCTGAAGTGGCTGGTGTTTGCAATCCTGTGCGCGTTGCCGCTGTCGGGTTCGGTGTCGTTGTGGCTGCACGGGGTGTCGCTGATTCCCCTGGCGGCCTACGGCATTGTCAGCGTCGTGACGTTTTTTCTGTACTGGAGTGACAAGCGCAAGGCGCGCGCCAATCAATGGCGGACACCGGAGAATGTCCTGCATGCGCTGGAATTCGCCGCAGGCTGGCCCGGTGCGTTGCTGGCACAGCAAGTGTTCCGGCACAAAACGCGCAAAGTCTCGTTCCAGTTGGTGTTCTGGATCATCGTGCTGTTGCATCAGGTGTTCTGGATCGACCACCTGTTCCTCGGCGCACACCTGTTCGCCTTGTTCTAATAAAGAAGGCCCTATAGCAACAGGCCGACTTGAGTGCGCCTTGGCAGTTTGCTCACCACCAACTGGTGGGAACGCTGCAGCAATCCCTGTAGTTCTTCGCCACCGAGCGGGTAGGGCGTTTCCATGATGATCCACTGGGCGCGCGCCAGATAAGGCGCGGGATGAATCCCGGGACGGTCGCAATGGCCGAGAAACAGATCCTTGTCGACCTTGAAGGCCAGGGAGTCACCCCGTAGTCCCTGCAAGGCGAACATCTTGTTCCCGGCAATCGAAAACACCCGTACGCCTCCCCACTTATAGTCTTCCCGCGCTCCAGGCAGGGCGAGGCAAAATTTCGCGACATCCTCTTCGCTCATCCGTCCAGCTCTCATATCAATCGTTCCCCACAGGCATTGAATGATTCGACCAGATGGTCAATCCAGGCGCGTACCGCCGGCATCACCCCGCGTCGATGAGGATAGACCGCTTGCAACCAGCCACCGGGCAATGACCACTCGGGCAACAGCTGCACCAGTGAGCCGTTTTCCAGCTCCTGTTCGCAATACATCATGGGCAGCATCGTAAAGCCCAGGCCTGAAAGGGTGCTGGCCTTGCGCACGATAAAGTCATCGATGCCCAGCCGGGCCTCGAGCGCGAGCTCACAAACTTTGCCTTTTTGATCCAGCATGCGGATGTGCACCATGCGGTCGGCTTCCAGGGCGCCGAGCACCGGCAGGCTTTTCAGATCCTCGGGATGGTTGATCTCACGGCCAACGAGGAAACCGGGGCTGGCGACCATCAGCATTTGCGCTTGACGCAGGCGGCGGGTGACCAGCAGCGGGTCTTCGTCGCCCAGTTCCCGCACACGCAGGGCCACGTCAATGCCTTCGTTCACCAGGTCGACCCGCCGGTTGAGCAACATGATCTCCAGCTGGACTTGCGGAAACCGTTCCAGAAAGTCGCTAATCACCCCCGGCAACATTTCGTGGGCCAGCCCAACCGGGCAGGACACCCGTAATCGCCCACGGGGCTCGCTGGACATGCTGGCCACGGCCTCGTCGGCCATTTCCGCCTCCAACAGCATCGCCTGGCAGTGCCTGAGGTAGCGCTCACCCACGGCGGTCAGTTTCAACTGTCGGGTCGTGCGTTGCAGCAATCGTGCGCCAAGGCGTTCTTCCAGTTCGGCGATGCGGCGCGACAGTCGTGACTTGGGGATGCCCAGCAAGCGCCCGGCCGCCGCGAAACCACCGGCTTCCACGACTTTGGCGAAGTAATACAGATCATTGAGGTCTTGCATGATGTGAACTCGATTGTTCTATCTGTGAGACGAACTATCGCATTGTTGCCGTCTAATCAGCTATTGGTTTCGTCTGTAGGATTAGTCCCATCAGATCGCCCTTGTGGGCGATCCTCACCTGGAGATCCCACATGAAACTGCTGCATATCGATTCGAGCATTTTGGGCGACAACTCGGCTTCCCGTCAGCTGAGCGGCGAAGTCGTCAAAGCCTGGCAAGCCGCCGAGCCAACCGCCGTGGTGACCTACCGCGACCTGGCCGCCGACGCGATCAGCCACTTCTCCGCCACCACTCTGGTCGCCGCCGGTACCACCGCTGAACTGCGCAATGCCGCACAACAGCACGAAGCCGAACTGAGTGCCTCGACCCTGGCCGAATTCCTGGCCGCCGATGCCGTGGTGATTGCCGCACCGATGTACAACTTCACCATCCCGACTCAATTGAAGGCGTGGATCGACCGCATCGCCGTAGCCGGTCAGACCTTCCGTTACACCGAAGCCGGCCCTGAAGGCCTGTGCGGTGGCAAGAAAGTCGTGATCGTCTCGACTTCCGGCGGCATGCATGCCGGTCAGGCCACCGGTGTTGCCCACGAAGAATATTTGAAGCTGCTGTTCGGTTTCATCGGCGTCACCGACATCGAAATCGTCCGCGCCGAAGGCCTGGCTTACGGTGACGACGTTCGCAACAAAGCCATGAGCGCTGCTCACGCGCAAATCAGCGATCAGTTGTTCGCCGCAGCGTAAGGCTTGCGTAAAAGTAGGCAACCGTTCAGGTAAAGCCCGAAAAACTCTGTAATCTGGTTACGCAAGTACCAGTTACGGAGTTTTTTGTTTCTGGTCGTTTCAGATTGTGGCCCGACTTATGCAGTCCAGGGCGTACGTCTCAAGTCCGGTAACAAGGTGGGGCATCCCATGATGCGTCTTTGTGCAACTTTACTGTTTTGCCTGCTCAGCAGCCTGAATACAGTGCACGCCGCGCCTGCACCGCATCCTCACTGGAGCGTCGGCTTCCATGAGATGACTTTTCTAGATCCACTGGACCTGCAGCCGATGCGCGCCATCGCCTTCTATCCGTCCAGTGACTGGGAGCACACCAGTAAACTCGAGGGTTACACCGTCGAAGCCGGAGAGGACACCAAAGTCGCCATTGGCCGGTTCCCGATGCTGATGCTGTCCCACGGAAACACCGGTACCCCGCTGGCCCTGCACGACCTTGCCACGTCGTTGGCGCGCAAAGGCTTTGTCGTGGTGGCCGTGATTCACCCCGGTGACAACTCCAGGGACCACAGCCGCCTCGGTACTTTGAGTAACCTGTACGGCCGGCCGATCCAGATTTCCGAAGCCATCACCGCCACTTTGGGCGACCGTATGCTGTCGCCGTTCGTCAATGCCGACCAGGTGGGGGTCATCGGTTATTCGGCCGGTGGCGAGACTGCATTGATTCTGTCTGGTGCGACCCCGGACCTGGATCGCCTGCGCCGTTATTGCCAGGAGCGTCCAGATGACCGCGATGCCTGCAACACCCAGGGCGAATTGATTGTCGATCGCGACGACCTGCAACCGGTAGCTGACCCTCGCGTTCACGCCTTAATGCTGATGGCGCCGTTGAGCCTGAAGTTCGGCCGCCACACTCTGGCCGATGTGCATGTGCCGGTGCTGCTATACAGCGGCGATGGCGACAAACTGGTGGCTTTCGACAAGAACGCCGCGGCACTGGCACGCAAACTGCCGACGGCGCCTGACTTCAAGTTACTGGCCGGGGCAGGCCACTTTGTGTTCATGGCGCCGTGCAACGACGAGCAGATCGTAATCATGCCCGCGCTGTGCACCGATGCCGATGGTGTCGATCGGCAAGATATACACCGCAATCTGATTTCCGAGGCTGGAAGTTTCTTCTCGCGCACCCTGGGCAGGGCGACCCGGGCCGGGATGCAGACTGCCGATCAGTAAACGTGTGATCGGCGATCGCTGCCTTCAATGACTTATCGGCGAACCATCTTTCCAGGCTTTAATTCGGGAAGATGGTTCGCGAACCGGTTTAAAAACAATGACACTGATTTTTTAAAATACTGGAGAGTGCCCGCGCTAAGCAGGCACACACTATGGAAATGGCTTCTGATTTACCGGGCGGTCAGACCTATACCGCAGTGCTCGTCTTGTTTGTAATTGAATGTGATGCCTTACTGTTCGCGAAGTTTTCTGTCGGGTTTTTCAGGTGTTGGGCGTTGCTCTTCAGTTGCTCGATACTGAACGGGCAGCACTCGTCGCCTATTTCGCCAATGTCATAACACACACCGTTATGGCAGATTTGCTGCATTGTATCTTCGGCATGTGCATTGGAGTAAAGAGCAATCAGCAATGGCGGAACGAGAAGGGGTAGCGATAATAGACGCATATTGATTTTCCTGTTTTTATAATCCAAGTTAGTTCAGCACATGCGATTCTGCCTCCATCAATAATTTAAACAACGATAGCACTTTGAATTAATCTGTTCGGAGTGTTTCATCTTTGTTGTAAATTGAAATGCATTGGGTGTTGTTTCTTTTGGATATGTTTTTAATTCGTTGCGTGCGCGGATTTACGTGCCAGCAATAAAGTCAGGCCAAGGCCCGTCACCGACAACACTGCCGCACTGAAGAAAATCCACGCATAACCGAGGTTCAACGCTACTGCGCCCATCAACGGGCCGGCGATGGCCAGCGCCAGGTCGAAAAACACCGCGTAAGCACTCAAGCCCGCGCCCCGGCTGGAATCAGGCACCTGTTTGATAGCCTCGACACCCAGTGCCGGGTAAACCAGGGACAGGCCAAATCCGGTCAGGCCGGCGCCAATGAGCGCATACCCGGTCGACGGTGCGAGCCACAGCAGTACCAGTCCAACTGTCTCAATGCACATGCAGGCAATGGCCGACGTGAACCCGCCGAATCGGCTGATGGCGGAGATGAACAGCAGCCGCGACAGAATGAAACATACCCCGAATACGGTCAGGCAGTAGGCCGCGCCGGTCCAGCCGCGATTGACGTAATACAAGGTGATAAAGGTCGTCAGGGTGCCGTAGCCAATGGAAGCCAGGCTCAGACTCGCGCCGAACGGCGCTATGCGCCCAAACACCGCCCAGAATGGCAGACGCTCACCGCGCACCACGGGAACCGAGGGCTTGTTGCGAATCAGTAACAGTGCGGCCAGGGCCAGCAGCGAAAGGGCGGTGCCCAGGCTGGCGAAACCGAGTTGTTGCACCATCACCACGCCCAGCGGTGCACCGATGGCAATCGCACCATAGGACGCGATGCCGTTCCAGGAAATCGACCGCGCGGTGTGCTCAACGCCCACCTGGCCCATGCACCAACTGATGGTGCCGACGCCGATCAACCCTTGGGCGATCCCCAGCAACAGGCGCCCGGCGATCAAAATCAGCAGGCTGAGCAAGGGAAAGCCTTGCAACAGGGTCGATAGCAAAGTCAGCACGCCACTGAGCACAATCCCGGACAAGCCATAGATGATTGCGCGCTTGGTGCCAACGCTGTCGGACATTCGTCCGGCCATGGGCCGGCTGAGCAGGGTGGCGAGGTATTGCGAGCCGATGGTCAGCCCGGCCACGATGGCGCTGAACCCGAGCTGCTCGTGGACATAACCCGGTAATACCGCAATCGGCAAGCCAATGCAGAGGAAGGCAATGAAGGTATAGAAAACGATGGAGACGATCTGCAGGGTGATCGCCATGGAGCTTTGCGGAGCAACTTGCTGCACAGACATGACGGCTCGTTCGCGGGCGGCGGTGGGAGAGCTGCATCATGGCGCGGCGTTGCGATAAAAGAAAGCAGGCTAACTATATTTCGTGGGCTGCCTTGCTGGCTGTAGGAGCGAGCTTGCTCGCGAAAAACGTCCGGATAACGAGTTCATTCAGGTTGCACGCGTTATCGTTGTCGTCCATCGCGAGCAAGCTCGCTCCTACAAGTGCAGCGAGGTAGTTTTAGAACACCACACCCTGGCTACGCAGGTAGTCGTCGTAGGTGCCGCTGAAGTCGGTCACGCCGTTAGGGCTCAACTCGATGATGCGGGTCGCCAGGGACGATACGAACTCTCGGTCGTGGCTGACGAAGATCAGCGTGCCCGGGTAGTTTTCCAGCGCCAGGTTCAGCGCCTCGATGGATTCCATGTCCAGGTGGTTGGTCGGTTCGTCCATCACCAGTACGTTCGGCTTTTGCAGGATCAGCTTGCCGAACAGCATGCGGCCTTGCTCACCACCGGAGATGACCTTGACCGACTTGAGGATCTCGTCGTTGGAGAACAGCATGCGACCCAGGGTGCCGCGAATGATCTGCTCGCCTTGAGTCCACTGGCCCATCCAGTCGAACAGGCTGACGTCGTCTTCGAAGTCATGGGCGTGGTCCTGAGCGTAGTAGCCCAGCTCCGCGCTTTCGGTCCATTTCACGGAACCGGCGTCCGGGGTCAGCTCGCCCATCAGGGTGCGCAGCAGGGTGGTCTTGCCGATACCGTTCGGGCCGATGATCGCCACGCGCTCGCCGGCTTCGACGGTGAAGCTGAAGTTCTTGAAAAGGGTCTTGCCATCAAAGCCCTTGGACATCTGTTCGATGGTCACGGCCTGGCGGTGCAGTTTCTTGGTCTGTTCGAAGCGGATGAACGGACTCACGCGGCTCGATGGCTTGACTTCGGCCAGCTGGATCTTGTCGATCTGCTTGGCGCGGGAGGTGGCCTGCTTGGCTTTCGAGGCGTTGGCCGAGAAGCGGCTGACGAACGTTTGCAGTTCGGCAATCTGGGCTTTCTTCTTGGCGTTGTCCGACAGCAGTTGCTCGCGGGACTGGGTCGCGGCAGTCATGTACTCGTCGTAGTTGCCCGGGAACAGGCGCAGCTCGCCGTAGTCCAGGTCGGCCATGTGGGTGCAGACGCTGTTGAGGAAGTGACGGTCGTGGGAAATGATAATCATGGTGCTGTTACGCACGGTGAGAATCGATTCCAGCCAGCGGATGGTGTTGATGTCCAGGTGGTTGGTCGGTTCGTCGAGCAACAGTACTTCCGGATCGGAAAACAGTGCCTGAGCCAGCAATACACGCAGTTTCCAGCCTGGAGCGACTTCGGACATCGGGCCGAAATGCTGTTCCAGTGGAATACCCAGGCCCAGCAGCAGCTCACCGGCGCGGGATTCGGCGGTGTAGCCGTCCATTTCGGCGAATTCGGTTTCCAGCTCGGCCACGGCCATGCCGTCTGCTTCGCTCATTTCCGGCAGCGAATAGATGCGGTCGCGCTCGGCCTTGACCTTCCACAGCTCTTCGTGACCCATGATCACGGTATCGATCACGGTGAATTCTTCGTAGGCGAACTGGTCCTGGCGCAATTTACCCAGACGCACGTTCGGCTCCAGCATGACCTGGCCGCCGGACGGCTCGAGGTCACCGCCGAGGATCTTCATGAAGGTCGACTTGCCGCAACCGTTGGCACCGATCAGACCATAACGGTTGCCACCGTTGAACTTGACCGAAACGTTTTCGAAGAGCGGCTTGGCGCCGAACTGCATCGTGATGTTAGCTGTAGAAATCAAAGGTTTTTCCTGCGAAGCATTCAGAGTAGCTAGGGTTGCGGCAGTACCGGTTCAGTACCCGTTTCCACTGTTCGGACCCGGGACATTCATCCCGATCAACAGTGGAAGATCCATCTGGCATCAAGTGGACAGCAGCATGTGGCGCGCCTGGCCCGAGTCAATATGCGCTGAAAGGGGATTTTCCCGCTCTCAACCTGGGGGCGCGTAAAGTTTGGCTGCGATTGTACTGGTCTGGCTCTTTAAACGATAGGGCGTTGAGGTCTGCGCAACGCATTGGCAGTTTTCACGGACGCATTTTCACCGTTACAGGTTAACTATTGGTTACAAACTATGGCTAAAATGCCGTCCATCAGATGAATGCCGACCATCAGCGTGGCTCGATGGCACCACAGGGCCACTGTTTCGTATTCAGTCGCTGCACAAGACCCGGGGACCGGCATGCCGGTAAAGGGCGCAGTGTGTTTACTTCTGACGTGTGACGATTTCCGTGAAACTGATCATTGCCATTATCTACGTTGTCTCTATTGCGTACGTCCATCTGCGTGGTCAAGTGCGCCATAAGCCGGGTCGCCAGTTGAGTGATCACTCGACGTTTCTGGCACCGATCAACTGCTTTCTTTATCTGTTTTCGAAAATCCCAAACAGACCGTACCTCGACCCGGCCGACTTCCCCGACCTGAGTCCGCTGCAGGCGCACTGGGAAGAAATTCGTGCCGAAGGCCTGCATTTGCTTCATGCCGGCGAGATCAAGCGTTCGAACCAATACGACGACGTCGGTTTCAACTCGTTTTTCAAGACCGGCTGGAAGCGCTTTTACCTCAAGTGGTACGGCGATAGCCATCCGTCGGCCATGAAGCTTTGCCCACGGACCACCAAACTGGTACAAGGCATTGGCTCGATCAAGGCGGCGATGTTCGCCGAGTTGCCACCGGGCTCCAGACTGGTGCGCCATCGCGACCCGTACGCCGGTTCGTACCGCTATCACCTGGGTCTGCAAACCCCCAACGCTGCCGGTTGCTACATCAACGTCGATGGCCAGAACTACCATTGGCGCGATGGCGAAGCGGTGATGTTCGATGAGACCTACATTCATTACGCAGAAAACACCACGCCGCATAATCGCATCATCTTGTTCTGCGACGTCGAGCGGCCGATGAAGTACCGGTGGGCAGCGGCATTCAATCGCTGGTTCAGTCGCAATGTCATGTCGGCGGCAGGTGCGCCGAACGAGGCGGGCGACAGGACCGGCGGGCTCAACCGGCTGTTCGGCAAGATCTACAAGGTTCGCCTGCGCGCCAAGCAACTGAAAAAGCGCAACCGCAAGCTTTACTACCTCGAAAAATGGTCGATCTTCGTCGGTTTGCTGGTGGTCTTCATTCTGCTCTGATTTTTTGCTGTAGCGTACCAGGCCTTCGCGAGCAGGCCGGATCAACGTCGTGTTACATCTTGCCGGGGAGGTTTTAGTTAACAAATCTGAACCCCGGGCGTAGCGTGGTATCGAAGTCCTTATCCACGTGACGTAGAGAGGCACGCCATGAACCGATACGTGTTTGGCGCCATTGTGCTGGCCTTGAGTGCCATGCTGGGTCCTCTGGCCCAGGCCGCTGCCCCTGCTTCGTTGCAATTGGCCCAGAACCTGCCAGGCAGCACCAACAATAACCCTTACAGCAGCCCGATCAACCGGGCCAATCCCAACAGCATGCAAGGCACCCGACCCAGTGCCCCGGCGATTCGTGGGCCCAATACCGTGCCGGTCCCGCGCCCGCCGACACTGGAAAACGGCGGCATCGGTAATCGCTATCCCGAACGGAGCGCTCCCGCCAGCCCACCGACATTCATTCCCAATCCTCCCCCACGAGACGCCGGCACCGGTAACCGTTGAGCGGCAGGCATGACATCTGCCAGCCATGTTCCTCAGACAAGGAATCCCGCATGTTGCGCAAAGACTTGTTGGCAACCCTCTGTGCCAGCATATTGATCACCGCCACTGTCCCCGCGCTTGCCGCGCCCGGCCAGACGATGAAAAGCGAAGAAGGCACCCTGGAGGTCACCCCCATCGTGACGGGGCTGGAGCACCCCTGGGCCCTGGCATTCTTGCCGGATCGTAAAAGCATGCTGGTGACCGAACGACCCGGCA
>NZ_AKJL01000301.1 GCF_000282355.1 Pseudomonas sp. GM49
GGCTGCCGGCAAGCCGGTGGGCGTGCGCATTCGCAGTCTCCAGGAGGTCGAGAGCGAAGGCGTCGTGGCCTTGCCGGGCGTGTGCATCGATGAACTGGATATCAGCGTCAGCAATTACGAGCATCCACGGCCGGAACTGCTGCGTTGCGATGATTCGCGCATTGTCGAGGAGAGCGTGCACAGTCATTTGCTCAAGTCCAACTGCCCGGTCACCAGCCAGCCGGACTGGGGCAGCGTGGTGGTGGAGTACCGCGGCGCGGCGCTGGATCACGCGAGCCTGCTCGAGTACATCGTCAGCTTCCGTCAGCATTCGGACTTCCATGAACAGTGCGTGGAGCGGATCTTTCTCGACCTGCAGCGGTTGCTCAAGCCGGAGAAACTGACGGTGTATGCGCGTTATGTGCGTCGTGGCGGACTGGATATCAACCCGTATCGCAGTACTGAAACCGTTCAACTGCCGAACCACCGCCTGGTCCGCCAGTAAAGCTTTAATGTGGGAGCGGGCTTGCTCCGGGCGGCGTTCCGACGAAGGCTGCTTCACATTCAACGATGATGTTGACTGACCCACCTCTTTCGCGAGCAAGCCCGCTCCCACAGGGGATTTGCATTGTCAGTCGTAGAAATGAAAAAGCCCCGCTATCGCTAGCAGGGCTTTTTGCATCTGGCGGGGTTCAGATCCCCATGTTGGCCAAGGCCAGCCCGATGTTGCGCAGGGTGCCGGCAAGTGTCGGATGTTCGAGTTCAAAGCGCTCAACGGCCAGGTTTACCCCGTCGGCGAGGCTGGAGTCCTGGGTTTTGGTTTCAAGCTCAAGCTTCAATTCAATCTGCTGCATGAGTTCGTACAGTTCGGCGCGTTCTTCTTCAGACAACGGAGGATTCTGGTCCAATTGCTCGCGCAGGGCATTGAGCTGTTCTTGCAGTTCGCGGGCAGGCATGGCGTTCTTCCTTCTATCGATAGGCACTGGCATAGACCATGGCGGCGCACCAAAGGTCGATGGCTGACCTTTAGATTAATCCACTCGCGAGCAACCTGCATGATCTCAGTCAGGGCTTTTCGCCCTTGAGTCGACGCAGGCTGATATCGGCCAGGCAGGTGTCGAGTTCACCGAGGTGATCGATCACCGAATGCACGCCCAGACCGAACAGTTGCATCGTCGCCTTGGCGCGTTTGATGTCGCGCTCCTGCGGGGTCAACGCTTGCCATTGCCGGGGCGTCATCCCGCACAGCGAGCCGCAGGACGCCAGACCGATGGTCCACAATCCGGCATTGAGCCCCGATTGCAGCAGGCGAGGTTCGCCGCTCACCAGTACGCAGCCGTCGAGTCGCTCGACGTTCAGGGTCATCAAGGCTTGCCAGCAGGCGTTCGGGGCGGGCCATGGATTGTTTGTTGCTGAATGTTGCGAAGGTTTGATCCATTCCGGCAGCGCCGCGGCCAGGGATTGGCTGAGGGCCGGGGGCAGTTCGTCGAGCCAGGCGCAGGGGATTTGCTGGCGCTGCAAGCTGCGCAGGCTATCCAGTGCGCCGGGTGTGGCCTCGGCGTGTTCAGCCAAATGGCTGCCGTGCCGGTGCGTGTGGGCGCCGAAATCCACCAGACAGCCACTGAGGCCGAACAGTACGGCGGTCAGGCTGGGTGCAGCTTGGGGCAAGGCTTCGGCGAGCGGCATGTGGACGTCCCTGAAATAGCCTGAAGGCTAGCGGGCGACGGTGACAGTTGAGTGACATGGATGTGAATCGCTCACATTTGGCACGATTGCTTCGGTGTGGATTACGTGCAAAGTGCCTTAAATGGCGTTTACGACTTATACTTGCCAACTTATTGCCCGGGCCAGGCGCCCGAGCCAGTACAAACCAAGGAGTTTTTTTTCTATGCGCTGGAGCAATCATCTAGCCAGGATTTGTGTATGCGCCAGTGTGTTGCTGGTTCCGTTCGTTGCCCAGGCAGCCACGGAAGAGGATCCTTGGGAAAGCGTCAACCGCCCGATCTACAAGTTCAACGACGTGATCGACACCTACGCGCTGAAGCCCGTGGCCCAGGGCTACCGGTACGTGACGCCGCAGTTTGTCGAAGACGGTGTTCACAACTTCTTCCGGAACATCGGCGATGTGCGCAACCTGGCCAACGATATCCTGCAGGCCAAACCTCGCGCCGCAGGCGTTGATACCGCGCGGATCATTTTCAACACCACCTTCGGCTTGCTGGGCGTCATTGATGTCGGCACCAAAATGGGCCTGCAGCGCAATGACGAAGACTTCGGTCAGACGCTGGGTTACTGGGGTGTCGGCAGCGGCCCTTATGTGATGCTGCCTCTGCTGGGGCCAAGCACCTTGCGTGATGCTCCGTCCAAGTACGTCGACAGCTACACCGGCGCTTATCGTTATGTAAACGACGTTCCGGTGCGTAACTCGTTCTACGCCCTGGACATCATCGATACCCGGGCCAACCTGCTGTCGAGCGAGAAGCTGATCACCGGCGACAAGTACACCTTCATTCGTAATGCGTACTTGCAGAACCGTGAGTTCAAGGTGAAGGACGGTCAGGTCGAAGACGATTTTTAACGTCGACCGGTAAATTGAGAAGGCGGCCATCAAGGCCGCCTTTTTTGTCTGCGAAGCCCCGCATGCGGATGAAATCGCGCTTTTCGCTGTAGTCCCGACCGGTTTGACTCATGGAATCGATCCTTCCATTGGGTTACGGATTTGCCTGTTCTTATAACTCTCTGTGATTTGACAAATAAAGACGTCAAGCGACCATCGGCGTGAGCTTGAAACGCCCCGCGGATGGGAGTACCGTCTGCGCCTTAGAAGGGCACCTCTGGTGTACATGTGTGTAGGGCAAATGCCCGAAAGCGGTGCGACAGAGAGGCTAGAAAGCGAATCCAGTAGTCAGCGCCGGGCCAAAGTCCCCGCCTGCTACGCCAACCTAATTCTGGCGCCGTTTGCCCACATGCCAAAAACCAGTGCCACGCTGCTGATAATCGATGATGACGAAGTAGTGCGCGCGAGCCTCGCCGCCTATTTGGAAGACAGTGGTTTCAGCGTCTTGCAGGCCAGCAATGGTCAGCAGGGTCTTCAGGTATTCGAGCAAGACAAGCCCGACTTGGTTATCTGCGATCTGCGCATGCCGCAGATGGGCGGACTCGAACTCATTCGCCAGGTGACCGAACTGTCGCCGCAAACGCCGGTGATCGTGGTGTCGGGTGCGGGCGTGATGAACGACGCGGTCGAAGCCCTTCGCCTGGGCGCGGCGGACTACCTGATCAAGCCTCTCGAAGATCTGGCTGTGCTCGAGCACTCTGTGCGCCGGGCCCTGGATCGCGCGCGTCTGCTGCTGGAGAACCAGCGTTACCGCGAGAAGCTGGAAAAGGCCAACCGCGAGCTCGCCGCCAGCCTGAACCTGCTCCAGGAGGACCAGAACGCCGGTCGCCAGGTGCAGATGAACATGCTGCCGGTCAGCCCCTGGACCATCGACGAGTTGAAATTTGCTCACCAGATCATCCCGTCGCTGTACCTGTCGGGTGATTTCGTCGACTACTTCCGGGTCGACGAGCGCCGGATAGCCTTTTACCTGGCGGACGTTTCCGGTCATGGCGCCTCTTCAGCCTTCGTCACCGTGCTGTTGAAGTTCATGACCACGCGCTTGCTGTTCGAATCCAGGCGCAGCGGCACCTTGCCTGAGTTCAAGCCTTCAGAGGTTCTTGGTCATATCAACCGGGGCCTGATCAGTTGTAAGCTGGGTAAACACGTCACAATGGTCGGTGGAGTCATCGACGAGGAGACCGGTTTGTTGACCTATAGCATCGGCGGTCATTTGCCGTTGCCTGTGTTGTACACGCCAGACAGTGTTCGTTATCTGGACGGGCGTGGTCTGCCGGTGGGCCTCTTCAACGAAGCCACCTATGAAGATCACGTACTGGAACTGCCGCCGACCTTCAGCCTGACGCTGATGTCCGATGGCATTCTGGACCTTTTGCCAGAACCCACACTCAAAGAAAAAGAGGCGGCATTGCCCCAACGGGTCAAGGCTGCGGGCGGCACCCTGGATGGGTTGCGGCAGGTTTTTGGATTGGCCACGCTAGGGGAGATGCCGGATGATATCGCCCTGTTGGTGTTGAGCAGGAATCTTTGATGAGTACCGGTAGAATCCAGTTCGCCGAGCAGGATGGCACCTTCGTCCTGAAGTTCGTCGGTGAAGTTCGCCTGACCCTGTGTTCGGCGTTGGATGCGACTATTGAGCGGATCTTCAGCGCGTTGAATTTCAACACGATCGTGATCGATCTGACCGAAACCCGCAGTATCGACAGCACTACACTTGGCCTGCTGGCCAAGCTGTCGATCCTGTCGCGGCAGAAGGTCGGCCTGCTGCCGACCGTCGTCACCACCCACGAAGACATCACGCGGCTGCTGCAGTCCATGGGCTTCGAGCAGGTGTTCAACATCGTTGACCAGCCTGTACCGTGCCCGGAATGCCTGGACGACCTCCCAGACCAGGATCAGTCCGAAGAAGTGGTGCGGATCAAAGTGCTCGAAGCGCACAAGATCCTCATGGGCCTGAACGACACCAATCGTGAAGCCTTCCATGACCTGGTGAATGCGCTGGAGCGACACTGATCCCTTGAGGTGATGCTGTCTTGTCTGGTTAAACACAGATTCGCCATTCACCACAATCCACTGTGGGAGCGGCGGTGCAGCGATCCGACTTGCTCGCGAAGACGGCCTCGCATTCAACATCGCAGTGAACGGATTGACGCCTTCGCGAGCAAGTCGGATCGCCGCACCGCCGCTCCCACATTGGTTTTGCGCTGAACGCACGATTCGATTTCAACCCACAATCCCTGTGAGTGCGAGATTACTGACAAAAAAGGGCGAACCCACCAAGGTTCGCCCTTTTTGCATTACACCCACTCAGATCACAGCTTGGCCTGCAACAACGCCTCAAGCTTCTCCTGATCCCGCGCGAACTGACGAATGCCTTCAGCCAGTTTCTCGGTCGCCATCGCATCTTCGTTGGACTGCCAACGGAACTGCGACTCGTTGAGGCTCAGGCGCGCTTCACCGGCATGGCCAGGCGCCAGTTTGCGCTCAAGCTTGCCGGTATCCGCTGCCAGCTTGTCGATCAGGTCCGGGCTGATGGTCAGGCGGTCGCAGCCGGCCAGTTGCTCGATCTGGCCCAGATTGCGGAAGCTCGCCCCCATGACCACGGTCTTGTAGTCATTGGCTTTGTAGTAGTTGTAGATGCGCGTCACCGACTGCACGCCCGGATCGTCCGCGCCGGTGTAGTCGTTGCCGTTGGCTTTCTTGTACCAGTCGTAGATACGACCCACGAACGGCGAAATCAGGAACACCCCGGCGTCGGCACAGGCGGCTGCCTGGGCGAAGGAGAACAGCAGGGTCAGGTTGGTCTGGATGCCTTCCTTTTCCAGGATTTCGGCAGCGCGGATGCCTTCCCAGGTGGATGAGATCTTGATCAGCACGCGGTCGCGGCCAATACCGGCCTTGTCGTACAGCTCGATCAGGCGATGCGCACGCTTCAACATGGCGTCAGTGTCGAACGACAGGCGCGCATCCACTTCGGTGGAAATACGGCCCGGAATCACCTTCAGGATTTCTTGCCCCACGGCCACGCCAAAACGGTCGCTGGCCAGGCCCACATCGCCCTTGCAATCGTTGACGCTGGCGTTCAGCAGCCCGGCATACGCAGGAATGGCCGCGGCCTTGAGCAGCAGGGAAGGGTTGGTGGTGGCGTCCACCGGTTTAACGCGAGCGATAGCTTCGAAGTCGCCGGTGTCGGCAACCACGGTGGTCATTTGTTTGAGTTGTTCCAGCTTGGAAGTCATGGGCGTGCTCTGTCCTTTGGGTCTTATGACATTACCCGAGCGCTGACAGCCACTCAAGGGCGTGTATGTGTATCAATGCCCCCTGTGGCAACAACCTGAAAACGGATGTTTGAAAGGTGGGGCGCGGTATCGAAGAATACGATGCCGAAACGCCTCACAGGTTCAACGAGACCGACCGTTAACGCCCTTCGAGCAGCGCCGCCGCCTGATCCAGCAACGCCAACGGATCTTTCGCCTTGTGAATATCCACCGACAACAGCTGCCGGAACTTGCGCGCCCCCGGAAATCCTGTGCCCAGGCCCAGTACGTGGCGGGTGATGTGGTGCATGGAACCACCGGCATCGATATGCGCCGCGATGTAAGGCCGCAACTGCGCCAGCGCCTCAGCCCGGCTGATCACCGGCGCCGTGCTGCCAAACAGCTGTTGATCCACTTCAGCCATCACATAAGGGTTGTGATAAGCCTCACGGCCCAGCATCACGCCATCGAACGTCTGCAAATGCTCATGGCATGCCTCCAGCGTCTTGATCCCGCCGTTGAGAATGATCTCCAGCTCAGGAAAGTCCGCCTTCAACCTCGCCGCCACGTCATAGCGCAGAGGCGGAATGTCCCGGTTCTCCTTTGGCGACAACCCCTCCAGAATGGCAATCCGCGCGTGTACGGTAAAACTGGTGCACCCGGCATCCCGCACGGTGTCGACGAAATCACACAACTCTTCGTAACTGTCCCGCCCGTTGATCCCGATCCGATGCTTGACCGTCACCGGAATCGACACCGCATCGCGCATCGCCTTCACACAATCGGCCACCAACTGCGGATGCCCCATCAGGCACGCGCCGATCATATTGTTCTGCACCCGATCACTCGGGCAGCCGACATTCAGGTTCACCTCGTCGTAACCATGCTCCTGCGCCATCCGCGCGCAAGCAGCCAGGTCCAGAGGAACACTGCCACCGAGTTGCAGGGCGAGCGGGTGTTCGGCTTCGTTGTGACGCAGGAAACGGTCGTGGTCACCGTTGAGAAGCGCGCCAGTGGTGACCATTTCGGTGTAGAGCAGCGCGTTTTTCGACAGCAGGCGCAGGAAGAAGCGGCAGTGGCGGTCGGTCCAATCCATCATCGGTGCGACGGAGAAACGGCGGGAGAGCGGGGCGGGTGTGGCGTTGGTTGCGGACATGGGGGATCTGGGATCGGTGAGGCTGGGAGGTGGGGAGTTTATCAGGATTGGGATTGTGGGGCTTGGGCGAGTCGGACGGTGGTTAGCCAAGAGATGGGCGCCTTGTTGAAAGAAGCGCGAAAATGTCAGAAATTTCCCGCAACTCGCGTCCCCATCGCCCATATTGCCTGCCACGCAATCATCCAGATAACCTTCTGCCGTCGCTGCAAAGTCAGCGACAAGGGTGTGGAAGCCCTTCACAAGATCTAGGCGCACAGGGCGCCACCTAAATTTAAGCAGGCGCTTTTTTCATGTCTGCTGTTAAATTATGGCGGCTGTGCGCGGGGCACCTTCAGGTGCGCCGGGTTCCTAGATCCCTGGTCTTCCACACCCGTGCACAGCTGCCACCCCATCATGTGGAAGTGATGCTGGCAGTTCCTTTGGTTAATTCTAGGAACGAAAACGATGAAAAAGATAACGCCTGATCCTCCGGAAACCGCAACGGCTTCCGATTCTCTCGATCTTGCTCAACTATCCGCTGACTCTCAGCAGGTTGTCAGTAAACGTCTGCGAAACCCGAATCACGCCGACCCCGTCTGCCATGTGTTCACCATTCTTCCCAACGTCGACACTGAAACGCTCCTGTGTCACGCCTGCGAGACCCTTGCATCGTTGAACGTCTTGACCACTGACCTGGCTTGCAAGCTCGAAGGTTCAACCCGCAGTTTGGCGCTGTCGATTCAGCAACTGGCGGTGGTGGGGGAGTTGTTGGTGAATCGAGCATTGGACAATGTCGATCCGCAAGGCAGTGGGGGTGAGGTATCGCCAGGTGCGCACGGTTCCTGAACCAACGCTGACTTGCCGAAAAGTTTCATGATGTGTCGTTGAAGTGAGGCATAGGATGACCGCCAAAGGTCATGTCCCCGCGCCTCAACCCACAGGAATAAAAAAATGATCGCAAACCTCGTCAAAGTTTCGTTGATGGCCGGTGCTTTGTTGTTGAGCGCCTGTTCGGGTGTGAGCACCCATAGCGATTATTCGACCGACTCGGTGCAGCCGGCCGGCTTTGGTCCGGGGCCGACCAACAGCAAACCCGACAAGATGAATTTCCATGGCAGCGCGCTCGGCAATAGTTTTGGCGAATACGGTTCAGGTTTGCTGCACGACGATTGATACGCGGTCCGCAATGAAAAAGGGCGCTCCTTTGGGAGTGCCCTTTTTTTGTGAGAAAAAATCAGCCGTTACTTGGCGTCAGGTACCGCCAGCCATTGCCGCAGAATCCTCTGGTAGTTGCCCGTCGCCTTGGCCAAATGCAGCCACTGATCGACGTACAGCTTCCAGGTGATGTCGTCGCGGGGTAGCAGGTAGGCTTTTTCGCCGTATTGCAGGTAGTGCGTGGGGTTGACCGCGCACAGGCCCGGCTTGAGCTTCTGCTGATACAGCGCCTCCGAGGCGTCGGTGATCATCACGTCGGCTTTTTTATCCAGCAGTTCCTGAAAGATGCTCACGTTGTCGTGCAGTTGCAATTGCGCCTTGGGCAGGTGGGCGTGAACGAACGCTTCGTTGGTGCCGCCGGCAGGTTCGATAAGGCGAACCGATGGCTGGTTGATCTGTTCGATGGTCTGGTACAGCGCCTGGTCTTCGCAACGCACCAGCGGGATTTTGCCGTCGACGTCCAGAATGCTGCTGAAGAAGGCTTTTTTCTGCCGCTCCAGGGTGACCGAGATGCCGCCCATGGCGATGTCGCACTTGCCGGCGAGCATGTCGGGCATCAGGGTTTTCCAGGTGGTGGGCACCCACTCGACCTTGACGCCAAGGCTGTCGGCCAAGGCGCGGGCCATGGCGATGTCGATGCCGGAATGCTCGCCGTCCTCGGCTTTGAGGGTGTAGGGCTTGTAGTCGCCGGTGGTGCAAACGCGCAGTTGTCCCTGTTGCATGACGCTGTCCAGGTGCGAAGGTTCTGCCTGGGCGCCAAGGGAGAGTGCTAGCAAGCCGCCGAGCATCATTGCTCTGTTGATTTTCGTCATTGTTATCGGGCTTTTGTGCTGGAGTGGTTTTGAAGGGGGAGTGTAGTGAAACTTTCACCAGTGTGAAAAATCAACGCCCCCTAAAGATTGCTCATTTCCACTTCCGGACTCAATGTCCCCAACCACGCCACCAATCCCACAATCAATACCGCAGCGGCCATTTCCAGCACCACACTGCGCCGAAGTGCGTTAGCCGCCGCGCCATATTGGCCCTCTCGCAATGACCGCTCCAGCAAGGGGCCAAGATGAAAGCGGTTCAGCGCCGCCAACACCAGCATTCCGGCAAACAGTAGCACTTTGATCGCCAGCAGAATTCCGTAATGGCCGAGTAAAACCTCATCGAGCTTCGGCCCGACGATGAACAGGTAGTTCACCACGCCCGTCAAGGCGATGATCACAACGATCAGCGCACCGACAAGCTCGAATCGCTCAACAGCGCGGGCCAGCAAGCGTATGTGTGTTTCGGTTTGCAGGACCCGGATTTGCGCCATCAAGGCAAACGCAAGCAACGCGCCAAGCCAGGCGCCTGCCGCCAGCAGGTGCAGGATGTCCGCCGTGAAGTGCCAGAAACGGCGACTGCCTTCGTCCATGGTGCCATGCCCGCTCCAGGCCAGGCTGGTGAGGGCGATGCCGCTGGCAGTGGCGGCGATCACCAGGCTGACGCCGGGTGATCGTGAGTTGAGCAACAACGCCAAACCCGCGACCGCTAATGCAATCATCCGCACAGCCCAGGCCAACCCGACGTCTGTCTCGAACAGCATCATCTCGAGGTGAGGACGCAACTCGGCAACGTCTGATTCACCGCTCATGGTGCTGGCCATCAGCACCATGCCCGCGATGGACAGCAGCGCGCCGAGTACGGCTGGTCCCGTTAACAATCGGCGAAAGGGCAGTACCGTCCCGGATAGCCGTTCCTGTCCTTTGAAGCTGTAAAGCCCGAACAGCGCCACGCCAAACAACAGCATCAAATCCACATACAACACAAACCGCAGCACGACGTTGGCCGAGTCGCTCATCGATCATTTCACTTTGAAGGTGACGTTGCCGGTGATCGGGTGGGTATCCGACGACACCGCGCGCCATTCGACTTTGTAGGTGCCAGCAGTCAAGGGCGCTGTCGGAATGATGAACATGGTCTTCGGATCACTGCCGCCGCTGACTTTGGCCTTGACCGGCATCGGGGCGTGGGCCATGCCGGACATTTCGGTCATCAGCAGTTTTGCGCCGGAAAACTGGGTGACGAGGTTTTCGGAAAAGTGCAGTTCGATCTTGTCGGGTGATGCACCTTCTACGCCTTGCGCCGGGGTGGAGGAGAGTAGTTTGGGGTGTGCTTGAGCGAGGGTGCTAACAAGCAGGCCGCTGAGCAACGCTATTGCGACAGCAGTGGGTTTGATGATGCGCATGCAAGGTCCTTTACCGCTCGAAGCGGTTGTTGTTGGTTTTGGGTGAGTCTGTTCAGAACCACATCCGAATACCGAGCACAAGGCGGGTTTCGCTGCGGTCCTCGCCTTCGTCGTTGGCGTAGTCGGCGCTGTTGCCGTAGGTGCGGTTCCAGGTCACGCCGAGGTAGGGCGAGAATTCCCGGCGGATTTCGTAGCGCAGGCGCAGGCCGGCTTCGGTGTTGGACAGCCCCGCGCCGATGCCCCGTTGCGGGTCGTTTTTGCCGTAGGCGTTGAGTTCGACGGTCGGCTGCAGGATCAGCTGATTGGTCAGCAGGATGTCGTAGTCACCTTCCAGCCGAACGGCGCTCTGGCCGCCTTCGCCGATGAAGGCCGTGGCTTGGGCCTCGAAGTTGTACAGCGCCATGCCTTGCACGCCGAACGTGGCCCAGGTTTGCGGGGCGCCGGGTTTGAAGTCCTGGCGCACACCGCTGACGACGTCCCACCACGGGGAAATCGCGTGGCCCCACAGGGCCTGGATTTCCGCGTCCTCGGTCACGCCGTTGGTGCGTTCGCCTTCGGAGCGCAGCCACAGGCGATCGATGTCACCGCCGACCCAACCGGACAAGTCCCAGGCCAGGGTGCTGCCGTCATCGGCGTCCTGCCATTCCAGTTTGTCGGCGAGGAAAAAGGAATTGAGCGTGTTGTCGTGCACATGGTGACCGGCGGGATCGACATACACCGCAGCGCGATCGGCATCGGTCAGCGGCGGGATCGGCGTACGGCTTTCGCTGGGCGCGGCGGGCTGCATCTGGCCCTCGTCCATGCTTTGCATCTGGCCGTGGTCCATCTGGCTGTGATCCATGCCTTGCATGTCATCGCTGGCGGCCATCGCCGTGGAGGTCGCGAGTGCTAAAAAAACCGGGGTGAATCGAATCATGGGGTGCGCCTCATTCTTCCACGCGAACTTCACGGAACATGCCCATTTCCATGTGGTACAGGAGATGGCAGTGATAGGCCCAACGACCGAGCGCATCGGCAGTGACCCGATAGCTGCGCCGGGCGCCCGGTGGCATGTCGATGGTGTGTTTGCGCACCATGAACCGGCCGTTCTCGTCTTCGAGGTCGCTCCACATGCCATGCAGGTGGATGGGGTGCATCATCATCGTGTCGTTGACCAGCACGATCCGCAGCCGCTCGCCGTACTTGAGGCGCAGGGGCTCTGCATCAGAAAACTTCACGCCGTTGAACGACCAAGCGAATTTTTCCATGTGGCCCGTCAGGTGCAGCTCAATGGTGCGGCCGGGCTCGCGGCCGTCGGGGTCTTCGAAGGTGCTGCGCAGGTCGGCATAGGTGAGCACGCGGCGACCGTTGTGGCGCAGGCCCATGCCGGGGTCGTCGAGTTTCGGTGAGGTGGACATCGCTTGCATGTCCACCAGCGGGTTGTCGGTTTCCGAGGCCGGATGGGCCTGCATGCCGGGCATGTCGCCCATCGCCATGTTGCTGTGATCCATGCCCGCCATGCTGCCGTGGTCCATGCCGGCCATGCCCATGTCATCCATGGTCACCAGAGGGCGCGGGTCCAGTGGCGGTAGCGGCGCAACCAGTCCCGCCTTCATCGCCAGGGTGCCGCGTGCGTATCCAGTGCGATCCATCGCCTGGGCGAACAGGGTGTAGGCCGCTTCGGTCGGCTCGACGATGACATCGAAGGTTTCCGCCACGGCAATGCGAAATTCGTCGACGCTCACCGGTTTGACGTGGAGGCCATCGGCGGCGACCACGGTCATTTTCAGGCCGGGGATGCGCACGTCGAAGTAGGTCATGGCCGAGCCGTTGATGAAGCGCAGCCGCAGTTTTTCCCCCGGGCGGAACACCCCGGTCCAGTTCATGTCCGGCGCCTGGCCGTTCAACAGGTAGGTGTAAGTGGCGCCGCCGACGTCCGCCAGGTCGGTGGGGTTCATCTTCATCTCGGCCCACATTTTGCGGTCGGCGACGGTCGGCCCCCAGCCTTTTTCGCTGACGTCGTGGATGAAATCGCCCACGGTGCGTTTGTTGAAGTTGTAGTAATCGGACTGTTTTTTCAGCGTCTTCATCAGGCCGACCGGGTCTTCGTCGGTCCAGTCGCTGAGCATCACCACGTAGTCGCGGTCGTACTGGAACGGCTCCGGGTCTTTGGCGTCGATCACCAGCGGGCCGTAGACGCCGGTTTGTTCCTGAAACCCCGAATGGCTGTGATACCAGTAGGTGCCGTTCTGCCGCACGGTGAACTGGTAGACGTAGATGCCGCCCGGCTCGATGCCCTTGAAGCTCAGCCCCGGCACGCCGTCCATGTTGGCCGGCAGCAAGATGCCGTGCCAGTGAATGGAGGTGCTGTCCTTGAGTCTGTTGCGCACCCGCAGCGTCACCGTATCGCCTTCGCGCCAGCGCAGCAGCGGGCCGGGGATGCCGCCGTTGATGGTCATCGCGGTGCGTGGGCTGCCGCTGAAGTTGACCGGGGATTCGCCGATGAACAGGTCGAAATCATTACCGGCCAACACCTGAGGTTCGCCGGGACTGCTGATCGCCCAGGCGGGCGTGCGCCATAACCCGAGGCCGCCGAAGAGCCCGCCGATGGCCAGGCCTTTGACGAAGGTACGTCTTGAAGTGTGGGAGTGCATGCCGTCTGTTCCGCCCGTCAGCCTGTTGAACTTGTCGACGAGGCTAGCGGGCGGTGCCTTTCAGCAGGCTGAGGCGAAGATTACAGTTTTGACAGGTGGGGGCGTCGCTTATTGGCGTGAAGTGGAGTTTTCCCTTGAGGCCACGGTGCCGCTGCCGCAGTTGATGTAGGAAGACGACTTCAGCCAGCGTTGGTCCGGATAGTAGGAAAACAACAACTGCCCGTCCTTCATCGAATCGATCAGCCGATGGGCAATCGCCGGTCTGACGGCGGGGCAACCCAGGCTGCGGCCGATGCGGCCATTGGCGCGGGCCAGCACCGGGCTGACATAGGGCGCGCCGTGAATGACGATGGCACGGTCATAGGCGTTGTCGTTGAAGCCGGGCTCCAGGCCTTCCATGCGTAAAGAGTATCCGTTCTGGCCGCGGTAGCTTTCCTGGGTGCGGAACAGGCCGAGGCTGGTGGCGTGGCTTTCATTCTGGTTGGAGAACAGCGTGGCCATGTTTTCACCGCTGTTGCGGCCATGGGCGACCAGTTCGTGAAACAGCAACTTGCGTCGTTTAAGGTCGAAGACCCACAGCCGTTGTTCGGTCGAGGGCAGGGAGTAATCGATCACCGCCAGTCTTTGGGCTGGGGCGATGCCTTGGGCACGGCTGCATTGGGTGGCACGAACGGCCAGGGCAATCACTTTGGCGTCGGCGCCTGGTGCTGCTTTGACCAGCGCGTTTTCAAGCGAATCGGCGTAGGCTGACGTTACTGAAAGGCACGTCAGTAAAATGGCAAATAAAAGGCCAAAGCGGTTTAGCACCATAGTCGGGTCTCATCATGATAATTTCGAGTCTAGCAGCGCGCGGGAAGCTGGCTGTTTGAAACGGGAGATTAAGGATTATCCATGGTGCAATTAACAAGGTCATTCGTCATAAGCCGCATATTTTTTATGGGCTTTCTGATCAGTGGTGCAGCGCTTGCGCAAACTTCGCCGATCGAGCCGGTATCTGCTGCGAGCAGCACCATCGATGCCGCGGCGCCCGACGATGCGGTTGGCCAGGCGATTCAGGCGACGCTGGAGCCGCTGCGAACGGCATTTCCACCGTTGCTCACGTCCAGGCGCCATCAGCGTGTGGATGTCAGCCGGGTGGTGCTGGATTTCTATATGCATCGTAACTATCGCGCCGCGTGGACGGATGATCGTGATGTGGCCCAGTTACTCAAGAGCCTCGAAGACACCCGGATCGACGGCCTGAATCCGGCGGACTTCCGCATCACCGAACTGGCTCAGGCCCATGAATCGCTGGTAGCGGCCGTGCCTTCCACGGCGCAACGGGCGATGTTCGACATGGCGGCGACCCGCACGTTCATTACTGCGCTGCTGCAACTGCGACGGGGCAAGGTCGATCCGTCGCGACTGGACATTCACTGGAATTTCGATCCTGCCGGTGGCGATGCCCGCGAGGGCATGAACCGCCTGTTCACCGCCCTCGATGCCCATGACGTGGGGCGTGCCTTTGCCGAGGCCCCTCCTCAGGAAGAGATTTACCGCAACTTGCGTGAGGGCCTGGCCCGGTTGCGCCAGGTCCGTGATGCAGGCGGCTGGCCGAAAGTCACCGAAGGGCAATCGCTCAAGCCCGGCATGGACGGGGTGGCGGTGGCACAATTGCGTGCGCGTCTGGTGGCGGGCGGTTACCTGGACTCGCACCAGTCGAAAAAGGCCGGTTACGACGGCAAGGTCATTGCCGCGGTGAAGAAGTATCAGACCGAGCAATACCTGGGTGCCGATGGCGTGGCGGGGGCGGCGACGCTGGCGGCACTGAACGTGCCTGTCGAGGCACGGATCGATCAGGTGCGGGTCAACATGGAGCGTGCCCGCTGGCTGTTGTACAAACTTCAGGGCACGTTCGTGATCGTCGATATCGCCGGATACAAGGTGGCAATGTACCGCGACGGTCTGCCGATCTGGCGTTCGCGGGTGCAAGTCGGTAAACCGGTGCGCAGTACGCCGGTGTTCCAGGCCGAAATCACCTACATCACGTTCAACCCCACCTGGACCGTGCCGCCGACCATCCTCAAGCAGGACGTGATTCCAAAAATCCAGAACGATCCTGGCTATCTGGAGGCCAACCGGATTCGCGTGATTGATCGCGAAGGCAATGTGCTCGATCCGTCGAGCGTTGACTGGAGCAACCCGCGAGGCATCCATCTGCGTCAGGATGCCGGGCCCGACAGTTCGCTGGGGCAGGTGGTGATCCGCTTCCCCAACGACTATGCGATTTACCTGCATGACACGCCGCACCGGGAGCTGTTTGCCAAAACGGTTCGGGCCACCAGTTCAGGCTGCATCCGTGTGGAAAACCCGTTGCAGCTGGTCGAGCTGTTGTTCAACGATCCGGTGCGCTGGAACAGCGACGGCATTCAGAAGCAGTTGGCCAATGGCAGGACCGAGAACATCCTGCTGCCGGTGAAAGTGCCGGTGCTGTTGGCCTATTGGACCGTGGACCTGAGCAATGACGGGCGGGTGACGTTCAAGCCCGACATTTATGATTACGATGCCAGGGTGCTGCAAGGTTTGAGTCAGCCTGTGAAGTTGCCGGCTCTGGACTTGCGTCGTGCAGAGATACCGCTGGTGGTGACGGGGCAGAACCAACAGTAATGAAATAGCTAAAAACGGATGCTCCAGAGGCTGATGCCTGCCAGTTAAGCCCCGGACACTGTGGGAGCGAGCTTGCTCGCGATGGCGGGCGGTCAGACACCCATTGTGTGACTGTCCAGCCGTCATCGCGAGCAAGCTCGCTCCCACAAGGTTTACGGTGTTCAAACACTCAACAGACTGGCATCAGCCCCTAGAGCGCCAGCCCTTGTTGCACCACTGCAAGCAGATCGGTTTCCGTCAGCGCTACCGCGTCCAGCTGCACTGTGGCCTGCTCGATCGTTTGCAGCCACCAGTGTGTTTCACCGTGTTCGTCCACGGTGCGCAACAGGGCGAGTTCGTTGCCTGTGGTGTGGATCTCGACCCGCCCCTCGCCATCGGCAGTGAAGCGCGCAACCGGGTCGAAGGTAATGCTGTGCTCGTTGCCGACGATCACCAACTGGTCGATGGCGTAAGCGTAAGAGTCACCATTGGGGTGGCTCTCGTATACGTGGGTGGGGTTGCGCCTCAGGACCAGGCCGGCTTCGGTCAAGGGCAGCAGCCAGGTCTCTATCCGTTGATACAGTTCGTAGACCTGACCCGGCCAGCCATCGATCGCCTGATCCGTGCCGGTCAGCCGTGTTTGTTTCAATTTTGCGGCGAGTTCGTCTGCCTTGCTCATGTCGATTCCCTGTTTGAGGTCAGTCTAATCGTAGCTCGTTGACGCACAGGCAGCGCTTGCCCTGGATCATGTTTGCAGCTCAGGCCGGGTGCGGACGTTGTGCCCGGGCAGCAACTGCGGGCAGGTGTGATGCCGCTGGGCAAGTGGCCACCCATTTATCCTGGATAACCCCGTAAACTACGGCCCACAAAGACTGAGGGCTATGGCTCGTTGCCCCCTGCCTTGCCCCCCGACAGGATGAACTTTTGCCCACTCGCTTTAACGACCCGGACCACGCCCCTGGCATCGCATTGAAACGCATACCGCTGCGCAAGGCCGCGGTATTGTTCATTGCCACGGTGTGTCTGTGCCTGTGCGGTTTGCTCTACCTGCAACTGGAACAGTCCCGTCGCCATGATCTGAGCCTGGCGCAAGTGGCGTCTTCGAACCTGACACGGGCCATGGCGCAGCAAGCCGAAGACACCTTCATGAAGGCCGACCTGGTGCTGACCAGTCTGGTGGACTGGATTCAGGCCGACGGTTTCGGTCAGGACATGCGACCACGCTTGCAGCAGACCTTCGCCCGGAGGGTGCTGGCGCTGGATCAACTGCACGGCATCCTGCTGTTCGACCAGAAGGGCCAGTGGGTGGTGACCTCATTTGAAAACCTGCCCCGGGGTGCCGGGGTCGCGGATCGCGAGTACTTCAAGTATCACCAGCAGAACGTATCGTCGGTGGCGCACATCGGCCCGGCCATCCGCAGTCGGGAAAACGGCGAGTGGATCATCCCGATTTCCAAACGGGTCAACGACAGGAATGGCCACTTCCAGGGCGTGTTGCTGGCCGGCATCAAGATGTCGTACTTCGACCAGTTCTTCAAAAGCTTCAGCCTCGACGACAACGGCACGATGTTTCTCGGCCTGAC
Source organism: Pseudomonas sp. GM49 (assembly GCF_000282355.1). Classification (GTDB taxonomy): domain Bacteria; phylum Pseudomonadota; class Gammaproteobacteria; order Pseudomonadales; family Pseudomonadaceae; genus Aquipseudomonas. The sequence goes on from NZ_AKJL01000301.1 coordinate 17,260, forward strand.
CGATGGCACGTTGTTAGCGCGTCGACCTTTTGTAGAGGCGCAGATCGGCGCGTCGCTGGCCCAGAGCGAGATTTTCCAGAAGTCCCTGCCACTGGCCACTTCCGGCAATGTGATGTTCACGTCGATCATCGATGGTGTGACACGCCTGTACGGCTACCGCCAGCTGGAGGCGTATCCGCTGGTGGTCGCCGCTGCGTCATCCACGGAATCCATACTCGCGGGCTGGTACGACACGGCGTTTCGCTCCAGCCTCATCGTTGCCCTGGTGTTGCTGGGCGTGGGGTTGTTCGGTTGGGTATTCATTCATCAGGTGCGTGTTGGCGAGCGGGTCGAGGCGGATTTGCGCAGGGCCCAGGAAGCGCTGGAGCTGATTGCCACCCACGACAGCCTGACGGGGCTGGCCAACCGCCGGTTGTTCGAACGGGCGCTGGACATCGAGTTCGGGCGCGGCGCCCGGCAGGCGAGCCCCTTGAGCCTGATCATGCTCGATATCGATTACTTCAAGCGCTACAACGACACTTACGGTCATGTGATGGGGGATCATTGCCTGGCTGAAGTGGCTCGTGCACTGAAGAGTTGCTGCCACCGCAAGGCCGATCTGGCGGTGCGTTACGGCGGTGAAGAGTTTGCGGTGTTGCTGCCTGACACCGACATCCACGGCGCCATGACCATTGCCGAGCAGATCCGCCGCGGCGTCATCGACAAGAACATCAGTCACACCGGCTCGCCCAACGGTTACGTGACGGTCAGTCTGGGTTGCTATTCGTTCGTGCCATCGGGGCGTGACAGCATGGACGTGTTTGTTGAGCGGGCGGATGCCGCGTTGTATCAGGCCAAGCATTCGGGGCGAAACCGCGTGGCAACGTTGTCGATGGCCGGTGGTGTCGAGGCGTTGATGCGTTCCGATCGTTGAAGTGTTTTTCCTGTCGGCGGTCATGCCGATGTAAGCCCCAGGCGACAAAAAGCAGCCAATGACTGCGCGTCATCGGCTGGTTTT
>NZ_AKJL01000302.1 GCF_000282355.1 Pseudomonas sp. GM49
TTGCGTGAACGCCGCCAGCACCAGCAGCACCGCCAGCGCCATGCCCACCAACGAAGGCAGCAGTCGACTGTCCGCCAGACGACCACCGAGCATGCTGCCGGCGGTCAAGCCAACGCCGAACAACAGCAGCATGATGGTGACGCCGTGAGGGCTGACACCGGTGATGTCCTGCAGGATCGGCGCAATGTAAGTGAACACACTGAACAGACTGGTCGAGGCCAGCACGCTCATGCCCAGGGCCAGCAGTACGTTGGCCTTGCCCAGCACCATGAACTCGCTGGCCAGGTTGGCTTTATCCATCGCAATGTTTTTCGGCAGCCAGACCCATTGCGCAATCGCGGCCAGAACCCCGATCACCGACACCGCCCAAAAGGTTGAGCGCCAACCTGCGTATTGCCCGAGCGCTGTGCCCAATGGCACACCGAGCACGTTGGCCAGTGTCAGGCCGGTGAACATCATGGCAATCGCCTGGGCCCGTTTGTTGGGTGCCACCAGCCCGGCAGCCACCACCGAACCGATGCCGAAAAATGCGCCGTGGCACAGCGCCGTGATCACGCGCGCGGCCATCAGCGTGGCGTAATTCGGTGCCAGCGCGCAGAGCATGTTGCCGAGGATGAACATCAGCGTCATGCCCAGCAGGGTGGCTTTGCGCGGCATATTGGCTGTGCCGACGGCGAGGATTGGCGCGCCGAACACCACGCCCAGGGCGTAGCCGGTGATCAGCAGTCCGGCATCGGGAATGCTCACGCTGAGGTCGCGGGCGACGTCGGGCAACAGACCCATGATGACGAATTCGGTGGTGCCGATGCCGAAGGCGGCAACAGCTAGGGCAAGCAAAGCGAGTGGCATGCGCAAGGTCTCTGTCGGTAGTCTTGACGCTGTGATCAGGCATACGCAGGCCGACGACCGTTCTCGAGGAGAGCGGGCCAGGCAGAATTTTTATTGGAATTGGTCTGTGCGCAACTGAGTGCGGCGTGGTCGCTTGCAGTATAAACAGCCACTGACATATGGCGAATCAATTCTCTGCGCGGATTCTGTAGGAGCGAGCTTGCTCGCGAAAGACGTCAAGGCAACGCATTTATCCAGGCAGCACGCGTTATCGTTGACGTCCATCGCGAGCAGGCTCGCTCCTACAGGGATCGTGTAGACGACAAAAGGAGTAGGCCGTGCTTGCGACGGCGTTGGTGTTGGTGGCGGCGCTGTTGCATGCGGCGTGGAATACCCTGATCAAGTTCAGTGCGGAGCGGCTGTTGGTGGTGGCTTGCATGGACAGCGTGGCTCTGCTCTTTGTCGCGCTGATGTTACCGTTCCTGAGCGTGCCGCCGCTGGAGATCTGGCCATGGATACTGGCATCGGCGGCGTTCGAGTTGCTCTATCGCTATTTGCTGATCCAGGCCTATCGGGTCGGCGACCTCGGGTTGGTCTATCCATTGATGCGCGGCCTGTCACCGTTGGTGGTGCTGGCACTGACGCTGATCTTTGCCGGGGAAGTGCTGACCCATCAACAGATTTTCGGCATCCTGCTGATCCCGTTCGGCATGCTATGCCTGCTCTGGCAGGGCGGTGGCGGTGCGCGCCTGCCGTGGTCGATGTTGCCGGTGGTGGCATTGATCGGCCTGTGCATCGGTTGCTACACCTACATCGACGGGCAGGCATTGCGACGCTGGTCTCATCCACTGGATTACCTGATCTGGGTCACCTTGCTCAGCGCCTGGCCGTTTCCGCTGTTGGCGTTAGTGCGCAAGCGCCCCACGTTCATGCTGTTCTGGCGCGAGCAGTGGCGGTTGGGCCTGGCGGTCGGGTTCTGCGTGTTGTTCAGCTACGCTCTGGTGCTGTGGGCGATGCAGTTGGGTTCGATTGCCGAGGCCGCAGCGCTGCGCGAGATCAGCGTGATTCTGGTGGTGCTGTTTGGCATGCGTTACCTGAAAGAGCCCTTTGGCGGGCCACGACTACTCGCCTGCAGCCTTGTGATGATCGGCATACTGGTGATGAAGTTTTGATTGCCACGATGGAATTCGTTTCTCTATAACTTGAAGAAAGGACGGCGTTATGACGGTGGCTCTGTGGTGCATTTTGATCGCGATTTTCCTGCCGTATGTGTGTGTGGGCGTGGCCAAGATCAGCGGCGGGTTCAGGTTGAGAGACAACCATGATCCCCGGGATTTTCTCGATTCACTGGACGGCTTGGGCAGGCGCGCGAATGCTGCGCAACTGAACAGCTTTGAAGTGACCCCGGCGTTTGCCGCGGCGGTGATCGTGGCGCATCTGGCCGGCAATGCCGAACTGGTGACGATCAATGTGCTGGCCGTGCTGTTCATTACCAGCCGCCTGCTATACATCATTTGCTACCTGGCGGACTGGGCGACACTGCGGTCGCTGGTGTGGTTCGTGGGGATGGCGCTGATCGTGAGTTTCTTTGTGGTGTCGGTCTAAACGATCTTCAGGGTTTTCGCCGGCCTCTTCGCGAGCAAGCCCGCTCCCACACTGGATCACCGTCGAACACAGATTTTGTGTCCACTGAAAATCAAATGTGGGAGCGGGCTTGCTCGCGAAAGCTGTCTTTCAGGCGATGCGGGACTCAAGGATTGGCTTTGACCGTATCCGCCACCTGCGGCACTTGTGGCAGCGCAGCACCTTTGGGCCAGAGCATCCAGATCTGCCCCTGCTGTTTCATGTCCCCGGCCAGTTGCCCGGCCGCATCGCCGGTGCCCCAGAACAGATCCGCCCGAACCTCGCCGGCAATGGCACCGCCGGTGTCCTGTGCGGCCACGGGGCGAACCAGCGCTGTGCCGTCCGGTCTGGTGGTGGACAGCCACAACAGGCTGCCCAGCGGGATCACCTTGCGATCCACCGCCGCGCTGTAACCGGCGGTCAATGGTACGTTCAACGAGCCGCGCGGACCTTCGTTGCTGTCCGGGTTACGGGTGAAGAACACGTAGCTGGGGTTGCTGCCGAGCAGTTCGGGAATCCGTGTCGGATTGGCCTTGGCCCATGTGCTGATGGCGCCCATGGTCACGTCTTCTTTTTTCAACTCACCCTGTTCCACCAGCCAGCGGCCGATCGGTCGATACGGATGGCCATTCTGATCGGCATAGGCAATTCGCAACTGGCGCCCATTGTCGAGCTGGATACGACCCGAACCCTGGATTTGCAGGAACTGCAGGTTCATCGGATCGGTCAGCCAGGCCACGACCGGCGCCTTGACCCCTTTGTTTTCGATGGTTGCCGCATCGTCGTACGGCTTGAGCACGCGACCTTCGAGCCGGCCGCGAAGGCGTTTGCCCTTGAGTTCCGGGTAAATGCTGTCGAGGGCGACGATGATCATGTCCTCGGGGACGCCATACACCGGGACATTGGCAGCGCTGGTCTGGGTCAGGCTCCCGGGATAGACCGGCTCGTAGTAGCCGGTGATCAAGCCGTTGGGGTTGTCGTTGGCGGCACGCAGGCCATAAACGTCGAGGTTCTGCTTGAGAAAACCACGGATGTCGCTGGCGGTTTGCGGCACGTTGGTGGCCGCTGTGCAGGTTCCGCCCCAGACCGGGTCGGCCTTGAGTCGGGTGCAGGCGCTGCGCCACGAACCGAAGCCGGCTACCAGGTCGTTGTCGGACACCGCCGGCAGCGCTTCCCATGTGGCACTGGAGTAAGTGGCCAGGGCGTGGGTTTTCGGTTGTTGCTTGTCGCCACCGGTGCAGCCTGCGAGCAGGGCCACCATCGGCAGGGTCCAGGCCAGGCTTTGACGCCATGCCTTGAAACGGCTGTTCATGGAGTGATTCCTTTGCCGGTTGCCTGAGCGCTCCATGCGCTCATACAACCCTTGTTGATAATAGGGCTATTGGTCTTTGCCGATGACACGAGGATACTGGCCGCCGTTTCCGTGACCTGAAGCCACCATGACTCTTAAAAGACTTTCTGTTGTATTGCTGGCCTGCCTGACATTGTCCGCTTGTGGCGGCATCGACCCCAACTCGCCGCTGGGCCAGCGCAAGGCCATTTTCAAGCAGATGCTCAACACCGGTGAAGACCTGGGCGGCATGTTGCGGGGGCGCATTGCGTTCGATGGCCCGAAGTTCGCCGAGGGCGCGGTGAAACTCGATGCGTTGTCCCGTGAGCCGTGGCAACACTTTCCGCAGGTCCGCGAGGAAGATCACACCAGTGCCAAGAGCGATGTCTGGGAGCAGCAGGCGCGCTTCCAGGCCATGGCCCGTGACCTTGAATCCGCCACCGGTGAATTGGTGATCGCCAGCCAGGTTCAACCCTACAAGGCCAGCAACCTGGGGCCGGCGGTGCAGAAAGTCGAAGATGCTTGCAGTGCTTGTCATAAGGCGTTTCGGGATCATTGATTGGTGTTGTTCGGTCTGACGTCTTCGTCGGAACGCCGCCCGGAGCAAGCCCGCTCCCACA
>NZ_AKJL01000303.1 GCF_000282355.1 Pseudomonas sp. GM49
GCCTGCCGTGCTGGCCGTAGCGGCAGGTGCCGTGACCGTAAGGGAAGTCATGTACTGCGAGCTCCGGCGTGGAAAGACCGAAGCATTCTAAAAAGCGTGATGCCTGACGGAAATCAACTTATTGGCAGGTTATAAGTGCGTCAGACGCAATGATACCCTCCTGTGGGAGCGAGCTTGCTCGCGATAGCGGCAGGTCAGCCAATAGAGATGTCGAGGCTGCCGGCCTCATCGCGAGCAAGCTCGCTCCCACAGGGGAACTGATCAGTTCATGGCTGTGCAGCCAGCCACGTTTCATCGCAGCAGGCTTTCAACGTTTCACGCAGCCAGCGGTGTGCCGGATCCTTGTCGAAGCGCGGATGCCAGGCCTGGGTCAGCATGAGGGTTGGCAACGGGACGGGCAGGTTGAACGAGCGCAGCTTCAATCCCAGCCGCCGCACACTCAGCAAGGCTTCCTTGGGCACCGGCAGAATCAGGTCGGAATCGGGCAAGGCAAACATCGCCGCATGAAAGCTTGGCGCGATCACCGCCACCCGCCGCTCCAGCCCCAGGGCATTGAGTGCGGTATCGATCGGCCCCCGGGCAATCCCGCGCCGGGACATGCTGATGTGGGAATAACCCGCATAGCGCTCCGCCGTGATCTCTTCGTCCAGCAGCGGATGATCCTCACGCACCAGGCCAACGAAGTGGGTGGAAAACAGGTTCTGGACCTTCACTTCCGGGGTCAATGGCCGGGTGTTGCTGACGCTCAGATCGATCCGTCCTTCGCGCAACGCTTCATCATCACCATCGCCTTCCGGGACGAAACGCAATTCGCAGTGCGGTGCCTGCCGGTCGAGGGTGTCGAACAGCTTGCCGCCGTAGACGCCGACAAAAAAGTCGTTGGCCCGAATACTGAAACGCCGCCGCAGCGAACTCAGCTCCACTGCATCGGCCGAACGAAACAGCAACCCGGCCTGATCCACCACACTGCGCACCTGCTCGCGCAACGCCAGCGCCTTGGGGGTCGGCACCAGGCCACGGCCGGCACGCACCAGGATCGGATCGCCAATGGCTTCGCGGATGCGCGTCAACGTCCGGCTCATGGCCGCCGGGCTAAGGTTCATCCGCCGCGCCGCGCCCACCACACTGCCCTCGTCGAGCAAGGCGTCGAGGGCGACTAGCAGGTTCATATCCGGAAATTGCATGGTGAGCACTCGTGCCTGATCTTTATTGATTCAGGCGCAATGCTAGCAAACTCCACTCAGCCATTGTGCAAGCGGACTGGCCCGCGAAGAGGCCAACGCGGACCTCACACTATCAGACATTCAACGCACCATCCCCCAGCGCCTCACCGTCACTCGCTCCAACGAATCAAACACCAGATTCTCCACCAGCAACCCAATCAGAATCACCACCGCCAACCCGGCAAACACCTTGTCCGTGTACAGCTCATTGCGATTCTGAAAGATGTACCAGCCCAACCCACCCTTGCCACTGGTTGCGCCAAACACCAACTCAGCAGCAATCAGCGTACGCCAGGCAAATGCCCAGCCGATCTTCAACCCGGCGAGGATCGATGGCAGCGCCGCCGGGATCAGGATGAACAACACGAAACGCATGCCCTTGAGGCCGTAGTTGCGCCCGGCCATGCGCAAGGTTTCCGAAACGCCGAGGAACCCGGCGTAGGTGTTCAGCGCCAAGGCCCAAAGCACCGAATGTACCAGCACGAAAATCAGGCTGTTCTGGCCTAATCCAAACCACAGCAGCGCCAGCGGCAGCAGGGCGATGGCCGGCAGCGGGTTGAACATCGAGGTCAGGGTACTGAGCAGGTCGCGACCGAATTGCGTCGACACTGCCAGCGTGGTCAGGGCGAATGCCAGGACGATGCCGACCAGGTAGCCCTTGAGCAGCACCACCAGGGAAATCCACACCTTGCCCAGCAATTCGCCGCTGAGCAGGCCGTCGTACAGCGCGTGAGCGGTTTGCACAAAGCCCGGCAGCAGCAGATCGTTGTTCTGATAGCGCGCAACGGCTTCCCAGAGCACTGCAAGCAATACCAGAATCAGGCTTTTACGCAACCAGCCCTGTTGCCACAGGCGTTGACCGAGCGGCAGCTCACGCTCCAGCGGCACGCTGGTCAGTGGCGGCAAAACCGTTTCGAACGCTTCACGCGGGGATGATAAATGGCTCATCGAGCCCTCCTCTCAACTGGCTCAATAAGCGATGCGGATGTCGGCAAAATCCAGCTCACGCTCGGTTTTCGCCGACTGACCTTCATCGAACAGCAAGCGATGAATGCGTCGCGCCGACTCCTGAAACGCCACGCCGCCGAGGCTGTGCAAATCGTATTGGTGGCTGTGCACTTCCGCCCGCACTCGCCCCGGATGCGGTGACAGCAACAGAATGCGGTTACCCACCACCAGCGCCTCTTCGATAGAGTGGGTGACGAACAGCAGCGTGAAACGCACCTCTTCCCATAGCAGCAGCAATTCTTCCTGCATCTTGCGCCGGGTCAGGGCGTCGAGGGCAGCGAAGGGTTCGTCCATCAGGAGGATTTTCGGCTGCATCGCCAGCGCCCGGGCGATGGCCACTCGAGCCTTCATGCCACCAGACAAGGTGTGCGGATAGGCATCGGCAAACGCCCTCAGGCCAACTTTTTCCAGATAGTGCAGCGCTCGCTCTTCAGCCTCCCTGCGTTTGAGGGTTTTCGAGGCCAGCAGTGGAAACATCACGTTCTGTTTGACGGTTTTCCACGGTGGCAGTTGATCGAACTCCTGGAACACCACGATCCGGTCAGGCCCCGGGGCATCGACGCGCTGACCTTGCAGACGAATCTCGCCCTCGACGGGCTGGATGAAGCCGGCGGCGGCCTTGAGTAATGTCGACTTGCCGCAACCGGACGGGCCGAGCAGGACAAAACGGTCCGCCGGATCCACTTCGAAACTGACTTGATGGGTCGCCCGCACCACGCGCTGCGGCGTGCGGTATTCCAGGCTGACGTTATCGACCGACAGCAGCGCCTGGGCTGCCGCGATCGGTTTGCTGACCGTGTGGCCTTGCAAAGGAGCGTTCATGGCGATCAGCTCCCTTGCAGCGGTTTGGCGTCCTGGAAGAAGTAATCCTTCCACGAATCCGGTTTGTTTTTGATCGCGCCGACGCGGTAGAGGAACTCGGCCAACGGGTAAGTATTTTTCGGCGTGACGCTGAATTCGAACTGCGGGTTATCGATGATTTTCAGCAACGCGGCGCGGTCGATTTTGGCCTTGGTAACACGGATGTAAGTGTCTGCCGCCGCGCCTTTGTCGTTCTGGGCAAACGTGGCCGCTTCGGTCAGCGCATCAATGAATGCCTTGTAGGTTTTCGGGTTCTCGTCGCGGAATTTCTCGGTGGCGAACAGCACCGTCGGCGAGTTCGGACCGAGCAGGTCATAGGTGTTCAGCACCACGTGCACATTGGGATTGGCCAGTTCCTGATCCTGGAACGGCGGGTTGGAGAAGTGCCCGCTCAACTCGGTGCCGCCAGCCACCAGCGCCGCTGTCGCGTCGGGATGCGGAACGGCGATGGTGTACTTGTCGAGGCGATTGAAGTCCTTGTCACCCCACTGTTTGGCCGCCGCGTATTGCAGGAAGCGCGACTGCACCGACACGCCCACCGCGGGCACCGCGATGCGGTCCTTCTCGGTGAAGTCGGCGATGGTTTTGACCTTGGGGTTATTGCTCACCAGGTAATACGGGAAGTTACCCAGGGAAGCCACAGCCTTGACGTTCTGTTTGCCATGGGTGCGATCCCAGATGGTCAAAAGCGGGCCAACACCGGCACCGGCAATGTCGATCGAACCCGACAGCAACGCATCGTTGACCGCCGCGCCGCCCGAGAGCTGGGTCCAGTCGACCTTGATGTCTATGCCTTCCTGCTTGCCGTATTTCTCGATCAGGTTCTGATCGCGCACCACATTGAGCAGCAAGTAAACGATGCCGAACTGCTCGGCGATGCGAATTTCACCTTCAGCATGAGCCACGGTCGGTGCCACTAGGCTGCCGGCGATCAGGCTGAAACCCAGGCCGATGGCCGCGGCCAGCGGTGCGAATGGAAGACGTTTGGACATGATCAGATCTCCGACAAATCAGAAAGGCGCATCGCCCTGGATGGTGGTGCGAAACAGCTTGCGGCGCAGATGGCTGGGGCATCCGGCGGCGAGGTGGATCAGTGAACGGTTGTCCCAGAACACCAGGTCATGGGGCTGCCATTGATGGCGGTAGATGTTTTGCGGCAGCACGCTGTGGGCATATAGCTCGGTCAGCAGTTGCTGGCTCTCGTCTTCCGGCAGGCCAACGATGCGGGTGGTGAAACCCTCGCTGACGAACAAGGCCTTGCGACCGTTTTCCGGGTGGGTACGCACGACCGGGTGAACGACTTCGGCGACCTGGGCCAGTTGCTCCGGCGTCAGGGTCGGGCGCCAGTTGCCTTCGAATTTTGTTTCGCTGTAACGCGCCGTGTAGGAGTGCGCCGCCGAGCGACCCTCCACCGCTTTGCGCAACGCGAGCGGCAGGTTGTCCCAGGCTTTGTGCATGTCGGCGAACAGTGTGTCGCCGCCCTCCGATGGCAGCTCCTGGGCGTGCAGCATCGAGCCCAGGCTCGGCAGTTGTTTGTAGGAGAGATCGGAATGCCAGAACTTGCCGGCGTCACCCAGGCCGACGTTCTGGCCGTTCTCGACGATGTTGGAAACGATGAGGATTTCCGGGTGCCCGGCCAGCAGGAATTGCTTGAGCACGTGGATCTGCAAGACGCCGAAACGGCGGCTGAAATCGATTTGCTGCTCTGGGGTAATGCGCTGGTCGCGGAACACCACCACGTGATGATCCAGATGCGCGCGGTGAATGCGGGCGAAGTCCTGATCATTGATCGGACTGGACAAATCGAGGCCGATGATCTCGGCGCCCACCGCACCGCTGAACGGACGGATTTCAAAGAATTGTGGCGCGATGGCTGGCGATGCTGAAACGGCTGACATAAATCACTCCCACGCACGGCACGCTCAAGGGCGCGCGCGTCGATCAGAAACTCACGGAGGTCCCGTGTTGGTTCGTGTCGTGCGGCGCGCCGATTGGTCGGCAGGTACGCAGGGGTGTGACTTTATAGGTATAAGAAGCGCAATTTAAATACCCTTATAGAATAATCATATGGCTTTTGTTGTCTGCTGCTTTAGACATTGCCATCCCTAAGAACGCCTTCCACAGGGGTGGGTATAAATCTGCTGGAGTGGGAATCCAAGTATGCACAGAATTCGCCAATTGGCTGACACACTGCATTCAACATGCTACGAGCCCTGATGACGACAAATGTTTAATTCGCCAAAAACATGACGGTATTTTGCCAATAATTCACTACCAACGCTATCAGTTACAAAATATTGACACAGGCACTTTGATATCCCATCATTTGCGCGCTGAAAATGGCCCATATTTTGATTGGCCCCATGACAGCTCTTTCCGGGTTAGTCGCCCGAGAGTGATTTTCATCATTTCATTGAGACCCGTGTCGAGGCGACAGCAACGCCTGGATACCTTTGTTTCTTAGTGAGCGGCCTTCAAATTTTGCCGATACTTAACCGTTCGGGCTGAGTTTTTGGTGCATTCGGACAGTTGGAGTAGAAGGCGTTGGGTCATGTCACGTTAGGCATCCGGCATCTGCAGGATGAGCAAATGTTGCTGCGCCAGGGGCGGTTATATTGGGTCACCCTCGACCGTGCAACCGATGCGGAAATTTTAGCTCGCCAGTTGTTATCAGGTTTGTCGCAAGAACATATTGCCACGTTGGTATGCAGCGGCACCGACCCTCAAGCTGTCGTCGAGTCTATGGCTGCTGATTGCGGGCCATCTGAGCTGCGCATGTTTGACATGCCTCACGATGCCTCTACCCGTCTTGCCTTCACAGTCCTGACCTCGGATTTACAGCGAACTAAAATCACGCGCGACAGCTATCTCGTGTTAATGCTGAATTCGGTCCATTTGGAAACGCTGGGCACTAATCAGTTACAACGCTGGTGTGAAAGTACCCGTCAATGGTTATTGAGCATTGACTGCACGTTGTTAGTACTTTGCAGCGGTCAGGCGCCCCTGTTGCACGAACGCCTGTCAAGTCTCAATGAGCAACTTTCCGGCTTGGCACAACTGTATCGCCAAGATGGTGCTATTCATTACCAACTGAACTTCTGGCACAGCCAACTGGGTGTTTGCGCTGCTCAAACCTTTGACCTGGAAACGACCGACAGTGGTTTTTCCTTGAGTGCTTCGCAGCTATCCAACCCCTCGCAAACCCGTACCGACGACCAGCGTATCTACCTGACCGAGCGTTCAGCTCTGGAAGGGACGGCGCCGTTGTCAGAGCAATGGCGCCTTTTCGAGCACCGCGTCGATCTGCTGCAGCAGGCTTCCCACGCGCGCGCAGCCTGCGTGATCGTGACGTTGGAAAGCAACCAGGATGTAGAGCCACTGGCTCGGCAATTACACAAGTTACGAGAGCAATGTGGTGCTGCCCTGAAGATCATCGTGCGGGAAATTGAAGCTTGCCTGCGCTACCGCGACGAGCGCCTGTTACTGACCTGCGGAGCCAACCTGATCGTTCCGGCCAAGACCACGCTGGCGAACTTCCTGAGCATGGTGGAAAGCGCCCAAGGCCAGATCTGGCGCCATCGTCAGACAGCTGATATCCAGTCGTTGTTTGCACGACTGCGTCCTCCTGCACGGCGCGGGATATTGCCCCCAAGTGAATTTATTGACCTGCTTGATGAGGTCTACAGCGGTGCTTCGGGCGAGCTTGCTCATCAATTATTGCGATTACGCCCACGGGGCGATCTGAACATCGACCAGTACTTGAGCCAGATCACCTTGCGTCGCTTCGGCGATGTCGCATGCGTTCTTGATGGCGTGTTTTATCTTTTCCTGTTCGCTTGCCGCGCCGACGGGCTGGAACCAGCGCTGGGAAACATCTGCCGTTTGCCATGGCGGGATATTTTCAGCGATTGCGAGGTGCTTTCCGGTGCGGACGTACTGCCGCGTCAGGATTTCATCGACGCCCCCCAGGATCTTGAACTTTCACGTCTGGCCACCGGGCAGGCAACCGCTGATTTGGCACGCGCCATCAGCCAAAGCGGCTACGCGCCACAACGCATTACGCTGCCGCTGTCGGAGCCTTGTTCATGAATTACACCCAATTGCTACAGGTCATCGCGGCAAGTTGCCTCATGACTGTAGCGTCAATGCTTGTGCTGCGCAGTCTCTTGCAGCGCATCAATCGCGGGCTTCAACGATATATGCCACCCCGTTATCTGCAGTCGCGGGGTGTGCGTCGGCGCAAACCTGTAGCGCCCGTTGTGAGAGATGTACATGAACAGTCCTGAGCGATTCGAGGTAAACCCGACAGCAACGCAAAGCGCCTGGACCTGGCCAGGTCTGGGATTGTGGAATCTTTATTTCCTCATCAAGTTGGCGCTGCTGTGGAGCGGTCATCTGAACTTGCAGATCTTGCCGAACCTGGTTTTCGCCGCTGTATTGCTTGTGCCGCTTCGCAATCGATACTTGTCGCTGCTGCGCACGTTGATCGCCATACCGTTGAGTGTGGCGCTGTTCTATCAGGACACTTGGCTGCCGCCGTTCAGTCGGTTGCTGGACCAGCCTGGCGTACTGAATTTCACCGGGGATTATCTGCTTGACCTGGCCGGTCGTTTCATTGACCCGCACCTTTGCGGCGCATTGCTGCTGTTGGTGGTGGCGTATTTCTTCGTGCGCCAGTGGCTGCGCCTGACCACTTTGACGCTGGCCGGTTTCGCCTGGCTCGGCGGAGCAGGGCTTATGGCAATGCATACCCCTGCTCAACAAAGCACGACGCAGGCGGCCGTATCCGCAGGTACGCCGATTGTTAGCGCGGAGCCGGACAGCCCGACGCTTGACGCTTACCTGCAAAATTTCTACAGCACCGAGGCCGGTCGGCAAGTGGTATTCCAACCGTCGCAATCGGCTGCTCAACCGTTCGACCTGCTGCTCATCAATATCTGTTCAATGGCATGGGACGATCTGGACGCCGTTGGTTTGCATGACAACAGCCTGTTGCAGCAGATGGATGTGGTGTTCGAAAACTTCAATTCGGCGACTTCTTACAGCGGGCCGGCTGCCATTCGGTTGCTGCGCGCAAGTTGCGGCCAGCAGTCGCACAGCAAGCTTTACGACGTGGCACCCGAGCAATGCCTGCTGATGGATGATCTGCGCAAACTGGGCTTCAACAGCGAAGTCATGCTGAACCATACGGGTAAGTTCGAAGGATTTATCGACGAAGTTCGTGCCCAGGGATCGTTGCCGGCGCCGGAGGTCAATATCACCAATCTGCCGCGCGCCCTGGTGGCTTTCGATGGTTCGCCGATCTGGCGTGATCGTGAGGTCCTGGACAAGTGGTGGCAGCATCGCGAGGGGCAGAACGATTCAAGGGTGGCGTTGTTCTACAACACCACGACGTTGCATGACGGCAACCGCGCCCTGACCCTCGATGGCGGCACGAAGAGCGCCGATTACAAGGCGCGCGCCCAAACAATGATCGATGACCTGAGCGCGTTCCTCAAAGAGTTGGAGAAGAGTGGACGCCGCGTGGCGGTGGTGATCGTGCCTGAGCATGGCGCTGCCTTGCACGGTGACCGCATGCAGATTTCCGGCATGCGGGAAATCCCGAGCCCGTCAATTACCCATGTGCCGGTCGGCATCAAGTTGGTAGGCATGGGCAAGAATCCGCGATCGGAGCCGATTCTCGTCAAAGGGCCGAGCAGTTATCTGGCCCTGTCGGAAATCATGTCTCGCTTGTACGCCGTGCCAGCGCAAGGTGAAGGGTTGGGTCCGGACTGGCAGGCACTGCTGGCCAATCTGCCGCAAACACCTGCGGTCTCGGAAAACGCTGGAACCGTTGTCCTCGACTACGCCGGCAAGCCTTATGTACGGATCAAGGAGAATGGAACATGGCTTCCTTACCCGCAAAAATTCAACTGAAAAACCAGGCGCCCTCGCGCAACGAGCGGGCCGATGATATCGCCCGGCTTAAAGTCGAACTGCGCCTGCCGAGCTTGGAATACGTCGATGTTTCGGCGCAGCTTGAATTGAGCCGGGCGCTCAAACGCTGGCCGTTGCTGGCTGATTTCCCTATCACTGACGACCGTGGCGACCAAGTGCCTTTGCCGGTTGTCCAGCCAGTGCGACAGGGCAAGTTCGGAGCGCGTAAGTGACATCGCTGAGTATGCGCGGGGTACGTGGGGGTGTTGGCACCACTTCGTTGATGGCGGCGCTCGGTTATGCCTTGGAAAGCCTCGGTGAGCGGGTATTGCTGATCGACATGTCCCCGGAAAATCTACTGTCACTTCATTTCAATCTGCGCGATTCCGGGAAATCGGGTTGGGCGCGAGCGATGCTCGATGACCAGGACTGGTACAAGCAGGCCTGGGGCCTGACGCCGACTCTCCACATCTTGCCTTATGGTCGCCTGAGTGCCCAAGAGTCCATGAGTATCGAGCAGCAACTGATCCATGACCCGCAGATATGGGCACGGCGTCAGGCGAGCCTGGCGGCCAACTATGACTGGCTGCTGTTCGATCTGCCACAGCGCTTGCCGGGGCACGCGGCCATTGGTCCTTGCCTGCTCCCGATCCAGGTGGCCGAGGCAGATGCGGCTTGTCATGTGCTGCTGTTGCAGCAGGCGGGCAGCAATCCCGTGCTGGTGAACCGCTACGATCCGGGCAGCCAGCTGCAACGCGATTTGCTGCTCATCTGGCGACAATACTATGCGACTCGTCTCTTGCCGCTGACGGTGCACGCCGATGAGGCTATGCGCGAAGCATTGGCATTCAAGCAGCCAGTAGGACAATACGCGCCGGAAAGCCTTGCGGCGCAAGATGCGTTGAGTCTGGCGACCTGGTGCCTGGCACGACGCCGAGAGATGGCATGATCGAGCACTGCTTCCCTTACCTGAAACTGCGTCGTCGTTACGACTGCCACCCACTGACCGCTTTATGGCTGGCCTCATTCACCGCCATGGCGTGGTTGTTCTTGCGGCTGGAGTCGCCGGTCTGGCAGCGCCTCAGAGAGGAACGCCAACGCTGGTATCCGCACTTGGCCGGCAAGGCGCCAAGTGTTGGAGACCCTTTGCGTATTGCCCTGCAAAGCTTGTGGTTGCTGGTATTCCGCCCCTGGCCGCAAGCCCGACGGCGCACTGCACCGCAATGGGCGCGCCGTGTAGGTCAGTCGAACCAGCGGTTGTGGAGTCGCATTGGTGCGTTTCTCACTGAGCTGCCGCGGCACGCCAGTGAGAGCAAGGCCATGCATGAAGGCGCCCGGTGGCGGCGCAACCTTGATACTCGGCAAAAACATTGGCTTGACTTTACCTGCGCTGCAGTCGGGTTAGTCTTGGTGGTGGTGTGTATCACCCAGCCCTTCAACTACGTATCGCAGTTGGTTTATGTGATTTTGCTGTGGGCCGTAGCGATGGTGATTCGGCGCATGCCCGGCCGGTTTCCGACGCTGCTGCTGATCATGCTGTCGATCATCGTTTCCTGCCGTTACCTGTGGTGGCGCTATACCGCGACCCTGAACTGGGACAGTCCGCTGGATCTGGCCTGCGGGGTATTGTTACTGATTGCCGAAACGTACTCCTGGCTGGTGCTGTTGCTGGGTTATATCCAGACCTGCTGGCCGTTGAACCGCCCGCCTGCACAACTTCCTCGCGATACACGACTGTGGCCTACGGTCGATCTGTTGATTCCGACGTACAACGAGGACTTGTCCATTGTGCGCAGCACTGTATATGCCGCCCTCGGTATCGACTGGCCTCACGACAAGTTGCGCATTTCGATACTTGACGATGGCAAGCGCGAAGAATTTCGCTTGTTTGCCGAACAGGCCGGCGTGAATTACATCACTCGTAACGACAATAAACATGCCAAGGCCGGCAATCTCAATCAGGCGCTGAAGCAGCTTGATGGCGAGTTGGTGGCAATTTTCGACTGCGATCACGTGCCGGTGCGTTCATTCTTGCAACTCACGGTGGGCTGGTTCCTGCGCGACCCCAAGCTGGCGCTGGTGCAAACACCGCATCACTTCCTGTCGCCGGATCCTTTTGAACGCAACCTCGACACCTTCCGGCAACGGCCCAATGAGGGCGAGTTGTTCTACGGTTTGGTACAGGATGGCAACGATATGTGGAATGCCGCGTTTTTCTGCGGCTCCTGCGCAGTGTTGCGGCGTTCGGCAATTGATGAAATCGGTGGCTTCGCCGTGGAAACCGTCACCGAAGACGCCCATACCGCGCTGCGCCTGCACCGAAAGGGCTGGAACTCGGCTTATGTGCGCATTCCCCAGGCAGCAGGGCTGGCCACTGAAAGCCTGTCGGCACACATCGGTCAGCGGATTCGTTGGGCGCGGGGCATGGCGCAGATTTTCCGCACTGACAACCCGTTGCTGGGCAAAGGCCTGACGATCTTTCAACGTATTTGCTACGCCAACGCCATGCTGCATTTTCTGGCGGGCCTGCCGCGTCTGGTATTCCTTACCGCGCCTTTAGCGTTCCTGCTGATGCACGCCTACATCATCTATGCGCCGGCCTTGATGATCATGCTGTATGTGATTCCGCATATGGTTCACGCCAGCCTGACCAACTCACGCATGCAGGGAGAGCACCGCTTGACGTTCTGGGGAGAGGTCTATGAAACGGTACTTGCCTGGTACATCGCGCGGCCAACCACCGTTGCGCTGTTCAATCCCAAAAAAGGTAAATTCAACGTGACCGCCAAAGGCGGCTTGATGACGGAGGACCAGTTCGACTGGGGTATCGCCAGGCCGTATCTGGTTTTGGCGGTGCTGAACATAGCCGGCCTGTTTTTTGCGGTATGGCGTTTGTTTTACGGGCCGGCCAATGAAATCGGTACCACGTTGGTCAGCAGTCTGTGGGTCATTTACAACCTGCTGATCGTGGGCGCTGCCGTGGCAATTGCCGCTGAAGTACGTCAGGTGCGCGAGACCCACCGTGTGCAGGCCAAATTGCCGGCGGCGATACGTCTGCAAAACGGGCGCTTCTATCCCTGCCTGCTGGTGGATTACTCCGACGGTGGTACCGGCGTCCAACTGGACGTTGAGCTTTCCCTGCCAATCGGCGAGCGGGTTTTCCTGATGATGCAGCGTGGAGAACGGGAATTCCTATTCTCGGGCATCGTCAGCCGCAGCCATAAAAACTTTATTGGCATCGCGCTTAATGAGCTGACTGCGCAACAGAAAATCGATTACGTGCAATGCACTTTTTCCCGGGCCGACGCCTGGTTGAACTGGAATGAAGACTTCGCTCCAGACCGGCCGCTGCACAGTTTCATCGATGTGCTGCGTCTTGGCGCCACCGGCTATTACCGCCTGTATCAATACTTGCCCGCCTGGACACGAACCCTGACCCGACCGTTCGTGCGTTTGCTCGCCTGGCTGATCAGCTATGTGCCGCGCTTCGCCAAAGCGTCCCCTCTTTCTCCAACTTCTCGATCGGAATGCGCACCATGAGTCGCTATTTCACTTTCACGCTGGCAAGCCTGCTGTCGCTGGCAATGAGTTGCGCCCACGCGCAGCCCGTCAAAGAGCAAACTTCCAAGGTGCAGCCACCGGCGCCAGTGTCAGTACCGGAAACCGTCACCAACGTGCCGAGCTGGGATGTGTCGCGTAATTTCACAGAGCTGGGACGGGTGGCTGACAGCCTGTTGCTAGGCACGCATAACACCGATCAGTTGGAATTCACCATGCGGCGCGATCGCATCGCCAACGATGCGAAGCTACAACTTGTGTACACGCCATCGCCGGCGCTCCTGCCAACGCTGTCGCACCTGCGGGTCTACCTTAATGACGTGTTGATGAGCGTGATCCCCATCGACAAGGAGCAATTGGGTAAAAAGACTGTTCGCCAGGTTGATCTTGATCCGCGTCTGATCAGCGACTTCAACCGTATACGGTTGGAGTTTGTCGGCCATTACACCGACATTTGCGAAGAGCCTTCCAATAGCGCGCTGTGGGTCAATATCAGCCGGGCCAGCCTGGTATCCCTGAAAGAGCAGGCGTTGATCGTGCAGAACGATCTGGCCTATTTCCCGATGCCTTTTTACGATGCGCGCGACTATGACAAGCCGGTTCTGAACATGGTTTTCGCGGCTTCGCCGACGCTTGGCGAACAGCGCGCGGCGGGTATTCTCGCCTCGTACTTCGGCAGCCTGGCTGCGTGGCGCGGCACGGAATTCCCGGTGCTGTTCGATCAACTGCCCACAGCGACAGCCGCTACGCCAGTTACCGCGTCCATTGTGTTCGCCACCAACAATCATCGCCCGGCATTCCTGGCCGACATGAAGCAGTTCCCGCCGGTTGAGGCGCCTGTGGTGCAGATGATCGACAACCCGACTGACCGCTACAGCAAGGTGTTGCTGGTGCTGGGCCGGGACGAGGCCGACCTGGCCGCCGCCGCGCAAGCGTTGGTATTGGGTGGTGATCTGTTTCGAGGTGAGCGGGTTGTCATCGACAAGGTGCAGCAGATTCAGCCGCGCCAACCCTATGACGCGCCGAACTGGATGCGTACCGATCGGGCCGTTCGGTTCTCCGAGCTGATCAAGTACCCCGAGCAGTTGCGTACCAGCGGCGTGCAGCCACTGCCAATCAGCCTGGATATCAACTTGCCGCCGGATCTGTTTGTCTGGCGCAACCAGGGCATTCCGCTGCAAACCAAATATCGCTACACGCCATCGGCGACCAATGACGGTTCGCGCCTGAACATCAGCCTCAACAATCAGTTCATCACCAGCCTGCCGCTGCTGGCCAACACCAATGACCGACTGGAAGAATTGCGCCTTGCGGTGTTGTCCAGCGAGTCGGCGAACACCAATGAAAACCTGTCGGTCCCGGCGCTGAAAATTGGCGACCGCAACAACCTGCGGTTCAATTTCAGCTTCGCCACGACGACCAGCAGTTCCCAGCGCGATCGCTGCCAGACTTCTTTAGTAGTGGACACTCAAGCAGTTATCGACGATCAGTCGACCATTGATATGTCGGGCTATCACCATTTCATCGCGATGCCTGACCTGGCGGCGTTCGCCCGCAGCGGTTTTCCTTTCAGCCGCATGGCCGATCTTTCCGAGACCGTGGTCATCGTGCCGCCGCAGCCGAGTGCCTTGCAGCTGAGTACGTACCTTGAAGCGGTAGCCGGAATTTCGGCTCGCTCGGGTCTGCCCGCCATAAACCTGACCTTGAGCGATAACTGGGACGAGGTATCGAAGCGCGATGCAGACCTGCTGATCCTCGGATCTTTACCGACTGACATCCACGATAACCGCGACATGAATCTGCTCCTGGACAGCTCCCGAAACGGGTTGTTGAAAGCGAACATGCAGGGGCCTGGCTCGTCGCAAAACAAGGACGCGGGCAAACCTGCAGCCAGTCGTGTCGAGGTCTCGGCCACCGGTCCCATTGCAGCAATCGTCGGCATGCAGTCGCCTTCCCATGAACAGCGCAGCATCGTGGCCTTGCTGGCCACTGAAGATTCCGGCTACCAGTTATTGCGCGAGACGCTCAATGACAGCGGCAAGCTCGATGCAGTGGCTGGCTCTGTGGTGTTGATTCGCAGCAGTGGCGTTCAAGGTCAGATGGTCGGCGATCACTACTACGTCGGCAGCCTGCCATGGTGGTTGCTGCTCTGGTTCAAGTTGTCCGAACACCCGATCCTGCTGGCAGTCATGGCGGTGTCTGGCGTACTGCTCAGTGCATTCCTGACTTGGCGCATCCTGCAATGGGCGGCTCGTCGTCGTCTGGCTTATGAAGAATAAGTCGGCCCGGTCACGGCTCCTTGCGGCGTTCTTGCCACTGCTGGCATTGCCTGCGCAGGGAGCGAGCCAATGTGTATGGCCGGCCTGGGAAAATTTCAAACAGCACCTGATCAGTGATGATGGACGGGTAATAGACGCGTCCTCCCCACAGCAGATAACGACGTCTGAAGGGCAGAGCTACGGGCTGTTTTTCGCGCTGGTGGCCAACGATCGAAAAAGCTTCGATCGGCTGTTGACCTGGACCCGCAACAATCTGGCGGACGGCGATCTGGGCGCTCATCTGCCAGCCTGGCAATGGGGGCGCGACAAGGATGGTCAATGGGGCGTGCTCGACGGCAATAACGCCAGCGACGCCGACCTGTGGATCGCCTATAGCCTGCTGGAAGCCGGTCGTCTGTGGCGCAGGCCGGATTACCTGGCGCTGGGTAATCACCTGCTATGGCGCAGCGCCGCACAAACGCTGCGCAAGCTGCCGGGTCTTGGCCTTATGTTGCTGCCAGGGGATGTTGGTTTCGAATCCAGCCAAGGCTGGCGCCTGAACCTCAGTTATCTGCCGCCGCAACTGTTGACCCGATTTGCTCTCATAGCACCGGTTTGGACCGAAGTAGCGCAAAACTCCCGGCGCGCGCTGATCGAAGGTTCCCCCAAAGGCTTTGCACCCGACTGGCTGATGTGGCAGGCCGGACAGGGTTTCTCATCCGACGCGAAAGGCTCGGACGGTAGCTATGACGCGATTCGTGTCTATCTGTGGGTCGGCATGCTGGCGGCTGATGCCCCCGAGCGCACCGTTTTGCTCAATCACTTCAAACCCATGATTGAAGCGACCGCGCGCCTGAGATACGTGCCGGAACACGTTGATTCCGCCACTGGCGAGAGCATGGGCGCAGGCCCGGTCGGGTTCTCGGCAGCACTCTTACCGTTATTGGCCAGCGATGCGTCGGCTGCTGCCGCACTGTCTGCGCAACGTGAACACCTGCGTCAATCTGCGCCATTGGCCGATGCCTATTACAACCAATCGCTGGTGATGTTTGGCCAGGGTTGGGACGAACACCGCTATCGGTTTGACAAGGATGGGCGGCTGCAACCGAACTGGACGAGTCCATGCACGCACTGAATCGAGCCCCCCGAATTGGCGCCTTCAAGATTTTAATGTTGCGCTCCACACTGTTGCTGTCCTGCTTGAGCGGTGCCACGCTCGCAGCGACTGTTCCTGTTACTCAACAAGAGCAACAGCAATGGCTGCTGCAACAAATGCGTATCGGTGAGGCCTTGCAGCGCGAAGATCTGGTCCGCGACTCTTTGGCACGACTGAGACTGATCGCCCCCGACGATCCCCAGGTTCTGGTGGGCGACATTCGTCAGGCGTTGGCTGACAAGACTCAGCCGCAGAACAGTGCCTGGATCGAGCAGCGATTGACGCGCCTGCGCCAACTGGCGCCGGACTCTGCGCAATTGCGCCAGGCTCAAGCACTTATCAAAATGCACAGCCCGGACGGCGTGCGCCAATTGCAGCAGGCACGGTTACTGGCTGCTGCCGGGCGCTTTGACGAGGCCAGTGAGGCCTTCGAAAAGATGTTCGCAAAAGAGCCACCGGACCTCGCGTCGGCTCTGGAATACTGGAACGCGCGCAGTCGCATCAGCGGCCAGCGTGCAGCTGTGATTGGTCATGTGCAGGCCCTGGACCGGGATTATCCAGGCAATGCCGCCTTACGCCAGATGCTGGTCGGGCTATTGTTTGCCGAAGATCGCAACGACGAAGCCCTGACCGTGCTGCATCAATTGGCGGCGGACCCTATCGCCAGTACCAATGCCGCCGAACGGGAATACAACTACCTGATCACGCTGCCAGTTGGCTCGCAGACGGCGCAGGCGTGGCAGGCATTCATTCGCTATTACCCGTATTCGCCGCGGGCTAAAGAAGCGACGAAGCAGCTGGCGATGCAACAAGGCCTGTTGGCCGATCCTGCCTGGCAGGCCGGCGTCAAAGCCAAGCGCATGCTTGAGCAAGACAATGCCGAGCAGAGTGCGGCTGCCGAGAGCTTGTTGCGCAAGGCCTTGAAGGCTTATCCGCAAGACGCGAGCCTTTATGGCGCATTGGGTACGGCGTTAATGCGCCAAAGCAAATACTCGGCGGCGCATGAGGCTTTTTCCACGGCGTTGAGCAAAGAACAAGACACTGCTTACATTAGCAAATGGCAGGATCTACAGGCCGTTACTCGCAACTGGATGATCCTGCAACAAGGTGACGAAGCCCTGCAGCGCAAGGACTACGTGGCTGCACGCAAGGCCTATCAGCAATCGCGAACCCTCAAGCCTGACTCCGCCGACCCATTGATCGGCCTCGCCAATGTCGCCATGGCCGAGTCCGATGAAATCGCGGCTGAAGCGCTGCTGTTGCAGGCGCGCAAGGTCGAACCAGGCAATGGCAGCGTGGTGCGTGCCCTGATGCGGCTGTATCGGGGTCAGTCCATCGAGCGTGCCGAGGCCTTCCTCAATACCTTGCCGGCTACAAACCAGAAGGAGTTTGTCAGCCTGCGCCGGAGCATTGAACTTGAGCGGCTGAACCTGCAAGCGGACCTCGCCAGTCAGCATTCGGACTGGGCTCAGTTGGCGTCGCTGCTGAAGAAAATCCGCCAGTTGGAACCCGATAATCCATGGCTGACCTATCGCCTGGCCGCCGCCGAAGTTGCCATGGGCCAACCGCGAGAGGCTGACAAAGCGTTCAGTGAATTGCTTGCCCTGCAAGGCCGCAATCCCGAGGCTCGTTACGCTCATGGTCTGTACCTGGCCAATGAGAACCGCGACAGCGAAGTGTTGGCCACCCTTGGACAAATTCCGGTCGCCGACTGGACCGAAAACATGCGTGAGCTGGACACCCGGATCAAACGTCGGCAGTTGATGACTCAGGTCGAACAACTGCGAGACGCCGGGCACGAGTCTCAGGCCATTACCCTGTTGCTGCGTAATCCAACCGTCGATGATTTTGGCACCCTCGCCGACTGGGCCGCGCAACGTGAAGACTATGCCGGGGCCGAGACCTACTATCGCAAGGTGCTCAGCGTACAGCCACAAAATGCCGAGGCACAGCTGGGCTTGATCGAAGCGCAGATTGCGACCGGGCACATTGATCAGGCCCGTGCCGGCCTGGATCGAATTGTCGTGGCCCCTGCTGCTCCCGCATCCTGGCAACGACGGTTCTTCAATGCCTGGTCTGCCGTGGGCGAAAAAGATAAAGCCAGTGCGATGTTCGCCAATCTGCTGAAAACGCCGCAGACCGACCCACTGATCTATCGCGATGCAGCGCGTCTTATGGCAAAGGATCAGCCGCAACTGGCACTGGATAATTACGCCCGCAGCATGGCCGCGGCTGGTTTGATTTCACCTGCCCAGGCCAATCCCCGCGACAACGTAGCGATGACTGAGGCCAGCCGCGCCAAGGACAGCGATGATTGGCTGCCGCGCAGCCTGCGCAGCGACGTCGACGAGCTTTATCAACAGCAGAACCCGACCGTCAATCTTTACCATGACTACGCCTGGCGCAATGACAACACGGCACCGGGGATTTCCGACCTGACGACGCAGCTGACCATTGTGCGTATCGACTCGCCGTTCGCCCAAGGCCAGGGTTTCGTTCAGGCCGAACAGGTAGACCTTGATGCCAGCAACTTCGACACTGACGCGGATGGTTTGCACCGCGAACAGTTCGGCACCTGCGCCGTCCAGCTCCGCGACCGCGCCACGGGTGCGCTGGTACCCAATGGCTGCCGCAGCACCTCGCAAAGCACTAGCGGTCCAAGCCTGGCCGTGGGCTGGAAGAACGCTCAGTGGGCACTGGACCTGGGCCATTCGCCGCAAGGTTTCGAAGTGGGTAACTGGCTCGGTGGCGTCGCTTACAGCAGTGACTGGAAGTCCATTGGCTGGACGTTGACCGCCTCACGTCGCCCCATGACCAACTCGGTAGTGTCGTACGCCGGTGCCGTGGACCCACAGACCGGTATACGCTGGGGTGGCGTCACCAGCAACGGGTTAACCTTGAGCCTGAGCCATGATGAAGGTGGCGTTGACGGTGTGTGGGCCAGTTTCGGCAGCCATTGGCTGCGCGGCAAGAACGTGGTCGACAACCAACGCCTCTCGGCCATGACCGGTTACTACTACAGACTGATGGATCGTGCCGACGAGCGTATGCGTACCGGCTTGACCCTCATGTATTGGGGCTACGACAAGGACTTGAGCGAGTACACCTTTGGCCAGGGCGGTTATTACAGCCCGCAACAGTATTACTCGATTGGCGTTCCATTCAGCTATGCCTGGCGCAATGCCAATTGGTCGGCACAGCTGGAAAGCTCGGTAGGCTGGTCATACTCAAAAACCGACAGTAGCAACTTGTATCCGCTGGGCGGCCCGGCGGGGTTTGAAATCATTCCCGACACCGCCCTGACCAACGGAAGCAGCAGCACTGGCGCCAGCATTCGCCTGCAAGCGCTGGTCGAACGACGCCTGACGAATCACATGGTTGTGGGCTCGGGAATCACCCTGCAACACAGCGAAGGCTACGCCCCTAGCCGCGCTATGCTGTACCTGCGTTACACCTTCGATGAATGGCAAGGCAATCTCCCTATGCCGATCGAACCGGTAACACCCTATGCAGATATGCGGTGACGGCGGGGGATGTGTGCTTGATTTGTGCGCAGGATATGAAGCACACCCTCTACCGGCGCGATGTTGACTATGCTGCTGACAGCATGACGCCGTTCACTTTTGAGGGATGCTTGATGTTCTACGTGCAACGCAGTACAGACGGCCAACTGATGCGCGTCGAAGCCGAAGCCTACGCCGAATCCACGGAAACGCTGCCGGCCGACCACCCTGACCTCCAGGCCTGGTTCGCCAATGAAGTCATGGCCACCAGCCTCAAACAGCTCAAGCAGATTAAACAACTCAAGCAACTGCGGCAGAGCGACCTGGAAATGATCCGGGTACTCGACGACTTGATCGAGGTGCTGATCAGCAAAGGCGTCATCCTCGTCACCGACTTGCCAGCCCCTGCACAAGCCAAGCTCATGGATCGGACCCAGGCCCGGGAGGCGTTGGGCGGGTTGAGTCATTTGGTTGATGATGATGAGGAGGGGTTTATTTAAGCCTTTGGCTCTTCAGCGCCTGTACTGACGCCTTCGCGAGCAGGCTCGCTCCCACAGTTGACTGGTGGCGGTTGCTGGATTTGTATTCAACACCGATCCATTGTGGGAGCGAGCCTGAACTGGCCTAATGATTTTGGACACTTCAATCGGGCGC
>NZ_AKJL01000304.1 GCF_000282355.1 Pseudomonas sp. GM49
CCGCCACCCGTCTCATCCCATCGAAGCGGCTACCCGCTACCCAAGTAGCATTCGTCGCCCCCCACAGACTTCGTACACTCGTGCCTCATACACACGCACCTGCGGGAGGTAAGGATGCAGCAGAGCGAAGGCATCGTCAGTGCCATGTCCCAGGCCACCGATGCCCGGCAGGTCGCGCAGGAACTGGCACGACAGTTGTTGCACCCACACCTGGGGTTCGTGTTGTTCTTCTGTTCCGCCGAGTACGACTTGCAGGCGCTGGGCCAGGCCTTGCAGCAAAGCTTCGGCGGCATTCGCCTGTCGGGCTGCACCAGTGCCGGGGAAATCACCCCGCTGGGCTACGGGCGCAATTGCGTGACGGCGGTGGGCTTCGATCATCGGCACTTTTCCATCGCGATCGAGATGATCGACCAGATGGAGCACTTCAGCCTGATCGACGCCCAGCAGATGGTCGAGCGCCTGGTCAGTGGCTGTCGCAGCAACACCCTGGCCCCGATCAAGGGCAACAGCTTTGCCCTGACCCTGCTCGATGGCCTGTCCAGCCGCGAAGAAATGGTCCTGGCAGCCTTGAGCGCGGCATTGGGCGACATCCCGCATTTCGGCGGCTCGGCCGGCGACGATAACTACCTGACCCATACCCATGTGTACTTCGATGGCGAGTTTCACAGCGGCGCGGCCGTGGTGGTGCTGGTCAATACCTGGCTGGATTTCGAAGTGTTCACCACTCACCACATGCTGCCCCGAACCGAGAAACTGGTGGTCACCGGGGCCGACAGCACCTTGCGCCGAGTCTTCGAACTCAATGCCGAGCCGGCCGCCGCAGAGTACGCCCGGCACATTGGCGTGCCGGTGGCGGAGCTTGATCACCGGGTCTTTGCCGCGCACCCGTTGGCGGTGCGGATCAACCAGCAATACTACGTGCGGGCCATTCAGCAGGTGCATCCGGATCTGAGCCTGAGTTTCTACTGCGCTGTGGAAAACGGCATCGTCCTGACTGCCATGACTCCGGGCCCGATGCTGCCGAACCTGCAGAGCCTGTTCGAGGGTTTGCAGGAGCGTTTGGGGGATTTGCTGCTGACCATCGGTTGTGACTGTTTTCTGCGGCGTCTGGAGCTCGAAGACGACGGCAGTCTTGACCGGATCGGCGCGTTTTTGCGTGAGCAACGGGTGATGGGTTTCAACACCTATGGAGAACAGTTCAATGGCATGCACATCAACCAGACCTTCACTGGCGTTGCCATTGCCCGTGGCCGTGCCCCCGGACATCGCTGAGTTGCAGGCCGAACTGGCCGGCCTGCGCCTGGAAAACCATAAACTGCAGCGCATCAATGGCGCGCTGATCGAACGGGTCGAATCCGGGGTGACCCGCGGCAACGATCCATACGCGGCATTCCAGCATTCGGTGGTGCTGGCCGAGCAAGTGCGCGAACGCACTGATGCCCTTAACCAGGCCATGGCCGAACTCAAGGCCGGTAATCATTTGCTCAGCGAAGCCCGCCTGCGCGCGGAAACGGCGCATCAACACCTGATCGATGCCATCGAAAGCATTTCCGATGCCTTCGTCTTGTTCGACGCCGAGCAGCGCATCGTGCTGTTCAACAGTCGTTTCAAGGCGTTCTGGAGCAACAGCCGGGTGCGGATCAACGCCGGCATGCGCCTGACCGAGGTCAAGCGGCTGATGATGAACAACGCCCTGTTCACCGAAGAGCCGCGCGGGCATGCCGACGAGAACCTGCTTTACCGCCTGCAGAACGGGCGCTGGCTGCAAGTCAGCGAGCGGCCGACCCAGGAAGGGGGGCGGGTGATCCTGTTCACCGACATTACCGACGTCAAACTCAGCGAAACCGTACGCCGTGAGCAGGCGGTGGCGCAGAAGTCGCATCTGTTGCAACGGGCGGTCGACAACCTGTCCCAAGGCGTGGCGATGGTCAGCGCCGAGGGCATCCTGGAGTTGTGGAACCGGCGTTTCCTGGAGTTGAGCGGTCTGGCGCCTGTGGCGGCTCATCGCCCGTTTACCGAAGTGATCGCCGACAGCGAGTTGAACCTCTTGACTCCGGCCAGTCGCGATGGCAACGGACGACCGGTACGGGAATGCGAGCAGCGCCTGTACGATGGCCGGGTCCTGGAAATCCGCACCCACCCGTTGCCTACCGGCGGTTTCGTCAACACCTTCACCGACATTACCGAACGCTACCAGCACGCCGAGGCGCTGAGTGAAAGCGAACACTGGATTCGCCTGATCACCGATCACGTACCGGCATTGATTGCCTACCTCAATGCTGATCTGGTCTACGAGTTCACCAACAAGGTCTACGAAGAGTGGTACTGCTGGCCCCGAGGCGTGATGCTCGGCCAGAGCCTGCGCGAAGTGCACAGCGAACAGCACTACCAGCGGCTGGAGTCCTACGTGGCCAGGGCACTGGCCGGCGAGAGCGTGACCTTCGAGTTTGCCGAAACCAACGTCAATAATCAGGAACGCTACATGCTGCGCTCCTATGTGCCCAATCGTCTGGCCAGTGGCGAGGTGGTGGGGATTTTCGTACTGATCCGCGACATCACCGAACGCCGCCGCACCGCCGAGGCGCTGCATCAGGCTTATCAGAACCTTGAGTTGCGGGTACGCGAACGCACGGCGGAATTGACCATCCTCAACGACCAGCTGCTGCGTGAGATCGATGAGCGTCGCCTGGTCGAGTCACGCTTGCGCGAGGCCAAGCAGGAAGCCGAGCAGGCCAACCTGTCGAAAACAAAGTTCCTCGCCGCCGTCAGCCATGACCTGCTGCAACCTTTGAATGCTGCGCGACTGTTTACCAGTGCCTTGCTGGAGCGGCGCGAGCCGATGTCCAGCGAGACTCTGGTGCGCAACGTGAGCAATTCCCTGGAGGACGTGGAAAACCTGCTCGGCACCCTGGTGGATATTTCCAAACTCGATGCGGGGGTGATCAAGGCCGACATTGCGCCGTTCGCCCTCAGTGAACTGCTGGACAACCTGGCCGCCGAATACACCCAGGTGGCGCGCAGTGAAGGCCTGCAACTGCACTTCATCGGTTGTTCGGCGCTGGTGCGCAGCGACATCCAGTTGCTGGCGCGGATTCTGCGCAACCTGCTGAGCAATGCGATTCGCTATACCAGCAGTGGCCGCGTGGTGCTGGGTTGCAGGCGTCATCATCAGTGCCTGTCGATCGAAGTCTGGGACAGCGGCATGGGCATTGCCGAGCATCGCCTGGAGGAGATTTTCCAGGAGTTCAAGCGCGGTGATGTGCAGCGACCGGATCAGGATCGCGGTTTGGGCCTGGGCCTGGCGATCGTCGAGAAAATTGCCGGCATCCTCGGGCACCGCATTCATGTGCGCTCGTGGCCGGGCCGGGGCTCCATGTTCTCGGTCGAAGTTCCATTGAGCACCACCGCGCCGAAACCGCCGCCGACGTTGCAGATGAGCGAGCCGATGCTTGAACGCCTGCGTGGCGCACGGATATGGGTGCTGGACAACGATGCGACCATCTGCGCTGGCATGCGCACTTTGCTGGAGGGATGGGGGTGTCGGGTGGTGACGGCGCTGTCGGAGGAGGACCTGGCGCGGCAAGTGGACAACTACCATGCCGAGGCCGACTTGCTGATCGCTGATTACCACCTGGACAACGATCAGAATGGTGTCGACGCCGTGGCACGCATCAATGCCCGGCGCGCATCACCGGTCCCGGCGATGATGATCACGGCCAACTACAGCAATGAACTCAAGCAGCAGATCCGCGAACTGGGTCACACCCTGATGCACAAGCCGGTGCGGCCGATGAAGCTGAAGACGGCGATGAGTCATCTACTCGGCCGGCCTTGAGAACCCGGCGTTTTTACCACCGCTATCGCGAGCAAGCTCGCTCCCACAGGGACAGCATCGTACCTGTGGGAGCGGGCTTGCTCGCGAAAGGGGCGCCGCGGTCTTGCTGACTCAACGCCGCAGATAAGACCCGAAATCGATATCCCCGGCACTCAAGATCGCCTGCACCCGGTTGTGCACGTTGAGCTTGCGCAGGATTGCCGAGACGTGGGCCTTGACCGTGGTTTCGGCGATTTCCAGGGTGTAGGCGATCTGCTTGTTCGATTCGCCCTTGGTCATGCGCTCCAGCACCTGCAGTTGCTTGCGGGTCAGGGCCTGGAGCAGTTCGGGCGGGAAGCTCGGGGTGTCGTTCATCCGCCGGTGGGTACTGCTTTTGGCGGTGCGGATGATGTCCGGGGGCAGGTAGACATTGCCATTGAGAATTTGCTGGATGGCATCGGTCATCTGGGTGCGTGCTGACGACTTGGTGATGAAACCCACCGCACCGTAGGTGATGGCTTGCAGCACGATTTGTTTGTCTTGTTCGGCGGAGACAATCACCACTGGAATGGTCGGCGCTTCGTTACGCAGGTTGATCAGGCCATTGAGCCCGTGCATGCCGGGCATGTTCAGGTCGAGCAGGATCAGGTCGAGGTCGTCGTGTTCCTGGGTCAGCGCCAGGGCGCTGTCCAGGTCAGCGGTTTCCATCACCTCACTGCCGGCAAAACCGTCGCTGATGACGTTGTGAATGGCTTCGCGAAACAGCGGGTGATCGTCGGCAATCAGAATTTTGTACATGGCCTTTCACCTCATTATTTTGATTATGGTGTGGCAACAGCACGCACGCGTAAAGCTCAGGGAAAGGGTTCGGGTCTGGACGGCGAAACCGGCAGATTGGCCGCTTGCCAGGCGTCCAGGCCATCGCGATACCAATACAGGGTCTTATAGCCCATGGTGGCTGCGCGTTTGACCGCGTTCCAGCTCAACCAGCAGTCGGAGCGGCAATAGAAGACCAGCGGTTGCGTCGGGTCCCCGGCGGTCAGCTTTTTCAGGTTGCCGGCGAAATAGTCCTGCCATTGTGGTGTCAACTCACCGTCGCCGGTGTTGGCCAGCCAATGGCTGCCGGGCAGGTTTTCATGGGGCTGGTCTTCGATGAATTGCCCTTGCAGCCATTGGCGACGGTAGACGTCGATCAGCAGCGGGCGCGGGGTTTGGCCGAGCAGGGCTTGCAGGGCGTGGGTATCGACGATGGTTGCGCCTTGCAGTTGGTCTGGCGTCGGGCTGCGGTACAGGCCGATGCGATAGCCGTCGGTGGAGAACAGCGCAGTGTCGGCCTGCGCGGTGCTCAGCAGCAGGCCCAGCGACAGGGCGGCGAGAGTTGGGCGCAACAGGCAACGTCGGGCTCGCGGCATGGGTTCAGTCCTTATTGTTATGGACCTATTACATGCCAGTCGGGGGACGTTGGGAATGCGACGATAGACAGGGAAACCAGTACTAAAGTAGTAATTTCACCCTGTTCAATGGAGATCCCCCTGTGTTGTCAGTTGGATTTGCGCAAGGCCGCGTGCTGCGGGTTGAAAGTCAGTACGGCGAGCAACGCAAACAGCAGTGTCAGCCCCGTGCACACCGTCAGCGCCAGCGGGTTGAAGCGTTCATACAGGGCGAAACGCACCAGCTCCACCGCATGAGTAAAGGGATTCACCGCGCACAGCCAGTACAACCATTCGCTGGCTTCGCGCATCTTCCACAGTGGATACAGCGCCGATGACAGGAAAAACAGCGGGAAGATCACGAAATTCATTACCCCGGCAAAGTTCTCCAGCTGGCGGATCGCGTTCGACAGCAAAAGGCCCAGTGCGCTGAGCATCAACGCCACCATCAGCAGCGCCGGTAACGCCAGCAACAGGCCCATGGCCGGTGGCCGCACGCCGTAAACCCAGGCTATCGCCAGAAACCCATACACCTGCAACAACGATATCAGTGACGTGGCCAGCAGCTTGCTGCACAGCACGAAGGTGCGCGGCAGGGGGCTGGTCAGCAACACGCGCATGCTGCCCATCTCGCGGTCGTAGACCATCGACAGTGATCCCTGCATGCCGTTGAACAGCAGGATCATGCAGGCTAGACCGGGAATAATGTAGACCTCATAGGGAATGTAGGTGTCATAAGGCTCGATGATCGCGATCCCGAGCGCTGCGCGAAAACCGGCCGCGAACACCAGCAGCCACAGCAGCGGCCGCACCAGGGCGCTGAGAAAACGCGTGCGTTGCAGCACAAAACGTAGCCATTCGCGCAGCACGATACCGCTAAAGCATTGCCAGTAAGCGCTCATTGCATGGCTCCTGTGGTCGTCAGACGGGTGAATGCCGAAGCGAGGTCACCGCCGTGTTCCAGGCTCAGGGCATCCGCCTGTCCGCTGGCGACCAGCCGGCCATGATGAAGAATCAGCAAGTCGTCACTGGGCTGCACTTCGTCGAGCAGGTGGGTGGTCCAGAGCACGCTGATGCGCTCCTCGCGACACAGACTGCGCATGTGCTGATTGAGCGCCAGGCGACTCGCCGGGTCGAGGCCGACACTGGCTTCATCGAGCAGCAGCAGGCGCGGCTCGTGCAACAGGGCGCGGGCAATTTCCAGCCGGCGGCGATGGCCGCCATTGAGTTCACGCACCCGGTCGCGGCGGCGCTCGGTCAGGGCTTGGCGGGCGAGTTCGGCATCGACCCGAAGACCGGTCTGACGCCGGGACAGGCCATGCAATGCCGCGTGATAACGCAGGTTCTGCTCGACGCTGAGGTCCAGGTCCAGGGTGCTTTGCTGGAACACCACGCCCAACTGCCTGAGTGCCGGGCGTGCCGCGCTGCGCAATGAACAGCCACCGACGCGGATCTCGCCGTGCTGCAGATCATAGAGCCGGGTCAGCAGGGCAATCAGGGTCGACTTGCCGGCGCCGTTGGGCCCCAGCAGCGCAGCGAAACGCCCGGGTTCCAGGCTGAAACTCACCTTGCGCAATGCCTCTCGAGCACCATAGGCGAAGCTCAGGTCACTGACTTCAAGGGCGTTCATGGGGTCACCACCACGCCCCAGGGATAGCGCCCGACTTTCACCGATTTGCTGACCTTGAGGCTGTCGACATCGATCACTGAGACATCGCCGCTGACGCCGTTGGTGGTCAGCAATTGCTTCTGGTCCGCGGTGAACGCCATTTGCCAGACCCGTCGGCCCACCAGCAGGTAATCGAGAATCTCGAAAGTCCTGGCATCGATTACTGCCACATGGTTGGCGGGGCCGAGTGCGACGAAGCCGTACTTGCCATCGGCGCTGAGCTTGATGCCGACCGGCTGGACCTTGTCCGGGTGCACGCCCTTGATCTGGAAGTTCAGGGTCTTGAGCACGGTGCGGCTGGCCACATCGAGAATGGTCACGGTGCCGCCGATTTCCGCCGAGGCCCAGAGCTTCGTGCCATCGGGGGAAAATTCGACGAAGCGCGGACGCTGGTCCACCAGGGTGCTGTCGGCCAGGGTCTGGGTGCTGGTGTCGATCCAGTGCAGCATGTTGGTGGTTTCGCTGGTGTTGACCGCCCACTTGCCGTCAGGGCTGACAGCCATGCCCTCGGGCTCGACGCCGACATCGATCTGGCCGAGCACCTTGGAGGTCTCGGTGTCGATCACCGTGACCAGCGCATCGTCTTCGTTGGAGACGTACAACCAGCGGTTGTTCGGGTGCAGGGCGAATTGCTCGGGGTCTTTGCCCGAGGGCAGCTCCTTGATGATCTTGCGCGTGGCGACGTCCATCACCTGGACCCGGTCCGAGTCGCTGGCGCAGATGTACAACAGCTTGTTGTCATGGGACAGCAGCAGGCCGCGGGGGCGCTGGCCGACGGGCAGGGTGTCGGTGACTTGCAGGGTCTGCATGTCGATCAGGCTCAGGCTGTTGTCCTTTTCGTTGGAGACCCAGGCAGTGCTGGCAACGGCATGGCCAGCGGCGAGCAGCAAGGTGCACGAGAGCAGGGTGCGGCGCATGGCGGATTCCTTGTTGTTGTGATGTTCGGATCAGGGAAAGCGGCAACTGACCTCGGACTTGTCGTAACCCAGGCTGTCCATCTCGTTGAACGGGTGCAGAAAGCCGTCCTGGGGTGACGTGCTGACCAGTGCCCGGGGCTGGACAATGGGAATCGGCTGACGCAACTGGCCGTTCCACGGCCGATAGCTGAGCTTGCGGCCCTTGAAACCGTCGAGCGGCAACTGGTCGCTGATTTCTAGCGTGCGGATCGCCATTGGTTCGGCCTGACGCAGTTTGCTCACGGCACTGGCGATACTGCGCACGGCAATCCATGCCGCGAAATCACGGTCATTCATCCAGCGTCCGGTCAGGGCTTCAAAGCGTTTTTGCAGTTGCGCGGCACCGTAGGTTTCCACGGTTTTGTGCCAGCCCACCGGGGTCAGGCCTTGGGTGCCGGCGACCGGGCGCGGGTACCAGGTCTGGTAGGGCACGTATTCACCGAAGTCGCCGCGTTCATCGGCCACCAGCACCACGTCGTACTCGTCGGTCTGGGTGAACAGCGGCATATCCGCCTGAGCACTGCGTCGCTGATCGTTATCAAAGCTCCAGGGTTTTTCCGCCACCAGTTGCAAGCCGAAGCGTTTGGTGGCGCGGCGCAGGGCGACTGCATAGGCCTGATCGTCCGGGGTCGGGCCGACAATCAGCAGCGCCCGCTGCCATTTACGCAGCACCAGAAACTGCACCAGTGCATCGGCGAGCATCGCCCGGCTCGGCAAGGTGTGCAGCACGTTCGGCAGGCAATCGGTGGTGCGCAGGTTGTCATCGGGGCTACCGGCGTTGAACAGCAAACTGTCGGGCAGTGCGGCACTCAATTGACGCAGGCTGGTTGCGGGGACATTCACCACAAACAGGCGCAGACCTTGTTCATGCTGCACCTTTGCCGCATCGAGCAAAGCTTCGGGGCTGTCGACGCTGGCGCCGACCAGGCTGTACCTGTGATTGAGAAAACGCCCGGTACTGTTGCTGTCGGTGATCGCCAATTCAGCGCCACGCAGCCCGGCATCGGCGGGTTCCGGAATGACGTTCGACAGCAGCGGGCCAGGGTCGGGACGAAAGCCCAGATAGCCGATCCGCACCTGCAATGGCGCATCCGCGGCCTGGCACTGGGTGGCCAGACTGGCGGTGCCGGCAATCGCCAGCAGGCAGCTCAAGGCGTAGGGGGCAAGCTGGTGCATAAGGCTCTCCATGACCGTTAGCGCCAGCATAGGAAGCCTGTGGTGCAGTGAAAATATGCAGAAAGTACCGAAGGGCCAGTACCAAGGTAGTAGCCCGCCTGGTGCTGCGCGGTTCTAGCATTGGCAACCACGGCCATTGATCCGGAGGAGATTGATCATGCGGATCGTCAAAACTCTGCTCCTGCCGTTCCTGCTGATCCTGACCCTGATCGGTGTCGACCGGCTCCACGGCCCGCGTCCCGTGTCCACCGATCGCCTTACGACCAAGGGAGTAGGTGGCGACCACCAAAGCAGCATGGGGCCTGTGCGCAGGGCTTTCTAAGATGGCTGCCATAGCCTCTGCCAAGAGGTTTTGCGTGCAATCCTGAGGGCATAACAATGAAAACAAAACGCAACGTCTTGCTCGTGACCGGGCTGCTGGCCGGTCTAATCAGCGCAGGTTCCGTGTGGGCCCACGGCAACGTGGTACCCCAGGCCGTGGAAACCAAGGGACTGACGCCAATCAAGGAGGCCGGCGTACAACTCGATGCCGACGGCTGGGCCGCGGTAAACCCTTATCGCACCGCCCCGGAACATGACAAGGCAGTGGAAATCGGCGCTTCGGCTTATACCCAGAACTGCGCTGCCTGTCATGGCCTGGAAGCCAAGTCCGGCGGTATCGCCCCCGACTTGCGCATGCTCGATGTCGGTGAGTCGGGCGATGAATGGTTTGCCGAACGGGTGCGCCATGGCGCGGTGCGCGACGGTCGGGTGTACATGCCGAAGATGGCCGACTACCTGAGCCAGGAAGCCCTGTGGGCGGTGCGCACTTATCTGGACACTGTGCACGTCGAGGAGTGACCCATGCGCCTGCTCGCGGTGTTGATCGGCGTTCTGTGGCTGTGCTGCCAGCCGGCGCAGGCGCAGGTTCGCAGTTACGACGAATTGATCGCCGCCGGAGAGCTGAAAGTGGCGGTCTACAAGGACTTCGCCCCCTACAGCTTTGAAAGCGCCGGCAAGCCCCAAGGTGTCGATGTCGAACTTGCCGAGGCCTTGGCCAAGGCGCTCGGTGTGCGCTTGTTGCTGATCTGGGCGCCGGCCGGAGAAAAGCTCGATGATGACCTGCGCGACTACATCTGGCGTGCCAGTGCCTTGCACAATCAGCAACTGGCCGACCTGATGATGCGCGTGCCCTACGACCGTGACTACGCGCAGAAGCGTAATGAGTTCGGCGAACTGGAAAATGGTCATGTGGTGATGTTCGGTCCGTACCAGAACGAACAATGGCAGGTGGCCTACGACCGCCGGCGGCTGGA
The DNA here is from genome assembly GCF_000282355.1 of Pseudomonas sp. GM49. GTDB lineage: Bacteria > Pseudomonadota > Gammaproteobacteria > Pseudomonadales > Pseudomonadaceae > Aquipseudomonas. The sequence goes on from NZ_AKJL01000304.1 coordinate 10,341, forward strand.
TAAAGTAACCAGTGTCGCGGTGTTCGAGCAGCACCCGATTGGTGTCGAAGTCGACAGCGTGCCGTCGTTCTACCTGACCTCGGTGTTCAACGGCATGCTTGCCGGCAAGACGCATCACTATCCCGGCGTGCCCCAGGCGTTTGCCGCGATGAAAGCCGGTGAGGTCGACGCGGTGATGGCCATGCGCGGCGAGATCGACTGGCAGGTACGCCAGGCTGCCGACCCGCAAGTGGCGTTGGCGCAAAACGCCTACCCGAACATGGGTAAGCAGCTTTGGGAAATTGGCATGGCGGTGCACGAAAGCAACCGTCAACTGGCTTATGCCGTGGAAGAGGCGCTCGAAGGCCTGATCCGCGAGGGCTCGGTGAAGACCATCTACGGCCATTACGGCCTGCGTTACGACGTGCCCGAGATGTATCAATAGGAGCATACGATGAAATGGCGAGGGAGTTGCCTGTTGGCTTGCTGGTTAAGCCTGGCGGCACAGGCTGCCGAAATCGATCCCGGCAAAGACCCGGTGCCATCGGTGATGTGGACGTTCTATCACAAGCAGTTTCTTGGCAATGCGCCGTTCGTATTCGATGATCGGGTCAAGGTGCTGGCGCCGCCGTTTGCCGAAGATGCCCGGCAAGTACCGCTGGAAATCGATGCCCGGGCGTTCAGCGGCGAGGTGGTAAAAATCCTCGCTTGGGCAGAGCTGAACCCTTTGCCGAAAATTGTCGACTTCCAGCCGCTGAGTTCCGTTTTGCCCTGGCTGTCGTTGCGCATTCGCATCGAACAGGCCACGCCCCTGCGCGCGGCGGTGTTGACCCGCGACGGGCTGTGGCATGTCGGATCGACCCTGATTGACGCGGTGGGTGGCGGCTGCACCGCGCCGAGCGTGGTACGCAGCCAGCCGGGCTGGGAGGAGCACATCGGCGAAGTGCTCGGCGGCCGCTATCCCCGGGGCGAGTTAAGCCGTTTGCGTTTGCAGGTGGCCCATCCCATGGACAACGGCATGGTCAGCGGCATTCCGGAATTCTTCATCAACCATGCCGAGCTGCGCGACCACAACGAGCAAGTGCTGGCCCGGCTGGAGCTGTTTCCTGCGGTCAGCGAAAACCCCAACCTGGCCTTCGACATCGTGGGAGCAGGGCAAACGCGCCTGCTGCTACGGGACAACAGCGGCAATGAGTTCGATGCGTCGATCCCCTGACCCCAAGGAGCGTGGCATGCGCTGGATCCTGTTGATGGTGTTAAGCGTCAGTCTGCCGGCCCTGGCCGATCTCGACTACTCACTCAAGCCCCGGCAGATCGCCCAGGACACCTGGGTGCTGGAAGGCAGCACTGATAATTTCGCCAAGGCCAACGGCGGCAACATCGTCAACACCGCGTTCATCGTCACCGAACTCGGAGTGGTAGTGATCGACAGCGGGCCGTCGAAACGTTACGGCGAAGCGATGCGCAAGGCGATTGCCGCTACCACGGATAAACCGGTGATCCAGCTGCTGCTGACCCACCATCACCCGGATCATGTGCTGGGCAATCAGGCCTTCAGCGACGTGCCGATAGGTGCCTTGGCTGGCACCACTGAGCTGTTGCATCAGCAAGGCGATGCCATGGCCGAGAATTTGTATCGAATGGTCGGCGACTGGATGCGCGGCACTGAGGTGGTATTGCCCACCCAGGTGCTGATACCCGGCGTGAAAAGTTTTGGGAATCACGATTTGCGTCTGCTGAGCCTGGGTGGGCATACGGGCGCGGATCTGGCTATTCTCGACCAGCAAACCGGCGTGCTGTTTGCCGGGGACCTGGTGTTTTATCAACGGGCGCTGACCACGCCCAACAGCCCAGGGCTGTCAGTGTGGCTGGCGGACATCGCGACCCTGCAAGGCTTGCCCTGGACGCAGGTCGTGCCGGGCCACGGGCCGGTGTCGAGCGACCCACAACCCTTCGAGCAGATGCGCGATTACCTGAGCTGGCTCGATCAGCTCATGCGCGACGGCGCGGCCAATGGCAGCGACATGGCCGAGATGATCCGCAGCCCCATCCCCGAACGTTTCGCCAGCGTCAACCTGAGCCGATACGAACTGATCCGCAGCATCAGTCATCTGTACCCGCGCTACGAGCGCGAGCGGATGACGCGGGTGGATTCCAACGCAAATAACTGACCCACCCGATCTAATGTGGGAGCGGGCTTGCTCGCGAAGGCTGAGTGTCAGGCGACATCGATGTCGAATGTACCGGCCTCTTCGCGAGCAAGCCCGCTCCCACAGGGGGGCTGTGTCGGGCACAAAATCCGCTACTCATCTTCTCCGAACCTGTACCAAGGAACTAGCAATCTCCATATTGCGGGCAATTGTTGCCCGGGCGGCGGCGCTCAAGAATCTGCACCAGACCGGGAAAATCTCCCGGAAATAACAAAAGTCCGCAGAGGAAGCCGTCATGACCCAACCCGCACGTCGCCAGCCCTTCGTCTTGAGCCTGCTGCTCAGTGCCATGCTGTTGTCCGGCCAGGCATTGGCCGGGGTTTCCGACCAGGACATTCTCCAGGACCCGAAGAACCCGGAACAGGTCGTGACCAACGGCCTGGGCGTTCAAGGGCAGCGCTACAGCCCGCTGGATATTCTCAACGTCGACAACGTCAAGGAGCTGCGCCCGGCCTGGGCGTTTTCCTTCGGCGGTGAAAAACAGCGTGGCCAGCAAGCGCAGCCGATGGTCAAGGACGGCGTGATGTACATGACCGGTTCCTACTCGCGGGTGTTTGCCGTGGATGCACGCACCGGCAAGAAGCTCTGGCAATACGATGCACGCTTGCCGGACGACATCCGTCCCTGCTGTGACGTGATCAACCGCGGCGTCGCGCTGTATGGCGACCTGGTGATTTTCGGCACTCTCGACGCCAAGCTCGTGGCACTGAACAAGGATACCGGCAAGGTGGTGTGGAGCAAGAAAGTCGCCGACCACAAGGAAGGCTACTCGATCAGCGCCGCGCCACTGGTGATCAATGGCAAGCTGATTACCGGCGTGGCCGGTGGCGAGTTCGGCGTGGTGGGCAAGATCGAGGCCTACGACCCGAAAAACGGTGATCTGCTGTGGACCCGGCCGACGGTCGAAGGCCATATGGGCTACGTCTACAAGGACGGCAAAGCGGTGGAGAACGGCATCTCCGGCGGCGAGGCGGGCAAGACCTGGCCGGGCGATCTCTGGAAAACCGGCGGTGCGGCCCCTTGGCTTGGCGGTTATTACGACCCGGAAACCAACCTGCTGCTGTTCGGCACCGGCAACCCGGCACCGTGGAACTCGCACCTGCGCCCTGGCGACAACCTTTACTCCTCGTCGCGCCTGGCGCTCAACCCGGACGACGGCACCATCAAGTGGCACTTCCAGAGCACGCCCCACGACGGTTGGGACTACGACGGCGTGAACGAGCTGGTGTCGTTCAACTACAGCGAAGGCGGCAAGGAAATCAAGGCGGCGGCCACGGCCGACCGTAACGGTTTTTTTTACGTGCTGGACCGCACCAACGGCAAATTCATCCGTGGCTTCCCGTTCGTGGACAAGATCACCTGGGCCACCGGCCTGGATAAGGACGGACGGCCGATCTACAACGAAGCCAGCCGTCCCGGCGCCCCGGGTTCGGAAGTCAAGGGCAGTTCGGTGTTCGTAGCGCCGGCGTTCCTCGGCGCGAAAAACTGGATGCCGATGGCCTACAACAAAGACACCGGGCTGTTCTATGTGCCGTCCAACGAATGGGGCATGGACATCTGGAACGAAGGCATCGCCTACAAGAAAGGCGCGGCGTTCCTCGGCGCCGGCTTCACCATCAAACCGTTGAACGAAGACTACATCGGCGTGCTACGGGCCATCGACCCGAAAACCGGCAAGGAAGTCTGGCGTCACAAGAACTACGCGCCGCTGTGGGGCGGGGTGCTGACCACCAAGGGCAACCTGGTGTTCACCGGCACGCCTGAAGGTTTCCTGCAGGCGTTCAACGCCAAGACCGGCGAAAAGGTCTGGGAATTCCAGACCGGCTCCGGCGTGCTCGGCTCGCCCGTGACCTGGGAAATGGACGGCGAACAGTACGTCTCGGTGCTCTCCGGCTGGGGCGGCGCGGTACCGTTGTGGGGCGGCGAAGTGGCCAAGCGGGTGAAGGACTTCAACCAGGGCGGCATGCTCTGGACCTTCAAACTGCCCAAGGACCTGGTGGCCAAACACTGATCAATCTGACTCCACCGCATAACCCCTGTAGGAGCGAGCCTGCTCGCGATGGTCGTCAACGATAACGCTTGAAACCTGATACCCCGTGGCGTTCTCGGGTTCATCGCGAGCAGGCTCGCTCCTACAGTGATCTGTGTGAAACCTACGACCAAATAACGAGAGCCCCTCCTGCCAACGATGCATTCGTCTGGCACGCGGGGCTCTCTAGTATCGGTTCATCGCCTGTCAGTACGACAGGCATCGACCCAGACAGAGGCCCATCATGATCTACGCTCAACCCGGAACCCCAGGCGCCGTCATTAACTTCAAACCGCGCTACGGCAACTTCATCGGCGGTGAGTTCGTCGCGCCGGTCAATGGCGAGTACTTCACCAACACCTCGCCGGTCAATGGTGAAGTGATCGCCGAATTCCCACGCTCCAGCGCCGCCGACATCGACAAGGCCCTCGACGCCGCCCATGCCGCTGCCGACGCCTGGGGCAAGACCTCGGCCCAGGACCGCTCCCTGGTGCTGCTGAAAATCGCCGACCGCATCGAGCAGAACCTTGAGGTCCTGGCCGTCACCGAAACCTGGGACAACGGCAAGGCCGTGCGCGAAACCCTGAACGCCGACGTGCCGCTGGCGGCCGACCACTTCCGATACTTCGCCGGTTGCATTCGCGCCCAGGAAGGCGGGGCTGCCGAGATCAACGAACTGACCACGGCCTATCACTTCCATGAGCCCCTGGGCGTGGTCGGGCAGATCATTCCGTGGAACTTCCCGCTGCTGATGGCCGCCTGGAAACTCGCCCCGGCGCTCGCCGCCGGCAACTGCATCGTGCTCAAGCCTGCCGAGCAAACACCGCTGTCAATCATGGTCTTCGCCGAGTTGATCGCCGACCTGCTGCCGGCGGGCGTACTGAATATCGTCCAGGGCTTTGGCCGCGAAGCCGGTGAGGCCCTGGCCACCAGCAAGCGCATCGCCAAGATCGCCTTCACCGGTTCGACCCCGGTGGGCGCGCACATCATGCATTGCGCCGCCGAGAACATCATTCCGAGCACCGTCGAACTGGGCGGCAAGTCGCCGAACATCTTCTTCGAAGACATCATGAATGCGGAACCGGCGTTCATCGAAAAAGCCGCCGAAGGCCTGGTGCTGGCGTTCTTCAACCAGGGCGAAGTCTGCACCTGCCCGTCCCGGGCGCTGGTGCAGGAGTCGATCTACGAGCCGTTCATGGCCGAGGTGATGAAGAAGATCGCCAGGATCAAGCGCGGCAACCCGCTGGACACCGAGACCATGGTCGGCGCCCAGGCGTCCGAGCAGCAATACGACAAGATCCTCTCGTACCTGACCATTGCCCGGGAGGAGGGCGCCGAGTTGCTCACTGGCGGCGCGGCCGAACGCCTGGAGGGAGATCTGTCCAGCGGTTATTACATCCAGCCGACCCTGCTCAAGGGTCATAACAAGATGCGTGTGTTCCAGGAAGAAATCTTCGGCCCGGTGGTAGGTGTCACCACCTTCAAGGACGAAGCCGAAGCCCTGGCCATCGCCAACGACAGCGAGTTCGGCCTCGGCGCCGGCCTGTGGACCCGCGACATCAACCGCGCCTATCGCATGGGCCGGGCGATCAAGGCCGGGCGCGTGTGGACCAACTGCTACCACCTGTACCCGGCGCACGCCGCGTTCGGTGGCTACAAGAAGTCCGGCGTTGGCCGGGAGAATCACAAGATGATGCTTGATCATTATCAGCAGACCAAAAACCTGCTGGTGAGCTACGACATCAATCCGCTGGGGTTCTTCTGACTTCGCACTAACGACAACCACCCTGTAGGAGCGAGCTTGCTCGCGATGGACGTCAACGATGACGCGTTCTGTCTGTCTGTACGCGGTGTCTTCACGACCTTCGCGAGCAAGCTCGCTCCTACAACGTTTGTGCGTGCATGTCGACCGCACACCCCCTACCAAATCACCCCGCAAACTCCTTCGAAAGTAGCATTCGGGCGCCCGATGCCCCGTGCATTAATGGCACTACCGGAATCACCCGGCACAAGAAGAGGAATGACCCATGTGGACTAAACCCGCGTTTACCGATCTGCGCATTGGCTTCGAAGTGACGATGTATTTCGCCAACCGTTGATTGATCACCCGGCCAGCCGATGCGTTGGCCGGGCCTGCCTTCCGGAGCATCTGCCATGTACATCCGCGTTCTCGGTTCCGCCGCTGGCGGTGGTTTCCCGCAGTGGAACTGCAACTGCCGCCAGTGCGCCGGTGTGCGCAATGGCAGCCTGCGGGCCCAGCGCCGTACGCAGTCGTCGATTGCCCTGAGTGACGACGGTGTGGAGTGGGTGCTGTGCAACGCGTCACCGGACATTCGCGCGCAACTCGAGAGTTTTGCGCCACTGCAACCGACGCGGCGCCTGCGTGAGAGCGCCATCGCCGGCATCGTGCTGCTGGACAGCCAGATCGACCATTGCACCGGTTTGCTCAGCTTGCGCGAAGGCTGCCCGCATGACGTCTGGTGCACCGAGCGTGTGCATCAGGACCTGAGCAGCGGTTTCCCGTTATTCAACATGCTCGGACACTGGAACGGCGGACTGCACTGGCAACCGGTTGGCCTCGATCGCCAGCCGTTCGGCATCCCGGCCTGCGAACATTTGCAATTTCGTGCGATTCCCCTGGTGAGCAACGCGCCGCCGTATTCGCCCAATCGTGGCAACCCGCAACCGGGGGACACCATTGGCTTGTTCATTGAAGACCTGCGCAACGGCGCCTCGCTGTTCTATGCGCCGGGCCTTGGCCGAATCGACGATGAAGTGCTGGGCTGGATGCAGCGCGCCAATTGCCTGTTGCTGGACGGCACCCTGTGGCGCGACGACGAAATGCGTATTTGCGAGGTCGGCCAGAGCCTGGGCAGCGAAATGGGGCACCTGGCACAAAGCGGCCCCGGCGGGATGCTTGAAGTGCTGGAGGGTTTCAATCGCCAGCGCAAGGTGCTGATCCACATCAACAACACCAATCCCATTCTCGATGAGGACTCGGCCGAGCGGGCATTGCTGGAGCGGCGGGGGATCGAAGTGGCATACGACGGCATGAGTATTGAGCTGTAGCGAAGGACGCCTTCGTCGGATCGCCGCCCGGAGCAAGCCCGCTCCCACAGGTTTTGTGGACACTGCCGAACCCTGTGGGAGCGGGCTTGCCCGCGAAGAGGCCGGACCAGACGCCGCAGAACTTCCCGGAGAACGCAATGACAGACAGCCCAATGACCCCTGGCGAATTCGAAGCCGCCCTGCGCGCCAAGGGCGCCTTCTACCACATCCATCACCCCTTCCATCAAGCCATGTACGCCGGCCGCGCCAGCCGCGAACAGATCCAGGGCTGGGTCGCCAATCGCTTCTACTATCAGATCAACATTCCGCTGAAGGACGCCGCAATTCTCGCCAACTGCCCGGACCGTGACGTGCGCCGGGAGTGGCTGCAACGGATTCTCGACCACGACGGCGTCCCCGGCAGCGAGGGCGGAATCGAAGCCTGGCTGCGCCTGGGCGAAGCCGTGGGCCTGCATCGCGAGCAGATCCTCTCCCAGGAGCTGGTGTTGCCAGGGGTGCGTTTTGCGGTGGATGCCTACGTCAATTTCGCTCGTCGTGCCTGTTGGCAGGAAGCGGCCAGCAGTTCGCTGACCGAACTCTTTGCCCCGCAGATCCATCAATCGCGACTCGACGCCTGGCCCACTCATTACCCGTGGATCGACGTCGCCGGCTACGACTATTTCCGCACGCGCCTGGGCCAGGCGCGGCGCGATGTCGAACATGGTTTGCGTATCACCTTGGCGCACTACGTGACGGCCGAGGGGCAACAACGCATGTTGGAAATCCTGCAATTCAAGCTCGACGTGTTGTGGAGCATGCTCGATGCCATGAGCATGGCCTACGAACTTGCGCGCCCGCCGTATCACACGGTCACCGGCGAGAATGTCTGGCACCGGGGGATCGCCCTGTGAACCTGATCGATCGCCAGCAGTCACCGGCCTTGCGTCGCGGTTTTCGGCTGCAATGGGAGCCCCGTCAGCACTGCCATGTGCTGCTGTACCCCGAAGGCATGATCAAGCTCAACGCCAGTGCCGGGCAGATTCTCGACCTGGTGGATGGCCAACGCAGCGTGGCGGCGATCATTGATCGATTGAGCGCGAACTTCCCCGGCGTACCGGGGATCGACGAAGACGTGCTGGCGTTTCTGGAGGTGGCCCATGCGCAATTCTGGATCGAGTGAGACGCTGCCCGGACCACCATTGTGGCTGCTCGCCGAGCTGACCTACCGCTGTCCGCTGCAATGTCCCTATTGCTCCAATCCATTGGATTTTGCTCGGCACGGCGAGGAGCTGAGCACGCAAGAATGGATTCGCGTATTCCGCGAAGCGCGGGACATGGGCGCCGCGCAATTGGGCTTTTCCGGTGGCGAGCCGCTGGTACGCCAGGACCTCGCCGAACTGATCAAGGCTGCCCGGGACATGGGCTACTACACCAACCTGATTACCTCCGGCATCGGCCTGACCGAGCAGAAGGTGCGCGACTTCAAGGTGGCCGGGCTGGACCATATCCAGATCAGCTTCCAGGCCGCCGACGAAGCGGTGAACAATATGCTCGCCGGCTCGCGCAAAGCCTTTACCCAGAAACTCGCCATGGCCCGTGCGGTGAAAGCCCAGGGTTATCCAATGGTGCTGAACTTCGTCACTCATCGGCACAACATCGACCGGATCGCGCAAATCATCGAGTTGTGCCTGGAACTGGAAGCGGACTTTGTCGAACTGGCCACGTGCCAATTCTATGGCTGGGCTGAACTCAACCGCGTCGGCCTGTTGCCCACCCGCGAGCAATTGCAGCGTGCCGAGCGCATTACTAATGAGTACCGTGAACGCCTTGAAGCCCAGGGTCACCCGTGCAAGCTCATCTTCGTCACCCCGGACTACTACGAGGAACGTCCCAAGACCTGCATGAACGGCTGGGCCAACCTGTTTCTCGACATCACCCCCGACGGCACGGCCTTGCCTTGCCATAGCGCCCGGCAGTTGCCGGTACAGTTTCCCAATGTGCGCGAGCACAGCATCGAGCACATCTGGAACGACTCGTTCGGCTTCAATCGTTTTCGCGGCGATGACTGGATGAAGGAGCCGTGCCGCTCCTGCGACGAAAAGCACAAGGACTTGGGAGGCTGTCGTTGCCAGGCCTTCATGCTGACCGGCGATGCCAGCAATGCCGACCCGGTGTGCAGCAAGTCCGCGCACCACGGCGTGATCCTCAAGGCTCGCGAAGAAGCCGAAGCGCCGGGGTTGGGGATCGAACACCTGACGCTACGCAACGCGAAGGCTTCGCAACTGATTTATCGCGGCTAGTCTGGCGACACAGATCCCTTGTGGGAGCGGGCTTGCTCGCGAAGGCGGAGTGTCAGTCACCACCAATATTGACTGACAGGACCTCTTCGCGGGCAAGCCCGCTCCCACAGGGGATTTGCGGAGAGTTCAAATGTGAGTACACCCCAGGCAGTGCTACCCATTGGTCTGATTGCATTCACAGCTGGATGGTTTAGTGTGGCTTGTACCTTTCAAAACAATAAAAACAGGCTTTCCAATGAGCCAGAGTCTCAACCAGCTGCGTAAATTCGTTTCGCCTGAAATCATCTTCGGTGCCGGTAGCCGGCACAATGTCGGCAACTATGCCAAGACCTTTGGCGCGCGCAAGGTCCTGGTGGTCAGTGATCCCGGCGTGATTGCCGCTGGCTGGGTCGCCGATGTCGAAGCCAGCCTGCAAGCCCTGGGCATCGAATACTGCCTTTACAGTGATGTCTCGCCCAACCCGCGGGTCGAAGAAGTGATGCTCGGCGCCGAGCTGTACCGGGAAAACCATTGCGACGTGATTGTCGCCGTCGGTGGCGGCAGCCCGATGGACTGCGGCAAAGGCATTGGCATCGTCGTCGCCCATGGCCGCAGCATTCTCGACTTCGAGGGCGTGGACACCATCCGCGTGCCCAGCCCGCCGCTGATCCTGATTCCGACCACTGCCGGCACCTCGGCCGACGTCTCGCAATTCGTGATCATTTCCAACCAGCAGGAACGCATGAAGTTCTCCATCGTCAGCAAGGCCGTGGTGCCGGACGTTTCGCTGATCGACCCGGAAACCACCCTGAGCATGGATCCGTTCCTGTCGGCCTGTACCGGCATCGACGCGTTGGTGCATGCCATCGAAGCTTTCGTGTCCACTGGTCACGGGCCGCTGACCGACCCCCATGCGCTGGAGGCGATGCGCCTGATCAATGGCAACCTGGTGCAAATGATCGCCAACCCGACCGACATCGCCCTGCGCGAGAAGATCATGCTCGGCAGCATGCAGGCCGGGCTGGCGTTTTCCAACGCAATCCTGGGCGCCGTGCATGCCATGTCCCACAGCCTCGGCGGCTTTCTCGACCTGCCCCACGGCCTGTGCAACGCGGTGCTCGTCGAGCACGTGGTGGCCTTCAATTACAACTCGGCACCGGAGCGCTTCAAGGTGATCGCCGAGACCTTCGGCATCGACTGCCGAGGCCTTAATCACCGGCAGATTTGCGGGCGCCTGGTCGAACACCTGATCGCCCTCAAGCACGCCATCGGCTTTCACGAAACCCTCGGTTTGCATGGCGTCAGGACCTCGGACATCCCGTTCCTGTCGCAGCATGCGATGCACGATCCGTGCATCCTGACCAACCCGCGCGAATCCAGCCAGCGTGATGTCGAGGTCGTCTATGGCGAAGCCCTCTGACGAGCAACAACGGGCTCTGGCCGGGCTGCTGGGGTTAGGCAGCCATTCGGCCCGCAAGAGTCATTATCCGGAACTGGCCGCGCGCCTGGATGATCTGGAAGCCGAGCGAAACCGCTACAAGTGGCTGTTCGAAAACGCGGTGCACGGGATCTTCCAGGCCAGCTTGCGCGATGGCATGCGCGCTGCCAACCCGGCGCTGGCACACATGCTCGGTTACCAGGACCCACAGGAGGTGCTGTTCTCCCTGACCGACCTGGCCAGCACCCTGTTCGTCGACGGCGCGCAGGAACTGGAAAACATCGGCGAAATCCTCAGGCACCAGCGCAGCCTGCACGGCTATGAAACCCGCTTGCGCCGCAAGGACGGCAGTCACCTCGAAGTGTTGATGAACCTGCTGCTCAAGCCTGGTCAGGAAGGGCTGGTGGAAGGGTTCGTCTCCGATATCACCGAGCGCAAGCTGGCCCAGCAGCGCCTGCAGCAACTCAATGACGAACTGGAGCAGCGCGTCGTCGCGCGCACCGATGAATTGCTCGAAGCCAACCGTAACCTTCAGCAGCAGATCACCCAGCGTAAACAGATCGCCCGGGCCTTGCGCGACGCCCGCGATGCCGCCGAGGCCGCCAATCACAGCAAAGACAAATACCTCGCCGCCGCCAGCCACGACCTGCTGCAACCGCTGAACGCCGCGCGGTTGCTGATTTCGACTTTACGCGAACGCAACTTGCCGGAAGCCGAACAGGTGCTGGTGGAACGCACTCACCAGGCCCTGGAAGGAGCCGAAGACCTGCTGACGGATCTGCTCGACATTTCCCGGCTCGATCAGGCTGCGGTCAAGCCGGACATCGCGCTATACCGCCTCGACGAACTGCTCGGGCCGCTGGTGTCGGAGTTCCAGTCCGTTGCGCAGGCGGCCGGCTTGAACCTGCGGGTGCGCATGGCCGATTACGCCATCAGCACCGACTTGCGCCTGATGACGCGGATCCTGCGCAATTTCCTCAGCAATGCCTGCCGCTACACCAATGAAGGCAGCATCCTGCTCGGGGCAAGGCGCCGAGGCGAGATGTTGCGCCTGGAGGTCTGGGACACCGGGCGTGGCATCGCCGCAGACCGGCTCGATTCGATCTTCCTCGAATTCAACCAGTTGGACGTCGGCCGAGCCGCCGACCGCAAGGGCGTGGGCCTGGGGCTGGCGATTGTCGAGCGCATCGCCAAGATCCTTGGCTATAAAATCGGCGTGTACTCGTTGCCGGGGCGTGGTTCGATGTTCAGCATCGAGGTGCCGATATCCGATGAGGTTCCGTTACCTGTGAGTCAGGCGGTGCCACAACCGGGCACTGGAGACCCGCTGCCGGGACGTCGTTTATTGGTGCTCGACAACGAAGTGAGCATTCTCGAAAGCATGAGCGCATTGCTCGGGCAGTGGGGCTGCGATGTAGTGACCGCCACCGATGAAGCGTCTGCGCTGGCGGCATTGCGCGGGCAGGCGCCGGAACTGATTCTCGCGGACTATCATCTCGATCACGCGGTGGTTGGCTGTGATGTGGTGCGACATTTGCGCGAGCATTACCACCAGAGCATACCTGCGGTGATCATTACTGCCGACCGCACCGACCATTGTCGGCGTGCGTTGCAGCGGCTCAATGCACCGTTGCTGAACAAACCGGTGAAGCCCGGCAAGTTGCGAGCGGTGTTGAGTCAACTGTTGGGGGCATCTGCCTGAAGCGGCCGATGCTCGCGCCAGGTTCCGGGGCGAGGGGGCAAGCCCCCTCGCCACAAAGACTCGCTCCCACAGGGGATGGGGTTGTCAGCTGGAAATCATCGGCGGCAGGGTGCCCAGCAATGAAACCGCCGCCACCGCGCCAAGTCCCAGCAACCATTCGAACATCACGCTCGCCCGCAACGTCGCCAGACGCTGCTCGCAATCATCGATGCGCAGCCGATTGAACAATGCCAGGCCCAGCATCGCTGCCACCAGCACAGCCTTGATCAACAGGATCAAGGCGAAGCCGGTGAACAACGGCGTTGGCCAGAATGCCCCGGTGAGCACCCGCACATTGATCAGACCCGTGATCAGCAGCCCGGCGACCAAGCCGTAACCGACGCCGCTGAAGCGCTGCAACATCACGCGGATCGAATGCCCCGCGGGCTCTCGCAGAATCATCACCAGCAGCATCAAGCCGCCGAGCCAGGCACCCACGCAGATCAAGTGAATGAGTTGATTGAGGATCAGCAAATGGCCTGCGGTGCCATCGAGCATCGCGCCGTGGCCGACCGGGGCCAGCGTGGCCACCAGCAGGCCGCTGAAGATCAGGCGCAGCGCAAGGCTGGTGCGTAGAGGCGTCAGCAGCAACGCCAGCAACACCATGTTGATCAGCAAATGCCAGCGCCAGACCTGACCGAAAAAGGTACTGCCCAGTACCAGGTTCAGGGTCGCTGGATCGAAGGCCGCGTCCCAGGCCCCGGCCATGCTCGCGGTAATCAGCAACAACCAGCAGACACCGCTGGCCAGCGCCACTACGGCCAGCCAACGGGAAATTCGTGCCAGCCGCTGATCCAGTGCGGTTTCGCCAGTTGAAAGCAGAGGCCTGAACACCCAGGCCCCGAACAGCATCAACACCACGATGAAATGCAGGAAGCGGCACAGCACCAACGCGCTCACCATGAATTACTGGCCAACCTTGAAGGCGTAGGCACCTTCGCTTTTGTGGGTGTCGACCGACACGGCGTGCCATTCGACTTTGTAGGCGCCGGCGGTCAACGGCGCGGCCGGGGTGACGATCAGGGTCTTTTTGTCGCTACCCTCAGTGGCCAGCGCTTTTACCGCTACGGGTGCGCCGTCCCTGGTCAGCGTGACTTTGGTGAAACTGGCTTCGACGCCTTCGGAGAACTCCAGGCGCAATTCCGTTGCCGTGGCGACGGTGCTGTCGGCGGCCGGTGTCTGACTTTTCAGGTGGGCGTGGGCAAACACCGAAGAAGCGGCGAGCAGCGAGCCGAGCAGGGCAGCAACGGTCAGGGTTTTCTTCAGCAGCATCGTGGGTACCTCAGGCAGTTTCCAAGTGCGCAGAGTTTAGCTTTACGACAGCGGCTGTACGAAGTTTCGTTTTCCTCTGTCGCCGCAGTCCAGAGCGGATGCTAGTCTTGCTCAACGTTGTTGTCGGGGATCGGCATGGGCAATCACAAGATCGAGATTCGTCGCAGTAACGTCGAGAAAATTCTGCTGGGGGCGGAAAAAGTCTTCGCTGAAAAGGGTTTCGGCGGCACCGCCATGGCCGACATCGCCGCTGAAGTGCAACTGCCGCGCTCCAATCTGCATTACTACTTCAGCACCAAGACCGAATTGTACAGCGCCGTACTGTTCGACTTGCTGGAAGTCTGGAAGCAGGACGCGCTGTGTTTCGAGATGTTCGATGACCCGCGCGTGGTGCTCAGCAGCTACATCCGCGCCAAGATGAACCATTCCCGCAGCCGGCCCTATGGTTCGAAAGTCTGGGCCAACGAAATCATCCATGGCGCGCCGACCCTCGGCGCAGCGCTGGATGCGAGCCTGTACGACTGGGCCAAGATGAAGGAAGCGAAAATCCGCCAGTGGGTGGACGACAAACGCATCCTGCCGGTGGAGCCTTCTAGCCTGCTGTACATGATCTGGGCCTCGACCCAGCACTACGCCGACTTCGATCACCAGGTGAATATTCTCAACGACCATCAGCCGCTGTCGGACATGCAGTTCGAAAAGGCAGTGCAGACGGTGACCAGTGTGATTTTGCGGGGGATCGGGTTGGAGCCTTGAGGTTGGGTGGTGTGGCTGCTGGCCTCTTCGCGGGCAAGCCCGCTCCCACAGGGGATCTCAGTGTTAATACGATCCCTGTGGGAGCGAGCTTGCTCGCGATGGCGTCGGTTCAGGCGCCGCGAGTATCAAGGACTGACGTGATACGGATTCCTCGGATCATGATTCCAGTCCAGGAACGGCTTGCCGGTCTCCACCGGCACCATCTCGATACAGTCCTGCACCGGGCAGGTGATCTGGCACAGATTGCAGCCCACACACTCCTCATCGATCACTTGATATTTATGCGTGCCGTCCGCTTGCTTGAGGCTGGCTACCGCCTGGTGCGACGTGTCCTCACAAGCGATATGGCAACGACCACAGCCAATGCAGGCCTCCTGATCGATTTTTGCGATCACCTGATAGTTGATGTCCAGGTACTTCCAGTCCGTGGTATTGCCCACCGCGCGCCCGGAAAACTCCGCGACGCTGGCGTAGCCCTGACTGTCCATCCAGCGTGACAAACCGTCCTTCATGTCTTCGACAATCCGGAAGCCATGCAGCATTGCCGCCGTGCACACTTGCACCGCGCCGCTGCCCAGGGCGATGAATTCCGCGGCGTCGCGCCAGTTGCCGATGCCGCCGATGCCGCTGATGGGCAGGCCTTGGGTTTGTGGGTCGCGGGCGATTTCGGCGACCATGTTCAAGGCAATCGGCTTGACTGCCGAGCCGCAGTATCCGCCGTGGGTGCTTT
>NZ_AKJL01000305.1 GCF_000282355.1 Pseudomonas sp. GM49
TGGCGAGGGGGCTTGTCGGAATGCCCCCTCGCCACAGATGTCAGGGTTAACCAAAGATCTTTTTGAAGAAAGCCTGCATGTCCGCCCAGGATTTTTCGTCCGCAGCCTTGTTGTAGCCAATGTCGGGCCCGCCATGATCGCCATGGCCCAACCGATCGGCTTCCGGATTGGTGAAGCCGTGCTTGGCGCCGTCGAGACTGACGAATTTATAGTCGGCCCCGGCCTTGTCCATCTCGCTCTTGAAGGCGCTGATGCTCTCCGGGGTGACGATGCTGTCCAGCGCCCCGTGCTCCACCAGGATCTTCGCCTTGACGCTGCCCGGCGTTGCCGGCGTATTGGTTGCCAACGCACCATGGAAACTCACCACACCCGCCAGCGGCACACCCTGGCGCGCGGCGTTGAGCACCACGCCACCACCGAAGCAGTAGCCGATGGCGGCGATTTTGTTCGGGTCGGTTTGTGGCTGTTTCTTCAGCAAGTCGAGTCCGGCGTTAAACCTCGCGCTGCCCACGGCACTGTCTTTCGTCACCGCTTGCATAAAGGCCATGGCGTCTTTGGGGTGTTCGGTATTTTTGCCGTCACCGTACATGTCGATGGCCAGGGCGCTGTAGCCCAGGCCGGCGAGATCCCGGGCGCGACGCTTGGTGTAGTCATTCAGCCCCCAGAACTCATGCACCACCAAGACCCCGGGGCGCGGACCTTTGATGGCATCGTCATAAGCGTAATAGCCGATCATTTTCGTGCCGTCGGCACTTTGGTAGGGAATTTCCTGAGTATTGATGGCGGCCTGACTGAGCCTGCTCAGGGCCAGTAGGAGGACGGCTAAGAACATGCGCATGGTCGGAACTCCTTTTGAAACGTGTCGAAACATTCGGGAGGGGCCGGTTCAGCCCAGGTTCAGATTGCGTTCAGGGGGAGTTCAGGGCGCGGTGCGTAACCTTGCCCCGTACCCAAAAAACAAACGGCACATGAGGAACTCCCCAATGACTGGATTCAAAAAACTGCTTCTGGCGTTCACCGTTCTGGGCGCGAGCACCGCGGCCTTCGCGTCTGACGACAACTTCGCCAGCCTTACTCTTGGACAGACCAGCGACAAAGTCAAAAAGTCCCACGCCCTGAATGACAACCTCAACCACCCGAACGCCGATGGCGTGATCGGCAAGGACACCACCTGGGGTGTGCGTCTGGGCCAGCAGAATAGCCAGGGCCGTTACTACGCCACTTACGACAACGTGTCGGGCTCGCACAACGGCATTAAACTGCGTCAGGAAAACCTCCTGGGCAGCTACGATCTGTTCTACCCGGTGGGCGGCAGTACCAAATTGTTCGGCGGCGCCACGGCCGGCCTGACCAAAATGACCCAGGAGTCGCCAGGCTTCAGCCGCGACAGCGATATCGGCTACGCCATCGGTGGCCAGGTGGGTGTGCTGCAACAGGTTTCGCAGAACACCTCGGTTGAACTGGGTTACCGTTACCTGCGCAGCAACGCGAGCACCGAGATGAGTGAGCGCGGTGGCAGCAAGCAGGGTTCGCTGGACCTGACCAGTAGCGCCCAGACTTACCTGTCGGCCAACTACGCTTTCTGACAAGCGTTTCGTGAGCGGCTTGCGCCGGATCAGCCCGAGTGACTGATCCGGCGTTGCCATGTTAGCTATTGAGGTGCGACGTTGCGCCTCTGGAGATGTTGATTTGCCCGGGAGAGCGTTATGAAACTGCTGGTCGTCGAAGATGAAGCGCTGCTGCGTCATCACCTGAAAACCCGCCTGACGGAGAGCGGCCACGTGGTCGAGTCCGTGGCCAACGCCGAGGAGGGGCTGTACCAGACCGCGCAGTTCAACTTTGACCTGGCGGTGATCGACCTCGGTCTGCCGGGCATGAGCGGGCTCGACCTGATCCGCCAGTTGCGCTCAAGTGGCAAAACCTTCCCGATCCTCATCCTCACCGCGCGCGGCAACTGGCAGGACAAGGTCGAAGGCCTGGCCGCCGGCGCCGACGATTACGTGGTCAAGCCGTTTCAGTTCGAAGAACTGGAGGCCCGCCTGAATGCCTTGCTACGCCGCTCCAGCGGTTTTACCCAATCGACTATCGTTGCCGGTCCCTTGCTGCTGGACCTCAATCGCAAGCAGGCGTCCCTCGACGACCAGCCGCTGGCACTGACCGCGTACGAATACCGCATTCTCGAATACCTGATGCGCCATCATCAGCAGGTGGTGCCCAAGGACCGCTTGATGGAACAGCTCTACCCGGATGACGACGAGCGTGATCCGAATGTGATCGAGGTGCTGGTCGGCCGTCTGCGCCGCAAGCTGGAGGGGCCGGATGGGTTCAAACCGATCGACACCGTGCGCGGCCTGGGCTACCTGTTCAATGAGCGTTGCACTTGATCCGTTCGCTGCGCATTCGCTTGATGCTCGCCGCCACGCTGTTGGCGGTGTTGTTCATGCTGGCGTTGCTGCCGGCGATGCAGGGGGCCTTCAGCCTGGCGTTGCAGGACTCCATCGAGCAGCGCTTGGCATCGGACGTGACCACGTTGATCTCTGCCGCCCGGGTGGATAACAACAGCTTGCAGATGCCGGAGCAATTGCCCGACGAACGCTTCAACCTCACCGACAGCCGATTGCTCGGCTACATCTATGACCGTGAAGGGCATCTGGTCTGGCGTTCGAAGGCGACCCGGGAAGAACAGATCAATTACACGCCGCGCTATGACGGACGTGGCAACGAGTTCGCGCGGATCCGCGAAGCCAATGGCCAGGAGTTCTTCGTCTACGACGTCGAGGTCAAGTTGCTCGGCGGTAAAAGTGCGGCGTTCAGCATCGTGGCGCTGCAACCGGTTCGCGAGTACGAACTGACCCTCGAAGGCCTGCGGGAAAATCTCTATCTGGGTTTTGGCGCGGCACTGCTGGTGTTGCTGGCGTTGCTGTGGATCGGTCTGACCTGGGGCTTGCAGGCATTGCGGCGCTTGAGCCAGGAGCTGGACCAGATCGAAGGTGGCATCCGCGAAAGCCTCAGTGAAGAACATCCCCGGGAATTGCTGCGCCTGACCGGCTCTCTCAACCGCTTGCTGCACAGTGAACGTGAGCAGCGCAGTCGCTACCGTGATTCTCTCGATGACCTGGCCCATAGCCTGAAAACGCCGCTGGCGGTGTTGCAAGGCGTCAGTGAAGACATGGCCCAGCGTCCTGAGGATCGCGATCAGGCCTGGGTGCTGCAAACCCAGATCGAACGCATGAGTCAGCAGATCGGCTACCAGTTGCAGCGCGCCAGCCTGCGCAAGAGTGGTCTGGTACGTCATCAGGTGCACTTGCGGCCGGTGCTGAAAAGCCTGTGCGACACGCTGGACAAGGTCTATCGCGACAAGCGCGTGCACGTCGCGTTCGATTTGCCCGACCCGTGTTACGTACCGATCGAGCAGGGCGCTCTGTTGGAGATGATGGGCAATCTGCTGGAAAACGCCTATCGCCTGTGCCTCGGCGAAGTACGCATCAGCGTGCGCGAAACCCTCGGTGGCACCGAGTTGTGTGTCGAGGACGATGGCCCCGGCGTGCCACAGGATCAGCGCGCACGGATTCTCGAGCGAGGAGAGCGCCTGGACCGCCAGCACCCGGGGCAGGGCATCGGCCTGGCGGTGGTCAAGGACATCATCGAAAGCTACAGCGCCCAGCTGACGCTGGGGGATTCGCCAATGGGCGGGGCGGCGTTCCGGATTCACTTTCCGGTGGTTTAGTGGTGTTTTATCGGACGCCATCGCGAGCAAGCTCGCTCCCACAAAGGGTTGCGATAAACCTGTGGGAGCGAGCTTGCTCGCGATGAGGCCAGTGAATACTTCAAAAAAATCGGCCTTGGAAATCAGCTTTCCTGCGCCCGATAGGCTCCCGGTGTCAATCCGGTCCACTTCTTGAACGCCCGGTGAAACGCCGACGGCTCGGAAAACCCCAGCTGCTCGGCGATCTGTTGCAACGACAGGTCGGCGCGGCTCAGATGATAAATCGCGATGTCCCGGCGCAACTGGTCCTTCAATTCCTGAAAGCTCGAACCCTCTTCCCGCAGATGCCGGCGCAAGGTTTGCGGGCTGATGTGCAAGTGGGTGGCCACGGTTTCGAGGTCGGGCCAGCGTGAACTGTCGCGGCTGAGCAAGCGCCGCAAGCGGCTGCTCAAACTGTCGCCGTCATCCGGGCGCGAGAGCAGGTCGGCGGGGGAGCGCTCGAGGAAATGCTTGAGGGTGCGTTCGTCCTGCAACAGCGGCATGGCCAGGTAACGGCTGTGGAACAACAGGCTGCTCTGGGGCCTGGAAAACTCAAGCGGGCAGGAAAACAGCAGGTCGTACTCGGCGCCGTGTTCGGGCCTGGGGTAGCTGAACGTGGCCTGCTCCAGGCGAATGCGCTGGCCGATCAGCCAACTGCCGAATCGATGCCAGATCACCAACAGAGCCTCGCTCAGAAAGTGGTCCGGGTCCCAAAGTTGCGCGTCGTCCAGGCTCAGGCGGACCCATTCGTCCTCGCGGCTCAGGGTCAAACGCGGAGCTCCGGGGAATAGGCTATAAAACAATAAGCCACGATTGAGTGCCTTATCCAGATTGCGGCAGTGGATCACGGCATGACCCATCATCGCGAAGCTACCCGGTTTGCTCGGGGCTTGCCCGAACCCCAGGTACTCGTCGTCCAGTGCCAGCCATAAGGCCTGAATCAGTCGGGTGAACTGCTCCGGAGCGATACGCGCCCGCGGCTCGTCCAGCAACTCGGGGCTGATGCCCAGTTGCTGGAGCAGGCCCGAATAGTCGTAGCCATGCCGACGCGCACCACCCAGGGCGGCGCGAGCGAAATGACTGGCAATGGTGCGTTCGCGCATGGCAGCAGATCTGACCGTTGATCGACGGATGGTAGCTGCGCACTGCGGGCATGAACAGGGCGGATATCCGCCAAATTGCAGGGCGACTATTAGTGGAAGGGCGGAAACCCGCCACATGCTAGTAACCGTTCGGTGACAAGGAATTCGCTGCAACCCCTGATATCAAAAGGCTTGCAGGGTTTTTACGGAAGGTGGCACGGGCCTTGCGATACAACGAGCAGATGCCTGCCGTTGCGCAGCTCGAAAAAACAAATCCCTCCAGTGCAGGAGGGTTCGCAATTGCGGTGTTGCGGGCAACAGATGGATGTTGTCACCGGGCACCCTTGAGGAACTTTGCAATGACGACTCGTCAGCCACTGTACAAATCCCTGTATTTCCAGGTGATCGTTGCAATTGTCATCGGTATCTTGCTCGGTCACTTCTATCCGCAGCTCGGTGTGGCGGTAAAGCCGCTGGGTGACGGGTTCATCAAACTGATCAAAATGATCATCGCCCCGATCATCTTCTGTACCGTCGTCAGCGGTATCGCCGGCATGCAGGACATGAAAGCGGTCGGCAAGACTGGCGGTTACGCACTCCTTTACTTTGAAATCGTTTCGACCATCGCTTTGCTGGTGGGTCTGGTCGTGGTCAACGTCGTGCAGCCAGGCGCTGGCATGCACATCGACGTGAGTACACTGGATGCTTCCAAAGTCGCTACCTACGTCGCGGCCGGTGCCGATCAAAGCGTGGTCGGCTTCCTGCTCAACGTGATCCCGACCACCATCGTCGGCGCGTTCGCCACGGGCGACATCCTGCAAGTGCTGATGTTCTCGGTGATCTTCGGTTTCGCCCTGCATCGCCTGGGTGCCTACGGCAAGCCGATCCTCGACTTCATCGATCGCTTCGCCCATGTGATGTTCAACATCATCAACATGATCATGAAGCTCGCGCCAATCGGTGCCTTCGGTGCGATGGCGTTCACCATCGGTGCCTACGGTGTCGGCTCGCTGGTGCAGTTGGGTCAGTTGATGGCGTGCTTCTACATCACCTGCCTGTTGTTCATCCTGATCGTGCTGGGCGGCATTGCCCGCATGCACGGCTTCAGCGTTTTGAAAATGATCCGCTACATCCGTGAGGAACTGCTGATCGTGCTGGGTACTTCTTCTTCGGAATCGGTACTGCCACGGATGCTGATCAAGATGGAGCGTCTGGGCGCGCAGAAATCTGTCGTGGGTCTGGTGATTCCGACCGGTTACTCGTTCAACCTCGACGGTACCGCCATCTACCTGACCATGGCTGCGGTGTTCATTGCCCAAGCCACCGATACCCACATGGACATCACGCACCAGATCACCCTGCTGGTGGTGTTGTTGCTGTCCTCCAAAGGCGCCGCCGGTGTGACTGGTTCGGGCTTCATCGTACTGGCAGCCACCCTGTCCGCTGTTGGCCACCTGCCGGTTGCCGGCCTGGCGCTGATCCTCGGCATCGACCGCTTCATGTCCGAAGCCCGTGCCCTGACCAACCTGGTCGGTAACGCCGTGGCCACCATTGTTGTGGCCAAGTGGGTCAAGGAACTGGACACCGACGTGCTGCAAGCGGAGCTGGCCTCGGGCGGTCGCGGCATTGCCGACGAGCCTAAAGACGATGTTCTGGGCCACGTCGAAGGGGCAACCCCGACGAACGCCAAGTAAGCCTTGTTGTAATGAAAAACCCGCTTCGGCGGGTTTTTTCATGCCCGGCGTTTGAGCGTAACGGTCACTGCACGTGGCGTATAAGGTGATTGCTGCAAAGCAATCGGCTGCCTAGGCTGTGGGCATCGTAAAGGGAGAACGCTCATGCTCGGTCCACTGGCATCACTCAAGGTTCTGGATTTCTCGACACTGCTGCCGGGGCCATTCGCCTCGTTGTTGCTGGCGGACATGGGTGCCGAAGTGCTGCGCATCGAATCACCGACCCGCCTGGATCTGCTGCGGGTGTTGCCGCCCCACGATCAAGGAGTGTCGGCCAGTCATGCCTACCTCAACCGCAACAAGCGCAGCCTCGCCCTGGATCTCAAACAGCCTGAGGCGCTGGAGGTGATCGGGACGTTGCTGCAGGACTACGACATCGTGCTCGAGCAGTTCCGTCCGGGTGTCATGGCGCGCCTGGGCCTGGGTTACGAAGCCCTGAAGGCGATCAATCCGAAACTGATTTATGTGTCGATCACCGGCTATGGCCAGACCGGTCCCTACAAGGACCGCGCCGGCCACGACATCAACTATCTGGCCCTGTCCGGGCTGGCGAGTTACACCGGCCGTGCCGACAGTGGGCCGCTGCCGTTGGGCATGCAGGTGGCGGATGTCGCCGGTGGCTCGCTGCACGGGGTGATTGGCTTGCTGGCGGCGGTCATTGCCCGGCAGCAAACCGGTCAGGGCCAGCACCTGGATGTCAGCATGACCGACTGCGCGTTCAGCCTGAATGCGATGTCGGGTGCCGGGTATCTGGCCTGTGGCATCGAACCGGGCCTGGAAAACCAGGTGCTCAATGGCGGCAGCTTCT
This sequence comes from Pseudomonas sp. GM49, assembly GCF_000282355.1. Taxonomy (GTDB): domain Bacteria; phylum Pseudomonadota; class Gammaproteobacteria; order Pseudomonadales; family Pseudomonadaceae; genus Aquipseudomonas. Next base: position 7,369 of record NZ_AKJL01000305.1, read on the forward strand.
ACGATTACTACCGCTCCGGGGATGGGCGCTGGCTGTCGGTGGGCAGCCTGGAACCGGTATTCATGAAACAGTTGTGCACGGCGTTGGGGCTGGAGGAACTGGCCGACCTCGGCCTGTCACCGCAACCGGCAGATCAGAAACAGCTTAAAGACGCGCTGAGGGTCGAATTTGAAAAGCATGATTTTGCCGAGTTGTGCGCGTTGTTCGCCGAAATGGATGCTTGTGTCGAGCCGGTGTTGAACCTGGGAGAAGCGCTGCGTCATCCGCAGTTGCAGGCCCGGGAGCTGGTGACCAACGTGCCGCGGGGCGATGGTTCAGCCCAGGCGCAGATGGCGTGCCCGCTGAAGTTTTCGCAAGGGTTGCCTGAGCCTCGGCATATAGGCGCGGTGCTGGGGCAGCATACGGATCAGGTGTTGGGGGAGTTGGGGTTCAGTGCGCAGCGGATTGAGGCGTTGCGGCGGGCCAAGGTGATTCTCTAGGGCCTGTCAGGCCGCTATCGCGAGCAAGCTCGCTCCCACACTGGATTTGCATCGCGCCAAATATCCCCTGTGGGAGCGAGCTTGCTCGCGATGAGGCCAGTGCAGTCACCAAAAGAACAACTACTCGACCCGCATCTCCCCACTGAACACCAAGGTGTGGCGACACCGCCGGCACAAATACCGCCGCCCTTGCCGAACCAGGCTGTGGCGCTGGGCCGAGAACGGGAAGTCGCTGTCGGCGCACGGGCACTTGTAGATGTAGCGGGTCACGCTGCGGCGTTTGACGTCATAGGTGTGGCAGCGGTTGGGCGGCAGTTCGTACACGCCGCGCATGATCAATTGCCACTCTTCGCCATGGGGCTGGATGCTCTCGCCGAACAGCTGATGGGCGATCAGGTGCGCGACTTCATGGGCCACGGTCTGCTTGAGAAAATCTTCGGTGTTTTCCCGGTACAGCTGCGGATTGAAGCGCAGCAGGTTCTCGTGCAAATGCGCGACACCGGCTTTCTGCCCGCGCAGCTTGAGGCTCACCACGGGGCGCTTGAAAGGTCGTTTGAAAAAGGATTCGGCTAGTTGGAAGCAGTCTTCGACGCGGGTATTGAGTTGCTCGGGCATGCTTGATGGATCTCCAGAGCGCTCGAGTATGCCGCAACCCTCGGGCCTTGCGAATCACCAGGTTGCCGAATGGTCGTGTGCCTTCTCGGCCCTGAAGATGAAAAGGCCGCCTTGCGGCGGCCTTTGTCGGCAGTTCTGATTTTCAGTGATGTGCGGCTAACTGGTGTAGACCGGCCCCACGCCGAGTCCCCAGACAATCACGGTGAACGCCATGATGGCGACCAGCACCACCAGGCCTACGGCGAGCACCGAACTTGAAAACAGGAAGCCCTCGTCAGATGGAATGTTCATGAATGTCGGTAAGCCCACATACAGCAGGTACACCGTGTAGCAGATGGCTGCGGTGCCGACGATCATCCCCAGCCACAAGTGCGGGTACAAGGCGGCGAGGCCGCCGATGAACAGCGGTGTAGCGGTGTAGGTTGCAAACGCAATGCAGCGGGCGAGGCTTGGGTTGGCGTCATAGGTGCGGGCCATCCAGTGGATGAATGCGCCCATTACCGCTACACCACCGAGCATCGCCAGGTACGACATGATTGTCATCCATACCGCGCTTTCTACGGTCAGCATCACGGGAGGCCGATTGCCGATGACCCAGCCGACCTGTGTGGTGCCAATAAAGGCAGATACGGCGGGGATCGCCGCCAGGATCAGCGTATGGGTCAGGTACATGTGGCTGATGCTTTCCTCCTGGTCGCCACGGATTTCTTTCCATTCTTGGTCAGGGTGGGTGAAGAGCCCCACTACGTGATGGATCATGCCAGTCACTCCTCTTGTTTTTACCGTCGCCCCCCAGTGGAGCGCCTACAGGCCAATGCGGCCAGGCAAGTCATAGGTCTGAAGATAATATGCGACCTTATGTCGCAGTATAGGGAGGAGTTTCCCCAGAAGGAGTAGGGGCATTAGAGCAAATCGCGCTGTAAACCCGGTTGTTAATCGCCGTCGGGTCTGTGCGGTATGACATCTGTGGCGAGGCACTTCGCCCCTGAAGCGTTTTTGCGTAAAATGCGGGCCTTTCGTCACACCTCACGGATTTCGCGTCATGGGCACTCTCACGGTCAACCAGAACAAACTGCAAAAGCGCCTTCGCCGACAGGCCGGTGAGGCGGTTGCCGATTTCAACATGATTGAAGACGGCGACAAGGTCATGGTCTGCCTGTCCGGTGGCAAGTTATAAGCAACAATTTTTTTGTAAAACACAAAAATCCGTAAATCTTTTCTTCATAGCCCGCTGGGTATCAATCTTCTCCCGCTTTAATTTGACAAAGCTATTTTCCAGCCTAGCCTTCACTGAATGGTTATTGGACTAGGTATTTTGTCAATGAAAGTCAGACGATACCAATACAATTCGATACCTTTTGTATCCATAGTGGATGATGCGGATTGCCCTATCGATCCGTATGTTTCGTGCTATCTCAATGGGGCATTGTCTTCTAAAGCGCCCAATACAAGATTCCGATACGCCAACGAACTTTTGCTCGTGCTTCAGCACTTTTCTGAAAGAAATATATTTTTACCTGGGCGGATTTCGTCTGGAAAGTTAATCTCTCAGAAAGAGTATATGCAGTTTTATGATAGATGTTGTTTGATTAAGGATGCGTGTGATTCGAGCTTAAACATAAAGTCCTTTCGAATAAATGATAAGCATCTCAGGAATGTGATTGCCGCCAATCAAAAAGGCATGGCAAAGGTATCTAGAGGAACATTGCAAGGTCGCATCAGAAGACTTCGAGCTTTTCTAACTTGGTTATTTGAGCAGTTTCACGATGTGCACGGGATTGAATACGAAATCAAAGAGCGATTCGCTAGGCTGACTTCCAAAATCAAACTAGATGAAGATGACCTTAAGGAGGATGATGGGCAGGAAGTAAGGGGAGTTGAAGAGTCGGTGATTCCTGATGAGGTTTTCATGAAGTTTATGGAGATAATGATGCCTTCTTCTCCGAATAACCCATTCAAGGCTTCGAGGATTAGAAATTATTTAATAGTCAATATGTTAGTAAGTAGTGGTATTAGAAGAGGCGCCCTTGCGAAATTGAAAATTTCAGACTTTCATTTCTATGGAACTTATGACCAGGTATCTATCTACAGATCTGAAAACGAGTCCACAGATCCTCGTGCTGAAAAACCCAACCAAAAGACAAAAGCGCACCTAGCTACGGTTGGGAAAAATTTAATGGTTAATGCTAAGTTTTATATTGATCAGATTCGTACTGAATTTTCTCGTGCTCAATATCATGATTTTTTCCTGATCAGCGAAAATGATTCTAAAGGGACTGCGGGTCAACCTCTATCCTTGAAATCAATAAATTCGATTTTCCAAACTGTTTCGAAAAGCCTGGGGTTTCATGTGCACCCTCATATGCTGCGTCACAAATGGAATGAGATTTTTGATAAGGAGGCGGAGCGGGTTGGGACAGATCCAGTTCTTCGTGAAGACGTTAGAAAGTACGCTATGGGATGGTCACAAAATACGACCATGATCAACGTTTACAATGATAGGCGTCTAGCGCTTAAAGCAAGGGAACTGTCGAAGGCGCATCAGCAACGTGTGAACCAGAAATAATGATCCAGAAAAAAGAAGAGGTGTCGTCGGCTAAAGCTGAACAGGCGCCTTCATTGTTCTCGGCTAAATCCGGTTTGATGGTAAACGAGTTAGATGACGTGTGGGAAATACTTCCAAATAATTGGAAAGGCGCACGGGTTAGCGTTGAATGGGTCCACAAATCGGAAATGTCAGATAAAGAAAAACGTTTGATTCTAGATGTTTTTACATATTATGTGCGAACCAAGGCCGCTAGTACTGCGAGCGGTGTTATTTCAAATGTAAGGCCATTTATGTTGGGTGGAATCCCAACTTTGAATAAAATCAAGGCAATTTGGAGTGGCCTGAAAGTAAATATGAAGAAAGCTCTGAATCAGTTTTTTGGAACTTTATCTAAGATGGGTAATCAGCAATTTAATGAAGTTCACAAATTTACAAGAACACATCTAGATAAAAATAAATTCAATGCGCTTGATTCGTCCACAGGTGCATTTAACGATATTGAGTTTGATTCATTAGCAAAGCTGATCAATGAAAATCTGCAGCGATTTAACTGGGCTGTTGAACGAGATTTTTCTTTTTATCAATCATCAATGCATTACGGCGTACTCAAGAATTTGGTAACTAATAAGTTGCTGATATCTATTGTACGTCGACCAATTCAAATTGCGCTTATGAAATGGTCAGATCTGATTCCCTCAGGTTCAAGTTTTCATGATGCAGCTATACGGTCTGTGGATGAGATTGGCAATTTAGGGGGCGGGACCCTACAGCTTAGGGTGTTTATTGCTAAATCTACTGGGATGCTTTTTTCACGTGAATGTCCCGAGCGCTATCCACTATACATTTCTGAGGAGTTATCTGATGCGCTCATTAAGTTTAAAAGCATAGTCTTTGAAGGACTAGAGCTGTTAATGAAGTCATCGGGAATTCAAGTTGATAAGGCCGAACTCTTGAGTTTGATGAATGATATCCCTATGTTTCCCGATGTCAGCATGTTTTCTATAAAGGGCGAGTCATTAGATTTTTTTAAAAGTCTTTTTTCTTCACGCTCCACCGCCTACCATGTATCAGAGTCTACCATAACAAACGCCATGAGGAATATACGTCCCAATTCTGATCGTGTAGTCGATTGCATAGCCAGTTCCAATAGGGTTCGTCACACTGTGTTAACTCGAGGCGCTCAAGATGGGCTTTCCGCCGCTCAATTAGCCAAAATAACCGGTGTAACAGAACCAGCTGCAAGACATTACATTGACTTGGATTACGAATCCAGGCGAGAGATTGACTCAAAGTATATAGGCAATGAGTTTCTTAGAAATTTATTTAGCACTGTTTTGATTGTGAAGCGAGAAACAGACGAAGCTATAGTTGATCATAACTTTAAGCCTATTGGTGGTCCGCGAAATGAGCGTGTATGCGATACCTGCTCTACCGTTATGGGGAGACCATTGGGGTGTTATGGGTGTCCTAATTTTCTACCTATGCTTGAGGCCGATCACAGGTCGGTTTTAGAGGCAGCGGAGGACAAGCTTATGGTCAATCGCAACGCCCTACTTAATCCTCTTTATATCCGTAGTATTGAAAAATTAGAGCGACAGATTGTTTGGATCAAATTGACTATAGCTGTTTGCGATGAAACCCTTGCAAGGAAGCTGTCAAGAGATGATTAACAAGTACTTAGACCGATTGGAAGCCCTCATTGTTTTGTATCGGGAGTTGGATCTGGAACAGTTTGAGGGGCCTGGCGGAAAGAAGGCGGATTTTGATGATTCGATTTGGTATCACATTGACCCAAACACTGGTCGCAGTAATAGGTTGCTCTGCGGCATCCATGGAAAAAAGGGAAGAGGCAATGCCGGTGGTCTGCCGACAGATGCCCTTCCTCATCCTTATAATTATTTGGTAAAAGTGTGGATCATCGAAACAACGAATACAAATTTGTCTGCTAGCGAGAAAAGGGCTAGAACATCAGCCGCTAGAAAGTTGTTATCGTTTATGGATGGAGATCTTTACATCCAGTCAGAATCCACAGTTCGGAGCCTTAACTTGGGAAGGCGAGTTGCTGGCCGTCTGCGCTCTTTTTTCGAATTCTGTGCTGACAAGGGCGTGATGAGGAAAATTGATTTAAAGGGAGTTGAAAGCCGAGACAGGTCGGGTCATGCCAGTTTCGATAAAAAGCTGGATAAACTTCCTGATATGAGTGCAGTTATAGCCTTAGGTAATATTTTTACAACAGTATTCGAACATGTAGATGAAAGCGGCTCGTTGCGCCCTGGTATGGAAATAAAAATAAATGATGCATTGGTGGTAACGTCTACCCTTTTGTCTCTAGCATCACCTAATCGCGCTTCTGCAGAAATTCCACTCCTTCCCAAACAAAAGCTTCAGTCTCACTCGGAGGGTAAAGGAGAACTGGTTTATTATCTTGATTGGATTGGAAGCAAAGGATACAAGAATAATAAAAATCATGTGCTTTCTGCGCTAGCTCAACCGATCAATAAAGCCGTGAATTTCTTTTATAATACATGTGAGCCCGCAAGAATACTTTGTAGATTCTATGAAAAACCTAACCGGGGTTGGAAAGCGTTGCTTGGAAAGTTCGAGATTGAGCCAGAGTTAAAGAAAAATGTATCTCTAAGTCAACGACCAAATCTTTTTACTTTAGGATATGCATTAGGTTTTTACGGAGTTGATGATAACGTTCCGGTTTTAAAAAAAGGAGCTGATTTAACGTGCGTTTATACGAGCCATAGAGGTCGTTTTTTTGAAAATAAATCAATTTTCTCTTTGCGGTCAGATGATCAGGTCTCTGTATCTGCGTCTAAAAACGCTATGTTATCCGGGCTGCCGTCTTTATTCGGGTACACGCAGCTCCCGAAATTATTTGCTGGCAAAGATGTTGTAACGATCGGAGAGGTACAGGATTGGTGGGTTTCGTTTTATAGAAAGACGATCCTACCCGAGTTTCCGTTTTCATTTTCTAACGGTGAATCATGCATTAAGCTGAAAAACGCCTTGTTTTGTTTCTTAGGTAGCTGGTTTCATGGAGATGCCCAAAACTGGGGGGGAGGTGGAAAGATACTTAAGAAGACAAATTACGCGATGGTGCCTTTAGCTTCTCTAGGAAGCTCGATTCTAAGTCGACTTTGTCCGCCTAAAAATAGAGATTCTATTTTTTTTGATTATGGGTATTCATCAGAATTATCGCTTACGCCAAATAAGTTGCGCCACCTAACAAATACATTGGCAGATTTAAGTGATATTCCCATCGAAATAATTACTGCTTGGTCGGGCAGGAAAAGTGCTGAACAAACTCATACTTATATCCATACGAGTGATGAAATAAAAGCGAGTCGAGTAAGTGCAATAGTGAATCCGCCCGAGATCGACCAAAGCTCTATTAGGACTTTTTCCAAAGAGCAGATTAAGAGCGCTACGAATCTACCGGCCTCGCTCACCTCGACGGGTCTCTGTGCTCAAAATTTACATGTTAACCCGTGCAATTATTTGAATGATTTCATCTCTCAGTGTTTTATGTGCCCTGAGACTTGCTACATTGCAGGCGATGAGAGCGCTATAGATTTTCTTGAAAAAGACTTAGCGTTTCAAACTGTGAGGCTAGAGTCGGTGGCAGGCGATATTCGTTTATCAACATCTACGGCAATGAAGAAATGGTATGTAATCCACTCTCGGAATACTTATATACTTTCTTTACTTATTAGCTTGATGAAAGATAGCCCTTTAGGTACGACAATTCGTTACTCGAACAAAAGTTCTCAGTTTCATCTGGTTGACTTGCAGACGATGGTCATTACAAAGGTTGCGTGTGCCCTCCCGGATTTTGAGACGCGACTGAGAGATGTAATTGAAAGTGGTGTTGCGAGCGTAAGCGCTCATGTTAATCCCGATTTGTGCTCGCTTTTGTCAAGTTTCGGTCTTTCTGATAAGGAGTTTTGACTTCGTGACGCCAAAAATATCCGCACAAGAGCAACGTAAAATAGAAATTATGCTGGCCAAATGGACGGGCAAGCTTACTTGGGATGCACTGGTAACAAGGGTTCAGCTTGAACTCGCAATAAAAACGACAAGACAAACTCTCTGCACTTATGTGGGTATAAGTGCATCCTATAAAAACAAAAAAGCGCAACTTCGTGGCGCATCACCCTCACTCTACACAAAAATCACAGCTTCTGACGTGAAGCTGGTTGAGCAGATAGAGAACCTGAAGGCTGAGGTTGAAGTACTAAAGAAAAATAATGCTGAGCAACTTCGAATGATTGAAAGAATGCTCTTGAATGCGGGAGCAATCCCCAATCTAGATCTCTATGCTTTAGTTAAGAGGAGGCCTGAGGAAATACAAAAGGACTAATATGTAATGTGTTAAATTGTCTCATGTCTGTATTTTGAAATCTTTAGAGTATGGCGAAATTTTTATTTTGGAAGTCTCGCGTGGTTTAGTTGGCGTGTAATAATGAAGTTTTGTGTTGTCTGACTTATCATCTTTCATAAATTTTCTACGGTAATAGTTCTGCTGGGGCACATTCAAGGCTTTCAGCAATCTGGTACAACTTTTCGACCGTAATATTGACTTCTCCTCGCTCAATTCGCCCCATATAGCTACGGTCTACTTGGCAAATTAGAGCGAAGACGTCTTGCGATAGACCTTTCGCTTTCCTCGCTTGCCTGATCTTTTTCCCCAATTCTTCCGCCAGATTCCCCATAGCCGCCTCGACACACATGAGGAAGGACTATCGAGCGTTTGCGGACGAATCGGCCACGGACTATAATCCGTATTTTTGTTTAAAAATCATTGAGGTGCCTGCATGAAACAAGATTTATTCGAATTCGACAGGCAGCTCCATTCGCTGCTTTGCGAGCATTTTTCTGGAGGGTTCACGACCCATCAGTTGAGAGACGCGTATGCGGCACTCCTTCCTCCCTCAAGCTTTCGGCTCGCGGATGTGCGCGTTTATGTTTATGAACAGATCCGAAGGTTAATTCGCGCTGGCTGGGTGGAGATGGCAGTGCAACGTCAAAAGCGGGGACAGGTGTTTCGTATGCTGGAGATGCCGCAACGGCTGCAGCTCGTACTGGTAGATGGGAACTTCTCCATGACCGTCGATCCTCTGGAAGGTCCAGCAGATGAGGGAAGAGAAACACCATGCCCTGTGCCTAGCTCAAAGGATGGGCAAGACGACCAGGTCCGCCTTCAAGCGATGCTAAAAGAGACCCGGCTTGATCTGCTTTCATCCTTGGGCGAGACCGAGCGGTACAAGCAGTTGTTTGAGGAAATTCCTCACCTGAAGGGGCGTTTTGAAGGGGTATATCTGGAAGTCCGTGACAGGAGCTCAAAGCTCCTGGGGCACGTTCGTGCAATTGAGAATACGCTTAAGGCGATTTCTGCCGCATGAACACCGATCTCAGGGTATGGCAACACGACTGCATTACGTTGGCTATGCAGCACTACACTCAGCAACCTCATTTCTTTTGCCAAGCAACTCCCGGTGCCGGCAAGACCAAAATGGCAGCGGAGCTGGCCAGACAATTACTAAAGCAAGACAAGATAGATCTGATCCTCTGCTTTGCTCCGTCACGACAGACAATGGATGGATTTCAGAGAACGTTCTCCGCAGTTCTGGGTAAACGCCTGGACGGGTTGATAGGTGCCGTCGGTGCTGCTTGCACATATCAAGGAATGGAATATCGAGACGCAGCATTCTGGAAACTGTTCGACGACTATAGGGTGTTCGCGGTTTTCGATGAAATCCATCACTGCGCTGGCCATGACTTGCTGTTAAGCAATGCATGGGGTCAGCAGATTGTGCAAAGGATTCAAGACCGCGCCACCTTCACTCTTGCTCTCTCGGGGACACCTTGGAGGTCTGACCAGAAGGCAATAGCGCTTGCTCGATATTCTCAGCCAGACGGGGTGTTGATCTGTGATTACCGATATGGCCTGCAGGAGGCAATCGCTGACGGCGTATGTCGGTCGCCGCGCATCGTCGTTTTGGATAACAACATGGTGAGGTTAACTGAAACGCTATCCACAGAAGGCACCGTCACAACGTATCCGAGTATTGCCAGGTTACTTTCTGAGTCACCCGTGTCTTATGAGGATCTGCTGTTCCATGACGATATTTTGCGGCAGATTCTGATGTTAGGGTGTACAAAGCTTCGCGAAATCCGTGAGCACCATCCGGAAGCCGGCGGCCTGGTAGTTGCGACAAACATTGAGCACGCTCACCGCATAGCTGAACTTATGCGTGCACAGGGGGAGGTGTGTCAGGTCGTGACCAATAAGACGCCAAACGCGCAGCAGGTCATCAATGATTTTCGACATGGTGGCTGCACCTGGATTATTGCGGTTGGCATGATCAGCGAGGGGACGGACATACCTAGGCTTCAGGTTTGCTGTCATCTAAGTCGTATACGTACCGAACTGCACTATCGGCAGGTGTTAGGCAGAATCCTCAGGCGCTCAAATGATGCGGATGAAAAAGCTTGGCTGTATGTTCTCGCGGAACCTGCGCTCCAGCAGTACTCGGAGCGTTTGGCCGATGATTTGCCCGATGATCATGCCGTATTGAGTGTCGTACGAGCTTCGCAGTTTGAGTGCGACGACCAGATTGACGACCATCCAGAAGATCCCAGTGGCATTGAGATCGCTATCTTGGGAGGTTCAATGGGCGGAGCCTATCCCCGAATGGGTAGCGACCACGCTATTTCGATTATCGGCTCATCCGAGCCCGCATTGTATGAACTCAATTTTTCTCAGCACTACCGAACTCAGCTTCTGAGCGTGTATTGAGAGCATGAGCTCATTAGCGTGGCTGTGGTTGGAAAGGTTCAGCTTCGGCTTCACAGTTCACCGACCCAGCGGACACAAAATGCCGGCTCCCCAAAGTTAATTTTGGTAGTGGCAGCACTGCGTTGGTGCCAATGCGAGAAAACTCTTGTGCGGAAACAGAAAAACAGACGTAAGAAAGCGCGGTTCATCAAGGCGTTGATGGCCATCAAAATCACTCGAGAAGCACGTCAATTGCTTGAAGGGCGTTCAGCTCGCGCGAGTCGATTTCTGGATGGGATATCGATCGTCGGAAATAACTCAGAGTCCGATGGCTGCGAGGCACAGGGAAAATACATGCGTGACTGTTCAACCGTGGACGAGAGTACGGGGGCTAACTATCGTCGATAGTCATCATCCATTTTAAAGGAGGCCGCCCGTTTTGGCGCCGTGATCTTTGGCGTCCACCTGACGATGTGAAGCTGGTCATGTATCAATCCCAACCTCCGGAAACCTCTATCAATGGACCAACAGACCCACGAAAACCACTACGTGTGTTTGGCGACGCCAAGATGACCACTGCTTTACTAGATCGGCTGACACACCACCGCCATATCGTCGAAACGGGCAACAAGTCTTACCGCCTGCAAAACAGCACCTTGGCCGCCCAGACAAAGATCAAATCACGTGAACGAAAGCGCAAGGATGAAGATGGTATCGAGGACGATGAACCGTTTTGATCTGCACCATAAACACCCTGCCGCATGCATGCGGTCGGGTCCGATGCGTCTTCAACCAGGACACTACTGCTAAGCTTATCCAAAATTGCTGGGACAAAAATCAGCAATCCGCCCTGGGTCAATTTTCAATCGGCAGGGTGGGTCAGTTTTCAATCAGTGCCACCACGTCGGATCTACAGCGAGGAAAGCGCCGCCCCTTCGTTCCTTGAAGATAGGCATCTGCTACTCGGAGCAGGCTTGCCATGCCTATCGAAGGGCCCTTTGATAGTCAAACCAAACTCACTTGGTCAGCCAGGACTCAACGGTCGCGGAGCCGTGCTCTGCTTTCCATTCCTTGAGGGTCTTGTGGTTGCCGCCTTTGGTTTCGACGACTTCGCCTGTGTTCGGATTTTTATAGATCTTCACCTGGCGTGGCTTACGGCTGCCGGATTTGGATTCGGCTGCTGGAGCGCGACGACCGGACTTCGGATCAAGCAGGTTGATCACGTTCGGCAGGCTGTAGCCGTACTCGGCAAGCAGAGCGCGCAGCTTGGTTTCAAATTCGATTTCTTTCTTGAGGCCAGCGTCGCCTTTCAACGCCTCGAGAGCTTGGAGCTGTTCGGCGAGGTTTTTTTCGAGTTGACGGAATTCTGCGAGCTTGGACATGACAGGTCTCATTTCAGTAGTTACCTAACAGTATATTGCAAATCGGTCAGCGCAATAGGGGCTGCTTGCGACAACAGAGCTAGCAGCCGAAAATTATGGCTCAGCAATAATTATGGCTGAGCCATAGTTTTGAATAATCCAGTTTTGCTGCGAAATTGCACTCCACTTGACCACCCGCTTCCATTCGACCTGACCAGTCATTTGCATCGGATTTGACCATCACGCTGCGTGGCCATGATCGGCAGAGAACGGCCAAAAGCAGCCGCTGGGCGAATTTCGCTTGGCGGGTTCGCGAGGCCTTGACTGCTTTGCTAGGCGGACACGGTAGTAGTTGACGTCGGACACTCCCCCAAGCAATGCTGGCCATTAGCTAACCTCATGTTGCTGAAGGGACTCTAGATGAACGAGATCGCAGATATATCTGAAGAAGTCGAAGAGCTAGATCACACCGAACAAGCTGTAACAAAAAACTTCGAGGCTGAAAAGCAACGGGTGCTCTTCGCAATTTCCAGAAATAGTCCTAAACGCTTAGTTGATCGAGTTGCTTGGATTCTGAATCACTACACTAATGCCCGTGACTCAGATATTGCTTGCCAGCTACACTACTGGAAAACATTCCAAGGGGACCTCTACAGTGGCGGCAATATTCTGCAAGAGAACTATCTTAAACTTGAACGATTGAACAGTATCACTCGGGCACGGGCAAGAGTGCAAAATGACCTTAAAATGTTCATCGCATCTCCTGAGGTTAGAAAGCGCAGAGGAAAATTGGAAGAAGAAGAAAAGCAGCGCGCCCTTGAGGAGCGTCCGACCTTTCCAATATATTGCATATATGCGGACGAAAGTGGCAAGACCAGTAAATACCTATTAGTCGGTAGCGTATGGGTGTTGCGAAGTTACGAAACGATAAAGATAACTAACGCAATCAACCAAAAGAAGCAGTCTATGGGCTTCAAGGGCGAGATGCACTTCAAAGACATCAACAAAGGCAACTTAGACGCCTACTGCGAGCTTTTGAACGCCATTATTGAAAACTCCTCTTCAATTTCATTCAAGGGTATTGGGGTTCTGAGAAGTGGTCTGACGAATCTCGACGACACGCTGAACAAACTCTTCTACCACATGGTCATCCAAGGCATCAAAGAGGAGGACACGTCAGGACGAGCTGTGCTTCCAAGAAACCTACAATTCCGTAAGGATTCCGAAGAGGAGTCTAAAGACAAACTATCTATGATGGAGATTGAGCTTCAACTCAGGAACGCAGCAAAATCTGTTTTCAACGATCGCTTGTATATTGACGTGGTTGAAGCTGAGAATTCTGAAAGATCCCCACTTATGCAGGTTGCGGACCTTTTCGTAAGCTCAATTTCGCGACATTTGAATAAAGGTGACGGAGCCGAGGGACCGAAGGACGTCTTTTCAAAAAAGTTCCTTCAATCGTTCGGCGTGAATACAAATTCCCAAGAGCTAGATGGTTTTAGCGATTGCGTCCGTTTCTCCCAGCCTAAAAATTAACGGCAATCAGACTTTCACTTGCTGAACGCAAAGAAGTCGCATCAACCCTATGGAAGCCTCATTCAGTTGATCATTTGCTTGAGGCACTGTAGAGGCCGTTTAGACGCAGTTCGCGTCAGCGACTAATGTTAGTGGTTATAGGCGTTCATAAGTCGGTAGCGCCAGACTTTTTGTGCACAGACAGGTTGAATCCACAACCAAATGCTGCCGCTCAATGGTATATCTCAAACCAGAGGCAATTCATCCCAGTCGTCAGCTTCTCACGTGGGTTTCAAAGCTATTTGGTTTTCCGAAAAAATTCATTCTAGGGCATCTGGTTTCATCCGACTGCTGCATTCAAGCTTCTATTAGAAGCCCCAATGCCTTCATGCGCAATCGGATCGCTGTCAAAGACACCCTAAAATACTTACTCAGCGCTGCCGCGATCATCCAGAAATTATCTACATTGTCACGCTGTCCATCCAGATACAGAACGCCATGCCCTCGGTTTCGAATTCCATGGTGTTTGATCAAGAGACTCAGTGCCATGTTGAACTCATATCGAGGCATAAGCAGACATGAGGCAAACGTGTTTGCCTGCCATTCAAGTCGCTCGACTTCCCCCTTTGGAATAGTGATGAGCTGGCTTTGATCGATGTCCCGAGACTGAATGCTCTCGCGTGTCATGTATCGTCCATGTTTAAGAAAATAATGGCCCAGCTCATGGGCCAATGTGAACCTGGCCAAGTCTGATTTTTCGTCGGCGGTGAAGATTTTTATTTCCAAGGGGCTGAAGGTAATGCTGCCCAGAGCTGAGCGATTCTCCTCAAGAAAACGCACAATCAAGCCATTGGCATTTCTCTCCTGGACAACAAGCTTATTTAGATCTACATCGCCTCGGATGTAGGAAATCGACTTCAATGCTCGTTCGGCTAAGTCTTCGAGGCTGCTTCTTGAGATAAAGGCAACACGTGGTTTGGTCGCAGGTAGGGGCGGATGAATCAACCTCAGCTCATCTTCGCTGAAAGCAGCTTCAAAGCTGAGCCCTTTCCAAATGCCTTCCCACCCATCAGTGTAACCAGACGGAGTGACGGCGTAGGCGCTGTAGATAGTGGGCTGAAAGTCCGGATGTGTCAGAGCATATTCAATTTCCGCTCGCTTACGCGACTTTGCGCTTCTAGCTCCTGTTAGCAACGCTCGAGGAAGCTCCCATCGAAACTCAGATTGGTCAAAGTACCGCAGAAGGCCGAAGCCTTTGTTGCGAGCAATGTTGAAGGTACCAGACTGAAACGCGCTCATGGAGGCGAAAATTCCTTTGACGTTGAAGCCGGCAACCTGACTGAGCTTGGAGCTGAACTCTTCAATGTCGCATACGGGCACAGTACCGCTGTAGTTTTTGCACTCTATTATGATGATCATCGATGGTTTTTCGAGACCCGGCAGGAACACCTCGATCGCAATATCGAAGATGATGGAATCTTCTCGATCGCGCGAGTAATAGCCTCTTTTTCTGTAGATCCGACAGTGCTCAGGTCGACAGAAGAAGCGCCCCTCATCGATCTCACGAGACAGGAAGTGAAAAACCTGTTCTTCAAATTTGTCGCCCTTGGCGTAAGTGCTTAGCTTCTCAATTTCCATATTTACGCAGAAATGCTGCTGATTGGACTCTGAGAATAGCCGATAGCGCAGTAGAAATTTCTATACATATGCTGGTTGTTAACGGTGCGACTCTGGATGTCGCTCGTGAGGGCTGCTTGATGAGCCAAATGAAGGGCTGGTGTGGGTTGTATAGGTGTGGGTTGTATAGAAGAGGGTTCCCGATGAATCACCTCTGGCTTGATAGACACCATCGACCGGCAGCTTTTGGCCGATTCTGTTGAAAAAGTCGGTCATTCCAAACTGCCTGATCATTGATGGGTGAAAACGCCTTTTTTGCACGCTGCCACGTGAAATCTGCGTCTAGAAGACTCTACCGAAAGTACAGATTTCAATCTCGGACGCGTACTTTTCAGCTGCGAAAACCATGGCCGACTTTTTCAACAGAATCGGCCGGTTTCTGGCCCTCACGGAGGGCCGCTATGGGTCGACTGGCGTCCCTGGCGAGCGACGACAGTCGACCAAGCGCCCCGGTCGCTTCGGCCGCTTTTGCTCTGTAGCGTGTGCGGTGATCCCGCTCAGCCCAGCGATGCAGCATGGTGGCGCCATCGGGCTAAAAGGGTTCGCCACCCCTGGCTAGCGGCTACGCCAGTGTTCTTGCCAGCGCGTCGATTTCACTCATCATCAGCTTGAACCTTAGAGGTAACACGGTGCTGGGTATCAGAGTGCCTGGGTCTCGCACGAAATGTGGGGTGTAGCCCATCAGCCCGGCATATTGGGCGGCATCGCTGCCCAACTGTTCGTAGAACCGCTCGAACAGTTCCTCCTCGTTTATTTCTGACAGCCGACGATACTGCGATTTGCAGAACGCGCACGCCTGGATATAAAACGGGATGAATAACGGCCCCGCCACGTATTTTGACTGTTCGAGTGCCGTTTTGAAGTGCGTGAGCGCCAGTAGGCTGTCACCGGCAAACATGGCCTCCCGGGCCTGTCCCCATTCATTCAGCCAGTTGGGGCCATGCATCAGTGCTGCGTGCCAGTTCCCTTCGATGAACCGCCTGTGTTGACCTTTATAAGCTAGCTCTAGGCTGTCCGGAATGTCGGAAACGCGGTTGAGTGAGCTGGGTAAGGCGCGAATTTGGTCGAGTAGGGTTTGAAAGCGGCTGGGCGCCTGTTGCGCAAAGGCCTCATGGCCGATGGGGTAGTCGTTGAATAACAGATCAAGCAGGTCGCTGCTAGGTATTGAATGGCTGTGCTCAACCAGGCCGGGCGGTAGGCCGCCCTTCACCGGAGGTGCGAACGGCCCGCAGTCAGCCACATGAACATTGAGGTTGTGAGCGATCAGGGCCGCAAATGCATTGATCGCGAATGCCTTTTCACCGATGGCCTCCGGGAGGTGGTAGGTCAGTGGCTGGAGGGTAGGATAAAAGGTTTCCCACTTCATCCGGCTGTGCTTGCGCAGTCGGTCGATCACCTGTTTGGACTGGGTATTAACCAGCTGGGAGGTGAAGTCTCGGTTCCATGCTTGCTCTTTAAGCGGTTTCTCTTGTTGAAACGCGTGGTACTGGTGAAGTTTGTGCAACGAAATGCCGGTGATGCGACAAGCGTCGTCAGCGAACCCTCTCAAAGGCCACTGCTCATTCCGCTCGGTATCTGGCCATGCATTGCCTGGTGACAGCGAGTCGGCCAGCGCTGCCGCCAGTAGGCGAAGGTTTTGGCTGAGAAAGAACTGAAAGCTATACACCTGACTCTGCGCGCTGCAGGCATGCTCTCTTACAAACTCCCTGTAGTGCGCAAGTGCCGATACGTAAAAACCTACAGCCAGTTCGGACACACCCCATTGGACGTAACGCTCACTGATCAACGTCTTGATGTATTGGCTCAGTTCCAGGTACTCATCGAAGGATTCAAAGTCGTTTTTGGATAGATGATTGACATAGGCGTGGATTGTTCTGCTTTTTTTTACTTTCTGTGCGTCCTTCGGGGCGAATTGGGCAGCCGCTGCGACTAGATCGTCGAGCGAGCCATAGGCGCCGTCGTCATTTTTGATTTCCTCGAAAGCCTGCCGAAGTGCGATGCGCCGATCTTTCTCCGTGGCGGATACGTGGAAGGTGACGTCCTGACTCTCGCTGTTCCAAAGCCCAAGGCAATCGCACACGACCTTGTGTAGGTAGCCGAAAGTCGGCAGTTGATTAGCAGTTGGCAGCATTGTTATTTCCTTGAAGATGAAGTGATCGCCATCCTAGGGAATTGAAAGCCTCTCACTAAGTATCAAAATCGATATAGACCGCGATCAGACTCAGAGCCAATGGCCCAGCCGATGTACCTGTGCCAATGACCGCTTCGGGTCCAGGCTGTGTGAAAACGCATTCACTGTTTTGAAGTCTGCGTTGCTACGTAAAATCTGCCGATTGTTGGTTGGTCAGCAGTCCGAAAACTTACATAGGAGCGCGATTCTTGCTCCGACTCTGACTGTCAAACGTGCTCTAAAACGATTTCACACAGCCATGGTCGATTGCAGCCCGTCGCGACAGGCAACAATCGGCCAAAAATAGTCATTGATGACGACTGAAAAAAGAGACGGAGTTATGTCAGAGGCAAGGTCACCCACTCAGCATCACAATGTATACCCTAAATACCATTTTGAATGACCATGGGAGTCAATATGGGCAGGGTCAGCGTTGCGCATTAACGAAATATTCAATTTTAACACTGACACTTTCACCTTTGTCGGTAAAGCTCATGGCTATAGGCAACCCGTTTTCAAGATGTGTATAGCTTGCCGTAAGCAGGCTCTCACCTGATAAAACTAAATAATATCCAGAGCTATCACAATTTATCTCGAAGAATTTTATTCTGCCTTTTCCGTCGGGCCACGTAATATGTCGACCCGAAATCGTAAATCCGACTGACAGGAATTTTTTAAGAGCACGAGAAGAACAAATCATCCATTCCGCCTTACGAGTAGGGAATGTAGTTTCCGAGTTTTCAGTTCGGTGATTGTAGAGTAGTATCTGCCCGCTCAACCAACTGTGCACTTCCTGCGCTAAATTTAAACCATACGTATCAAAAACGTAATGGGTGTCAGTGCCCGAAAGAAAAGCTTCGCGCGGCAGAGTTATATGCGAAACTATAGGTTCAACTTGAGCTATTGTGAGCCTTTTGAATAAGGGGTATTTTCTGACGGACGAGCTGAGCTCTTGAGTAACTTCACTCTTAAATCTGTCTAATAGAGTAACGTCCAAACTCTGACTGGAAATCTGAGACTTAATTTTTTGCTCAAGCGCTGTACTCAACAATTCGCAAAACTTACAAGCGTATTCCCGCAAGCTCACTGCCTGTTCTGACAAGACTCCAAGCCTGTCTATAAATCTAACGTTGGCCAAGGTTTTAAGTAGCGACGTTTTTAGCAAGGGCACTCTTTGAGAAGCAGCCTTCATCTCACCAAGCAGGCTATTTGGAATGGCTGGCGTAGGCATTTCCGGCTTAATGGTCGCTCCAGTTGCACGTAGTATGTAAATATTCCAAAGCTCGTAGACTATAAGAGCCCCTATGGCATCTACTATTTTATATTCCTGAAGGTCACTGCGAACCCCATAAAAATCACCAAAATTTTTCGCCGATAAAAATGCTGCAATGCATTCACCCAAAGATGTCGGGACTGGAGAGTGGCCGACATTAAATGAACGCGATCCAGCTGGATTGCGTAGCTCTCTACACTCGACGACTATTTCAGGATGCGTAGATAACAATGTAGCTAGAGCCCTCAAAGTTCCTATTTCTATGTCGCTTGAAAATCTTTTTAACGCTATACCTTTCCGGCACTTATCTAGCACCATATTTATAGACTGAATCTTCTCCTTGAGTTGCGCCTTATCTGAAATTTTTACATCGAGATAGGCTTGCATCTCAGGCTTATACTTAGTCTCAATCTTCTCATTTAGTTGCTCTACGGTTGTTCGCCCAGCATACGTGTCAGCAACGTCTTTATCGAACTCTAGCATGGATTCGTATCCCCATAATTCTGAAACTTCTTCAGGGAGATCCCAGCCACCTTCGTGATAGTTGCTTTTAAATTGAATTACTTGGCGTACATTACTCAAAAGCTCAGGAATATTTTCCGGCTGTTCACGAACAGAGGTTTCAATCAGAAAATTAAAATGTTCTTGCAAGTATGTATAAGCATCATTGCTAGACTTTGATTTATTGGCAAAACTAAGAAATAGGCGGCCATTTCGACAGAAGCGACCATACGATGGTAGCTTGTCCTCTCTAAATCTCGCGATTCGTTCAATAACTCCAATCTGTGATTTGTATTCTTCTTTGGAGAGAATCGCCCTCATAGCAAGGTACAAATAGAACCCAGCTAACGCTTGGTAAACATCGACTTCCCTGGAGACTTCAACCGCTGCTAAGGCTGAGGGGAGAGAAGCTAGCAAATGACGCGCATATTCATTTGCTTCATAGTTATCAAGATCGCTAAAGGCCTTATAGGAAATATCCTTGATCCGTCTATCCAAATCGAGTTTGGACGGGTCGGTGCTGAGCAAGTAGGACTCTAACTCCATCAAGGCGGCGACATTATCCTGAACTCTGACTTTACTTTTAAACAGCTTTTTTATTTTTAGAGAATTAGAGGAAAAAAAACCCCGCTCCCCGGCAGGTCGCAGGAAGCTAAGCTGTGCATAACTATTGATGCTTTCAAATATGCGCTCGTGTATCTCCCCTATGTTCGACATGAAAGTGTATGTAAACTTAAGATGTCGATACACTTGACACACCACAAAGCCGAACCAGACTGCCAGCGCACATAAATATGGAACTAACAAAATTAATTCAAACAGCTGAATTGAAACAAGCAATTTAGCTATGAGAGCGGTTGCTAATACCGCGAACAACTGTCGATTTAACTTTTTGGCATCTATGCCTGATAGCGAGGAAGTGATTTTTAACAGTGAGGGACTTCTGTAACGCGTCCTGGTTGCATCGATTACATTTAAAGAAATTGGAAGCGCTAACGCACCCAAGGCTGCGGCAATGGTTATTATGTCAGTTATCAATGTCGCCCAAATTGCACTTTTCTCCTCTGTAATTGCTGCTTGTGCGGCAGTCATTATCCAACATTTAAAATTCTCAATCGTTAGAATAATCTTGCTGCCGAGCTGAAGTGTAGAATTTAAGATCTCAGAAAAATCCATTTCGCATATCTCACTTGGCAGTTAAACAACCAATTGCATTAGTTGACGACTGCTTTCTTAATTTTCGAAATAGCTATGTCATGCATTCATGTGTGAAATTTACACCAAACGCGTCAACAAATCTGCCCAGACGGCAGTCAACATCGAGGTAGACATTTTCTTATCGCGACCATCAGCTTCACGCCCTGAGGAAGTCAGTCAACCTAAATAGAGGTTCTTCAGGAGCGGTGAACCACGCTTCCTCAAGGCATTCAAATAGGTGCTATCCAGCCCCCTCTGAACCCTTGGGAGAAAACCTCTTTCAACCGCTCGTACCAATCTACGTCTTACGGCAGGGTGAAATTCACCGAGCCACCTCTGCTCGTTGTGCCTGCACCGCATATCGGCCATAAAAAGGATGGGATACAGTCAGCGACCAGAGGTCCTGAATAAACGGGTGCAATGGCGAATCTATGCTAAACCCTAGGTAGATCCGTAGAGGTCCATAGCCGATGCAAGGCTATTGCTGATGGTTAGGTAGGGGGAATATCCTCCCTGCCTCGCGCCATCGACAACTGTCGGCTGGTCTCGGGCTCCTAGGAGCTATCTCCTATGTTGCGTTCAACAAGGAAGCTGTTTAAGTCAAAACGGATGACGAATTTGCTAGAGGAGAATGACAGTGAGCAAACATCGCGAACATAAAACCTTGATGGATAGACTGAAAAGCTATTACCAAGGTGCTGAGCGTGAGGCAGCAAAAACAACGCCTTTTTACGTCACGGGAGACGGCGTAATGTTTGCTGACCCAAAAGAAGTGATTCGCTCGCAAGCTGTGCAAAATCAGCTTTCAGCATTCGAATCTTTGAGGACAGAGATTCAAGACAAGAAGAGCGATCCTAAAAAGTGCGTCGCACAAGGCGATTAAACCCGGCGTTAATCGCCTCCTAAGGATAGGTTGATGCTCAAAGCAGCGCTGGCGTTTTTCCCCTTGATAGCTGGCTATCTTTTCGTAAGCACGTGGCATCAAACCAGATACCTTATAAAACGTGAAGACTCTCAAAAGGTCTATATCAGGGCCGCATTCTGGGGTATTTGGCTATTCCTTCTTGCTTTTGCTTTTCTTACCTCGGTCAAACAAAAGTTAGAGCCGTATCTTGCATTCGTAAGGGAGTGGGCAGACCTGGCAATCCTTCAGGACTCCAGTGACCGGCCGACCGATACAGCGTTTTGGCTTCTCGTTCTGTTTTTCACATTGTTTCTAGGAATGGTTGGCGGCTATTTTCTCAACTGGCTGCTGGCGCTCAAATCCATTTCTAGACAAGAGATTTTCCGACTGCTCGTACGTCGGATCAAAAACCGTGACCACCATTTTTTTGGGCTGATTTATGCCTACTCCAACCGGACTGCGCTCAAGACAGCAGTACGCGTTCTGAATGCCGATCTTGAGATCATCTTGATGAGGTCATTAGAGTTGACCATTCCCGTATCTGTGACCTTGGGGAGCGGTAAGGTATACATAGGCTATGTGACCGGGGCGATTGATCCGGGTGACAAACGCGACATGCTCCGGATCCTGCCCGTGGTGAGTGGCTATCGCGCGGGAGAGGAAATGAAGCTTTGTTTCACCACCTGGTACATAAATGTGTATCAGCGATTCAAGAAGGATGAGTCACTTAGCCACTTGAACCCTGAGTTGTTTGAGGTGGCGTTTCCTTTAAGCGAAATCAAGACCATCAACCTGTTCGATATAAAGGCGTACCAAGCTTTTCAGCAGGAAAACGCTCCGCCCGCTTGATCTATGTCTCTCTGGCTCTCCGCGCCGACATCTGCCGATTTTTACTGGCTTGCCGGATGAGGCTGCGACCGACTTAGCATGCAGCAGCTTAGGTTTGACAGTCTTTACGACCGTATTTACCTCCACTATCGAGCATTTAGAGTCTTTCCTGGGCAGTTCAGAGTTGACGCTAGTCGGGGAACTTTGCAGGGCGCGCCGCGCTGCACACTACTTGTGCACAGCGCGGCCAAGCTCGCGCATTAAAAAGGGGAAGCCACAGACTTACCTACAACCCAAGGGATTGCTCTTAGGTTAAATATTTAAAATGCTTGAATTTGATTAAACTACATTTGCTAAACGATGCCGAGCAACTCTGCTCCTACCATAGGGCATAAGTGTAGTTGACGTAGAATCGGGTCTGATCCTGATCCTGAAGAGTTGCAGTAGGCAACTCAGTGCGAAAGTTCGCTCGGCGCAGAGAGAAACCCAATCCTTTAAGAGCACCGGACTGAAGGACGTAGTCCAGACGAACGTCGCGCTCCCACTCGCTATACCTTTCAGTCGTAACGCCGCCAGATCCACGTATGTCGCGACCGCTAATGTAGGTCAACCCCGCCTTAAGACCTGGCACGCCCAGCGCGGCAAAATCGTAGTTGTACATACCAAACGTCGAATTTTCACCCGCGCGAGTGAAACTGTTGATCATGATATCGGTATTGAGATAAACGCTCGCGCCGCCTTCACCTTCAGCGCGACCCCTCCCATCGACAACATTAGCGTTGTTAATAAAGACCATCCCACCGCTGTCGCTGACACGCTGATGACCCATGGTCAGCGCATGCCCACCGAGGGTATAAGTGAATGCAGCAGACCAGGTATTGTTGTCGACTTCACCAGTATTGCCTTCGTTAAATCCATTCCTGTAAGCGAAATTTGAGTCACTTCCATTTTTGCCATCAGACTTGCTATTGAAATATCGCAGGTCTGTCTTGAACGACTGGTCAGGCGCAATCTGGTAGACATGCACCAACCCTAGGAAATTCTGACGGTAGTAATCTTCAAGATTGGCGTAGTAATACTGAAGAGTCAGGTCTTTATTGACTTTCCAGTCCACACCGCCAAACCGAAAACCATCGGAACCCTTGCGACCGCCCGCGGCGATACCTGCCCAGTTGCTGGAGGCGCGACCTATCTCACGATTCAGGTTGCCGGCAGTGAAAGTAAAATCATCTATCTCCTTCGAAGTCAAAATGGCGCCTTGGTAGCTCGCAGGGAGCACTCGACTGTCATTTGACACCAGAATGGGCAGGTTCGGCGCTAAAGCGTTACCCGCTTTCAGTTCGGTTTTAGAGAACATGATCTTGCCGTTTGCCCCCAGACGACTCCATTCATCTACCGGCGATCCATCGGTTTCCGTCGGGGAAATCGTATTGCTCGTAGTAGCGCTGTGCGGAGAGATACCGCCACCCAGATTTAGACCCAGCAACCCCTGAACATCCAATCCAAAACCGACGACACCTTGCGTATAGCCCGACAGATAGTCGAACCTCAGACCCGTTGCGGTTTGGCGCTGATCAACACCGTTGGGACCGCGCTGATCATTTTCATAGTACAGCGTACGAGAGCTAATGGACGCCTTGCTGTCTTCAATCAATCCGGCGGCATTAGCCTGTTGAGCTGTAACGCCTAAGGCAACTGCGAGTGCCAGCGTAGACTTGATCACTGAAAATGCTCCTATATTTTTGTGGTGTTGAGTTGCATCGCATGGTGAAAGTGGATTGATGCGCAATCCAGAATCTCACCAATGCAATGCTATTTAGCAATAGGAGTGCCATTGATATATAAGTTGTTGTTTTTAATAGTTATTTAATTCAAATCAACGATTATTAATAGTGTTACAATATTATCCTATGCTGAAATGCTATTGATTTGGAGAAGGGCTGTGGAGAATCGAATCACTTTGCGCCACCTCGAAGCATTTCGAGCCATCATGGTGCGCAAGACCGTTACTGGCGCCGCTGAAATGCTCGAGATCACTCAGCCCGTGGTAACACGACTTATCTCCGATCTTGAAGAGAGGATTGCGATTCCTCTCTTCACGCGCACCAAAGGTCGGCTTCTGCCTACGGCCGAAGCAGCCTTACTGTTCAAAGATGTAGAGCAGTCATTGATCAGCATCGAGCGCATCGCGAATGCTGCTTCAAACATCAAGGCCTTGAAGATGGGCTATCTGGAAATTGCAGCAGCCCCCAGCATGTCACTGTCCTTTCTGCCTCGGGCGATAGCGAGCTTTACGCGCGAGCACCCCGATGCAGTGGTTTCAATGCACATGCATAGCTCGTCGACAGTGCTCGATATGGTTCAACGCGACCGCTGCGATTTAGGGTTCGCTATGTTTCCCATGCGCGCGACTCGCCATGGCAACAGCGAGACATTGGTATCGGCCAAAATGGTGGGAGTCGTACCGATCAATCACCGCTTGGCGAACCGTGACGTCTTGCACCCAGAAGATTTTGAAGGCGAGAGTTTTATTTCATTGATGCCGTTAATGGAGGAACGAATGAGGATCGACTCAGTGATGCTGTCGTATGGCGTCAAACGACGTATGAATGCCGAGACCCAGGTTGCGTCCGTCATCCTTAAAATGGCTGAAGCAGGCTCGGGCGTATCCATCATCGATCCATTGACGGCCAGTGGCTACACGGGAACCATGCTCAAGTTCATTCCCTTTGAACCGGCCATCATCAATGATTATTCCATTGTCATTTCGCAGCGCAATTCCTCAACATTAATTCTCAAGCCATTTATTGACCATGCTCGGAGAGAGATACGGAAAATGGTTCCCGCCAATCTGATTGTCCGAAGTTAGGGCTAGTGCAAGCAGATGAGCACTCGCTTGGCCACAACGCTGCAGATTGTTTATCTCTCTGAACGGGCGCTGTCTAAGCTTTCATCGACCTTTGTGCTGCAACATGAAGTGCTTGCTCTAACTTGAGTACAGCTGCGCTCTGCGGGCGATTTACCGGATGTTCAAGGTAGTAGTTTCCAGGGCCTGGGGTTTGCGGGATAAGGGGGCAGACTACCAACCCCAGTGCAGCTGCCAGCGGTAAACACACTGGAACAGGCCCGATCGCGAGCCCCAATCCCTGGCTGACCATCATGAAAGCCAGCGGCGTGGTGTCGACAGGTTCCAACTTCAGATTACGACCTTGGGTGGGACCGAAGTTGTGACTCAGCAACCCCATCCAGCCCATCGAATGCGGAATCATCTCCAGAAGACGGTGTTTTAGCAGTTCGTCCACTGACGTCAGCTTGGGCAGATCAACCTTGCGGCACATGATTACGTAGGAAAGTCCCATGAGGCGGCCAGGATGGCGTACCAGATCCGGGTCTTCGCCGAAACGTATTGCCAAATCAGGTTCGGTATTTCGCAGATGAGCGCCTTCCATCCAGAGCTCGACTCGAATGGAAGGGTTGTCGCGCTCAAAGTCCGCCAGCACTTGAGGCAGCCAGCTCATGGACATCAGATGGCTGGCCTGTAGCGACACGCGCTGTATCCGTTGAGGCGAAAAAAGTGCGGCGGCCTTGCTCTCTATAGCGCCAATGGAAAGCTGCACAGCCGGAAGGAAGTCGCTGCCCTCCGGCGTCAACTGAATGCGATTCGCCAAGCGCTCGAATAATGGACGGCCGAGGCTGGCTTCTAGCGACTGGACCTGTTGACTGACGGCCGCGCCCGTCATGTGAAGTTCCTGGCCGGCTTTGGAGAAGCTCTGATGACGGGCCGCAGCCTCAAAGACACGAAGCCAGTTCAGCGATGGAATAAGTGATCTGCTCATGAATTCAGCATAAGTAGCGCTTTTGCTGAGGTCAACTAGATAGTGTCTGTGCCACTTCTCAGCCCGTCGTTATAGTGAGCCCACAACGATCGCTAGCCGCTTTTAAGCCTTTTGCTATCTGCCCTTTAATAATCTGAACAAGCCGGGAGATGGAAATGTTAAAAAAACGTGTGTTGCTTGCCATGGCGTTTATGCCTTTGTTTGCAGGTATTGCCAGCGCCCAGACTTTGCCGGGCGAAATCAAGATAGCCACTGAGGGTGCTTATCCTCCGTGGAACTACACAAATGCCGATGGTTCACTGACGGGTTACGAGATTGATCTGACACATGCGCTGTGTGAGCGTATGAAGGTCAAATGCACCATCGTCAGCCAGGAGTGGAACGGCATTATTCCAGGTCTGACTGTCGGAAAGTACGACGCGATCATTGCCTCCATGGGCGTCACCCCGGAGCGCAAAAAAGTCATAGCTTTTTCCAAGTCGTATGCCAAAGCGCCCAATGGATTTCTCACGACTTCAAACAATGATCTGAAGAGTCTCGCTGACGCCGGACATGCATTTGATTTGACTGATTCGCCATCGGATGCACAGTCTGCGATAGACGAATTGAAGTTGAAGTTTAAAGGCAAGGTTATCGGCGTGCAGACCGGATCGACTGCATCGAACTTCGTTCGAGAGTACTTCAAAGGGATGGAGATTCGTGATTACCCTACCTTTGAGCAGCTGGCACTTGATCTGGCGAACGGCCGACTTGATGTCGGCGTGGCGAACGTCACCACCTTCAAGCCTGTGATTGAAGCGAACAAAGGTGTACTGGTGTCCACTGGGCCTACCTTTGCAGGGGGCGTGCTGGGGCAAGGCACCACCAACATTGCGCTTCGTCAGGGTGACGATACTTTGCGCCAGGCATTTGATGCTGCGATCACTTCGGTGAACAACGACGGCACCAACAAGGCGCTGACGGAAAAGTGGTTCGGCGTGGATATCTCGACACGAGATTGATCAATGGACGAAGGCCTCTTCCGGCTACCGGGAGAGGCTCTCCAGGCGTTGAACACAGCAGCCAACTCCGCAACTTTATTTCTGGCAGGTACGGGTATGTTCACCCCAGTGGGTGCCGTCGAGGCAACAATCACTATTTATTTCAATGGCCGGCCCATTCCGGCTCGTTCCGGCGAGACAGTCGCGGCCTGTCTTTTGCGGGCAAATACACCTGCTTTTCGCACGACGCCTGTTACAGGTGCTGCTCGATTGCCGTATTGCATGATCGGCCATTGTTTCGAATGTCTGGTGGAAATCAACGGAATCGGCAACAGGCAGGCCTGCCTTCAGATTGTTAACGAGGGTATGAAAGTCTGCGCCCAGACGGGTGCCGCGACAGTCATTGGAGAGCTCCAATGACCGGTTTGCCGACACTGCAATCCCTCCCGGGAAACAACAGCGAAATCAAGTTTGATGCCGATGTCATCGTGGTCGGCGCAGGGCCGGCTGGCATGTCTGCGGCGATTGGGATCACCCGCGCAGGATTCAAGGTCATCGTGCTCGACATGCAGCCCACGCCAGGCGGGCAGATTTTTCGCTCGCTCGAATCCAATCTCCAAGCACGCCCAGCGACAAACAAGCTTCTGGACGCGCTCGGGCCCACCTACCTCGCCGGGCAGGCATTGATCGAGCAGTTTCGCTCTACCCCCGGCATCGACTACCGGCCGGAGACCACCGTCTGGGATTTGCGCGCTGATGCCACGGTGGGCTGGCTACAAGGTGATGCCGCTGGCTATCTGCGGGCACGTCAGGTGGTCGTTGCGAACGGCGCCATGGAACGACCGGTTCCCTTCCCGGGGTGGACATTGCCTGGCGTCATGACCGCAGGCGCGGTGCAAACGCTTCTAAAGGCCGGCCGACTGCAGCCTGACGGGCGCGTGGTACTTGTAGGTACTGGCCCGTTGATCCTGCTCCTGGCTGATCAGTTGCGTCGTCTTGGGATTCGTCCGAGTCTGATTGGGCGGACTGACACGCTCAATGACAAGATCGCAGCCTTAGGAACACTGAAGATCGCTGCATTGGCTCCCCTTGCCAAAGGGCTGGGATGGCTCACCAAGCTGAAACTGGCCGGTATCACTATGCGGACGGGCGTTTCGGATTTGCGGGCTCTTGGACGAGACAAGGTCGAGTCCGTGAGTCTGTCTATTGCAGGCCGTAAAGTCGAACTCGGTTGTGATCTGCTTGTGGTGCACGACGGGATCGTGCCGGCGACCGACATTGCGCACTGTGCCGGCCTGGCAATGGATTGGCAGAGCGATGACTCGAGCTGGAAACCCAGGACAGCCGAAGACGGCCGTGCAGAAATGGCGCCAGGCCCGGGTTTGACCAGCGGCCCGTGCAAGATTCGGGTATCCGGCGATGCGAGACGAATTGGTGGTGCGGATGCTGCGATTGCCCACGGGCGGTACGTCGCTGCTTGCATCGCGGCTGACTTACACAAGACTGCCTTATCGGGCGGGAAGATAGTGGGGGGCGATGACGTCGTCCGCACTCTCGCGGGCCGACCTTTTATCGACAGGGCTTTTCCTCGCGGCCTTGCGGCACAAGCACTAGAGGACAATACGATCGTTTGCCGTTGCGAGGAGCTAACGGCGGGAGACATTCGAGCGGCCATCGGCAATGGCGCCAGCGACATGAACCACCTCCGGGGCATCCTGCGTTGTGGGATGGGGCCGTGTCAGGGGCGCAGTTGTGCGGTGACAGTGGCTCGCTTACTAGCTGAACCGTCTGACGCAAACACGCCGGCACCGTTCCGTGCGCGGCCTCCGCTGCGTCCCTTGCCGCTCATTGCACTGGCGAACCTGGGTGGGCTGGATCCGGAGCTATCGCAGATCGTTTCGTTGGAAGATAAACCGGCAGCCGAAGCCATGGAGCAGCCCCATGAGTAAGTATGCAGATGATGTGCTGATCATCGGTGCTGGCTTGCAGGGGTGTGCGATCGGCATGTTCCTCGCTCGATCCGGTTGGAAAGTAACCATCGTCGACAAAGGTGTGCCGGGACGACACGCTTCCGGTGTGAACGCAGGTGGATTGCGATTGCTCATGCGCGATGTGCGCGAGTATCCGTTGTCGATGCGTGCGATGGAGATGTGGCGCAACCTGGACAGATTTGTTGACCCGTCTGCTGTGCAGTCTTGTGAGGTTCGTCTGGGGTCGTCGCAAATTGCCATTGCCTTGGATGAAGCCGAAATGGCGTGGGTGCGCGCTCGTCATCAGGAGATGCTGCGCCGTGGCTATACCTGCGAAGAGTTCATCGATCCCCACGAGTTGCGGCGGATGCTTCCTGGTCTCGCTGATTCTGTTCTGGGCGGACTCATTTCCCGAGGCGACGGACATGCCAATCCGGCTAACGCAGCGTTGGCGTTCCGGCAGGCGGCCGAGGCGGCAGGTGCATTCATCCATGAACGATGTGCACTCAACGGCCTGGATCAAAACGCCAATGGGCGCTGGTTAGCTGACACTGATGTCGGTGCGATCGAAGCCAATTGGGTTGTCAACTGCGCGGGAGCCTGGGGTTCCCAAGTCGCGGCGCAGTTGGGTGATGAACTGCCGATCAAGGTGCTGGCGTTGAGCATGATGGTAACCAGCAGAGTCAAGCCGTTTATCGAGCCAGTTGTGATCGGTATCGACAGGCCGTTGTCGTTCAAGCAGAGCGCTGTGGGTTCACTGGTGATCGGCGGTGGCATCTCCGGCAAGCCGTGTCTGGATGAGGGGACCTCGTTCACCATCATGGATCGGATGGCGTCCAGTGCTGCTGCGACGCTGGAGGCGTTTCCCATCCTGGCCGGCGTGCCGGTACTGCGTACCTGGACTGGTCTCGAAGGGGCGACGCCGGATGGCGTGCCTTACATCGGGCCCAGCGCAAAACATAAAGGTCTGTGGCATGTGTTCGGCTTCTGCGGTCACGGCTTCCAACTCGCGCCGGCAGTTGGGGAAGCAGTAGCCCATTCCATGGTGAACGATTCAATTCACCCATTAATCGAGCCATTCAATACAACAAGATTTTCCCGTATCCATTCAGCCCAACTATAAGGTTAAAAACAATGACGCTGGGTATCTACGAACTCGTCGGCTTTGGCCCTCAGGGATGGGGCATGCCCTTGATACATGCCGCCGGTATTACCGTCGCCGCTGCAATCAGTGGCTTTCTACTTGGAAGCGTTCTCGGAGTGGGCGGCGCTGCACTGAAGTTGTCTCGTCAATCCATGCTGCGAGCCGCAGGCATGTTCTATACCACGGTGTTCCGTGGTATCCCCGAGATTCTAATCATCTATCTGTTTTACTTTGGTGGAAGCGTCGCATTCACCAAAATCATGAACCTGAGTGGATTCCCAGGGTTCTTCTCGCTCCCAGCATTTTTCATCGGTGTACTGGCGATTGGTATTGTTTCCGGGGCGTATCAGACCGAAGCCTACCGCGCGGGTTTTCTGCGGCTGGATCGCGGACAGATCGAAGCCGGGCTGTCATGCGGTATGTCCGATTTTCTTCTGCTCCGGCGCATCATTGCGCCGCAGACGTTGCGTTTCGCCTTGCCCGCCTTGGGCAACATCTGGCAATCGGTATTGAAGGAAACCGCATTGCTGTCTGTCATTGGTCTGACCGAACTCCTTCGTCAATCCATCACGGCAGCCGGATCGACACGAGAGCCGTTGTTGTTCTACGGCGTGGCAGCGGCGGTGTTTTTCATTATCGGTCGTTTAACTGGATCTCTGTTGAGCCGCACGGAAAAGCGCCTTGCCGGACCGTGGAGTCGTTGATGATGGATTGGGATTTTTTGACTGATGTCTTCCTGCAATTGCTGGGAGGCATACCGCTCACTCTCCAACTTGCGCTGACGGCACTTGTTGCGGGTTTTATTCTCGCTGTCGTGATTGCGTCCGCTGCCAGCAGCCGTTATCGGTTGCTTCGCTGGATAGCCAACGCGCACGTCGAGATTTTTCGCGGAACACCGCTTCTCGTGCAGGTATTCCTAATCTACTACGGGCTGGGGCAGATTCCGGGATTGCGAGAATCGTTTCTCTGGCCATATCTGCGCGAGCCCTATTGGTGCGCGATCCTTGCACTCGCCTTGAATACTTCGGCGTACACGGCGGAAATCATCAGAGGTGCGATCCAGGCCGTACCGGCCAGTGAAATCGAAGCTGGCCGAGCTTGCGGGATGTCCGGCTTGTTGCTGCGCCGGAGGGTGACGTGGCCCATCGCGATTCGTCAGGGCCTGCCAGTGTATGGCAGTGAAGTCATCCTCATGCTGAAGGCCACGTCGCTGGCGAGCATCATCACGCTGACCGAGGTGACAGGGATCGCCTACAAACTGATTTCTTCCACGTACCGGGTCATGGAAGTTTTTGCGGTCACCGGGGCGCTTTATCTGACTTTGACGTTCCTCATCAGTCTGGCGTTTTCACTCATCGAGCGACGGCTGCAGCGGCATCTCGCTCATCGCCGTAACTAATCCTGCCAATGCACTGCCAAGGAGTATGTCATGTCTGTTGTCGTCCATGAGTTGAACACGCGTGCAACTGCAATTGCGACGCTGGGTCTACGTAAAAGCTACGGTGAAATCGAGGTATTGAAAGGCATCGATTTCACTGCACGTGAGGGCGAGGTCGTCTCGATCCTCGGTGCCTCGGGGTCAGGAAAGTCCACGTTCCTCCGTTGCCTCAACCTGTTGGAACTTCCGTCAGCCGGCTCGCTGGATATCTTTGGCGAGCAAGTCAAGCTGAAGTTGGGAGCGTCCGAGCCTCGCATTGCCGACCGCAAACAGGTGGATCGCTTGCGAACCGAAGTGGCCATGGTCTTCCAGAACTTCTGCCTTTGGAGCCACATGACAGTTCTGGAAAACCTGATGGAAGCACCTGTACACGTTCAAGGGCGTAATCGCGTGCAAGTCCGCGAAGAGGCACTGTCTGTGCTCGAGCGCGTAGGACTGACTCATCGCGTCAACGCCTATCCGGCGCAGCTGTCGGGCGGTCAACAACAGCGCGCAGCCATCGCTCGCGCTCTGGTGATGAAGCCTCGCGTGCTGTTGTTCGACGAACCGACGTCCGCCCTCGATCCCGAACTGGTCGGCGAAGTACTCAAGGTCATGCGCGATCTCGCTGCCGAAGGCCGAACGATGCTGATTGTGACCCACGAAATGGCCTTCGCTCGTGATGTATCCAGCCGAATTCTGTTCCTTGAGGAAGGCCGGATAGAAGCTCAGGGTGCACCACAAAAACTGTTTGCGGGCGGCGTCAGCGACAGGTTTGATCAGTTTGTCCGTCGGTTCAACGAGAGCGCTTCCAACTAGCAGTCAGACAGCCCGCTGGCTGGCTGGTGCTCACTTTTGATTGGCCAGCACGGCATCAAGTATCAGTGAGGTAATGATGTACACCATCACCCGTATTGAAAGTAATCCGAAACTGAGTCGTGCCGTAGTTCATAACGGGGTGGCTTGGTTCAGTGGCATCGTCGCCACCGATTGGAGTGAGGATATCGCAGGGCAAACCCGGCAAGTGTTGGCTCGCCTGGATGAGTTGCTCGAGGGCATAGGGAGCAACCGTTCCAGGATACTGAGCGCCCAGATATGGATGAAAGACATGGTGGCGGATTTTGATCGCATGAACGAGGTCTGGAGTCAGTGGTTCACGCCCGGTGAAACCCCAGCTCGAGCGACATCTCAAGTGACATTTGATGAGGCAGACATTCGTCTGGAGCTTATCGTCGTCGCAGCCGTGAAGGCCTGAGTTAATCGCGTATGTGTACTTTTCTCGAGCGTTCTCTATCAGAGTCAACTCATGTATGACTGTCAGGAACTACAGTTCATCAACGGTTCACCGTCCCGCATTCTGCTAGTTATCGAGCCGCGATCCAGCGAGTTTTGGATCGAGAGCGGCGCCACCGTGCGAGTGTTGGTCAGAGGTACGTCAACAACACCGAGGCTAGATGTTGAATACCTCAGTGGTGGGCTGGTCATGTATGCCAGCGGCAGCGGTCAGGTAGAGGTTTACCAAAATGGCCGTCGCTTGGCCCAATACAAGCGTACCCGGAATATGGCAAAGAAATTGGTCTGTAAGGTTGCAGCATCAAATTGAACTGAGGAATTGCACGCCATTTGACCACCCGTTTGCATTCCCATTGACCACGGATTTGCATTGCAGCTGACCAGCCGTTTGCGTTCGACCTGACCAGGCAGAATGTCGATTTTTTGCTGTTCCCTGAACTGTCCCTCACCGGCTAACTGCTGCCAGACATCCTATTCTGGAAGCGCGCCTTTGGCGTGAACTGCCAGCGAGATGAATGGCACACTCGAAAACAACCACGGATCACTAGAGCCATGGGCGTAGCCACCTAGGGGCTACCCTTGCTTCTCAACTCCCCGTTCTAAAGTACCAATTCCGAGCTTCGTGCCAATGCCACCTACCCCTTCCGCATCCCCTTTGCTTGGTGGCTAACGCGGTGGGGGGGCGACGGGAAAGGTTAGGCGTTGCGCAAGGAGCGCTGCGCGGGCAGTAAAGATTAGCCATCGCGTGATGCCCTACTGATTCAGGCTGTTCATTCATATCGCTTATACCCCTATAAATTACAGGTTATAGCTCTCTCGGGGCTTAACCCGTATGGTCAATGCACTGCGAATAACAATATCAAATGGGCTATTACAAATCTTAAAAAAATAAATACTAATGCCTTTTAATGCGACGCCATACCAAATAAGGCGCTCCGCTTCGACTAGACATAATCAATTTAGGATTATGTCCACGCTCACATACTGCCCCCAAAATAGATAAATATAATTGCGAGGTAACTCTGTGAAGAATATACGTCTTGTGACGGCGATTTCTGCATGTGCGTCCAACCTGATTTTTTGCTTGTCCCCTCAGGCAAAGGCTGACTTCTTAGAAGACAGCAAGTTGACGTTTAAAACTCAGAACTATTACTATCGAAACGACTTTCGCGATGGCACTGGCCAAAACCAAAAGGCAGAGTGGGCTCAAGGATTTACGGCTAACTTCAGCTCAGGATTCACGTCAGGCAACATAGGTTTTGGACTGGATGCTGTAGCTATGCTTGGATTGAAACTGGACTCAGGACCAGGTCGCACGGGTAGTGGGCTCTTGCCACAACATGACGCAGATGATCCAACGAAGCCAAACACGAAAGATCCCGCTGATGAGTACTCTAAGCTCAATCTAACCGCCAAGGTCCGTATTTTTGATAATACCCTTCTCAGGCTGGGTGCGATTGACGAATCGGGCCCGCTTGTCCAACCAAACACCAGTAGGCTGTTCCTACAGACCTTCGAGGGTGGTTGGCTCAGTCATAAATTTTCTGATGAAATACAGTTGGGCGGCGGGCAATTTCAGAGAGTGCGTGAGCGCGATTCTACTGACTATCAGCCGCTTCGAATTGCAGGTCAAAATGGCCAGTACGCGGTAACGGATGAAGGGAAAATGAACCTCGCCACGCTGACTTACAAGCCTTCGAAGCAGTTGAGTCTCGCGTACAGCGGTGGGCAGCTTGAGGATGTCTACAAACAGCATTTTCTAGGTGCGATCATCAACGTTCCCGTAGGGCCTGGCGCCATTTTGGGTGATATTCGTACATTTCGCTCTACTACCGATGGCGCTGCCCATGCTGGCGACGTAGACAATAAGGCTTTCAGTGGTCAAATTGGATACCAGCAGAATGGTTCTACATTCCGTGTTGGATATCAAAAAATGCTGGGGTCGACTGCGTTTACTTATCTAGATGGCACGTCGACTTATCTTTTTTCAGAGTCGCTGATCGCGAACTTCACCAAGCAGAGCGAGCGCGCTTGGATGCTTCGTTTTGACCAGGACTTTGCCCCGCTGGGTGTTCCTGGATTGGTGGGTTCGGTTAAACACATCAGGGCCGATAACGCCGAAGTTCATAACTTCGCGGACGAAGGCAAAGAGTGGGAGACAGACATGGATTTGGGCTATACCATCCAAAGCGGGCCGTTAAAAGAGCTATCAATGCAATGGCGCCATGCTGTGTATCATAGCAACTATGCGCGAAACCAGGAGCAAGACCGGCTTATTTTCAGCTATCCCATCAAGATTCTCTAATGGCTATCGGATAGCGCTTAGGGATTTTAGAAAGAGTATTAGTAACTGGCCCAACCATATGTTGGGCCTTTTAGTTGGTGAAGAAAGCACTTCCACGCTAGCGAGAGAGTATTTCTCCGATCAGCTGTCGAACCCATGCATGTGCCTGATCTTTCTGGTAGCGCTCATGCCAGTACACCGAGACATTGAACAGGGGAAGCGCGAGTGGTACTTCTAATAGGGTCGTACCACTTATTTTTTTGAAACCATCCGCGACGCTGAATGGCAAGGTAGCTATGAGATTTGAAGATCCGACTACGAATGGACAAGCCAAGTAGCTCGCCAGCGTGGCACCGATCTGGCGGGTACGATCCATGGCGGCCAGCGTATCGTCGATTTGCTGGCCGAAATTTCTGGTGTGTGCAGCCAGATCAGCGTGAGGATACGCAAGGAAGGTGTCCAGCCCCCAGCGCTGTTTCAGGCAGGGATGCCCCGTGCGAACAATGCACACTGAACGCTCTTCAAACAAAAATCTCGCCCGCAAGGAAGGTGCTGGTTGAGGGAAATGCCCTAAAACCAGCTCAACATGATTGGTCTCAACCATGTTCAATCCATGAAAAAGTTTGGCTGGGACAACCCTAACCACTAGCCCTGGGGCATGCTCGCTCAGGGCGGAGACAATTTTCGGCATTACCGCGTACTGCAAGTAATCCGACGCATAGATCGAAATTACCCTTCGCGTAGTAGAGGGGTCAAACTCGCTTTTGGGTTGGGATTCAAGACGCCACCGATCCAGCAACGGGCGAAACGCCAGATTCAGCTCACGAGCTTTCGCAGTAGGTCCCCATGCCCCTGCTTCTCGGATGAACAAGGGGTCATTGAATATCCGTCGCAACCGACTTAGTGCCGCACTCATCGCCGGCTGACTAATACCCATTTGTTCCGCTGCTCGGGACACGCTACGAGTCGCCATCAGCGCGTCGAAGTGGACAAGTAGATTCAGGTCAGCGTTTTTCATCTCGTCACGTTCATATGGTTAGCCACCCATCGCGGGGTTCGATCCGTTGCCTACGCTGGCTCATCATCGCCTGTATCTACACACTTTTCGAGCCAAATAAGTATTTGCAGTGTTTATATTTATATAAACATTGGTATATGGAGTGACCTAGCCACAGCTCGTACGATCAATCCCATCCAACCCACGGAGCTGGTCATGTATCGTATAGGCATAGATGTAGGTGGAACCTTCACCGATTTCACCATGATTAACGAAGATAACGGTAAAGTTGAATACCATAAGGTGCCGTCCACCCCTCATGATCCGTCCGAGGCAATTGAGAACGGCATCTCCGATCTTCTGCGAAACCACAAAGTCAGTGCTGATCAGGTCTCTCATATTGGCCATGGCACTACGGTTGCGACCAACCTCATTATCGAACGAAAAGGCGCATCACTCGGCCTGATTACCACGCGCGGCTTTCGCGATGTCATGGAGATCGGGCGGCAAATTCGACCTAGCCTCTGCGACTACAACGTAGGTAAGCCTCCAAGCCTGGTTAAGCGCATGCACCGTGTTGAAGTCGGCGAGCGACTGGATGCGCAAGGGATGGTTGTCGAAAGCCTTGACGAAGAAGCTGTTCGCCAAGCGGCCACGATGTTCGCTAAAGAAAGTTTGGAAGCTGTCGCCATCTGCTTCCTCCACTCCTATCGCAATCCTGTTCATGAGCAGCGTGCCAAGGCGATTGTTCAGGAAATTTTGCCTTCCACATACATCAGCATCTCCAGCGAAGTGCTGCCGGAATTTCGCGAGTACGAGCGCCTTTCTACTACCGCCCTCAACGCAAGCGTTGGGCCGCGCATGGCTCGATACCTTGATCGGTTCCTGGAGCGTGCCAGCGCCATGGGCGTGGTTGGCCAGCCGCTGACGGTACATTCCAACGGTGGTCTGATGTCGCCGGATGCGGTCCGGGAGTTTCCGGTAAGAACGTGCTTGTCTGGGCCTGCGGCAGGCGTGGTGGGGGCAGCAGCTGTTGGGCGCCACATCGGCCAACCCAATCTCGTGACCTTTGACGTGGGGGGTACGAGCACCGACGTTTCGCTCATCAGTGGTGGCAAGCCGTTGTTCACCTCCAGCCGTCAGGTTGCGGGGTATCCAGTGAAAACCCCAATGGTCGACATTCACGTTATTGGCGCCGGTGGCGGCAGTATCGCCTGGCTGGATGATGCCGGTTCACTGAAGGTTGGCCCGCATAGCGCTGGTGCTGTCCCTGGCCCTGTTGGGTACGCTCGCGGCGGCACTGAACCGACGATTACTGACGCTGAAATCGTGTTGCAGCGCCTCAACCCGGAAGTGCTTTTGAAAGGCCGTATGCGGGTGGATGCTGCGGCCGCACGTAAGGTCATCGAGGACAAGGTCGCCAAACCCCTCGGCCTGAGCTTGGAAGATGCAGCAGAGGGCATCCTGCGCATTGCGAACGCGAACATGAGCCGTGCCATCCGAGCGGTATCGACTGAGAAGGGTCATAACCTTGCTGAGTTCGCGCTCTACGCCTACGGCGGGGCGGGTGGTCTGCATGCCATGGACGTTGCGGAAGAGTGTGGCATTTCAACCGTGGTCGTACCGCGAGAGCCAGGGACCATGTGTGCTCGCGGAATCCTCCTGACTGACATTTCCTTCGACTTCGTCCGCAGCGCTATCACCACAGCCAGCGCACAGAACTGGAAAGGCATTGTGGAGCTCTTCAACCAGTTGAAGGGCAATGCTACGAAGTGGCTGGATCAAGAGCACGTAAACACTGAAATGCGGCAATTGGTATGTGCCATCGACGCGCGCTATAACGGCCAGAACTTTGAGGTTCTGGTGCCGATGGATACGGTAGGGCCAGATGATCTGGGTTCGTTCGAGGCGGCGTTCCATGTTGCCCATGAGCGTGAGTACGGCTACCAGGTTGAAGGTCGTGCCATTCAGATCATCAACTGCCGTGTTCAGGCGGTAGGACGTGTGCTGAAGGCGCCGCTTGCTGCTGCACGCGCAGACACCACGCTCGCCGACGCGAAGGTCGGGCAGCGTCAGGTCTACGCTGGCAAGGCCTACGGTTGGTGCGAAACCCCAATCTTCGACCGCGATTTGCTGTCAGTTGGCATCGTCGTTGAAGGCCCCGCGATCATCGAAGAGATGAGTTCCACGACTGTGCTCGGCCCAAATCACGAGGCCCTTGTTGACCCGCACGGTAACCTGATCGTCACTCTGCACCTGGGAGCACAAGCATGAGTATCCAACAGTTCACCAGCACCGCAACCATTGCTGATCCCATCGAGATGGAAGTGTTCGTCAACCGGCTGCTCTCCATCACCGAGGACATGAACAACACGCTTGTACGCTCTTCGTTCTCAACCAATATCAAAGAGCGTAAAGACTGTTCGGTAGCGCTTTTTGACCGCGCCGGGCGACTGGTCTCTCAAGGCACGCAGATCCCTCTTCATCTGGGGTCGCTCAATGGTGCCGTTGAAGCAGTCCTTGCGCAGTATCCAGTGGATACGATCAAAGACGGCGATACCTTCATCTGCAACGATCCGTATCTGGCTAATGGCAGTCACTTGCCTGACATCAATATCGTCACTCCAGTGTTCTGGGAGGGCACCCTGCGCTTCTTCGCAGCGAACATCGCCCACCACTCGGACGTTGGCGGCGCGGTTCCAGGCTCGATTGCCGGTGGACTCACGAGCATTTTCCAGGAAGGGATTCGTATCCCCGTAAGCCGCATCGCCCGCAATGGGGTCATTGAGGACGATCTGCTCCGGTTGATCTGCTCAAACTGCCGCGATCCCGAAGAGCGTGGTCTTGACCTTCGAGTGCAGATTGCAACCAACGAGCGCGGGTCCGAAGCCGTCAGGGAACTCATCCGCCACATGGGCTTGCCGAAAGTCCTACAGTCGGTTGAGGACGTTCTGACCTACACCCGTACTCGATTGGCTAACCGAATCGCCGAACTCAAAGAGGGCAGTTACCAATTCACCAACATGCTCGATGACGATGGCATGGGTGGCGGCGACCCGGTTCCAATCACTGTGACTCTCACCGTGGCTGACGGCATCCTCTCGTTCGATTTCACCGGTTCGGGTCCCCAGGCTCGTGGTGCAATGAACCTCCCTATCAACGCGCTGAACGCGACTGTTTACTACGCCGTTAAGGCGCTGCTGGATCCTGAACTCCCGCCCAATGCCGGTCTGTTCGCAGCGATTCGCGTGAGTGCCCCGAAAGGGACCATCACCAATCCTGAGATGCCTGCTGCTGTCGGCGCCCGATCCATTACCGCGCAAAAAGTTGCGGGTGCAATCTTCGGTGCATTTCGTGGGCTGTTGCCTAAAGAAAAGGTTATGGCATCCGGCAACGATTTGTGCCCGGCCATTGTGTTTTCTGGTCCATTGCATCAACGCGCTGGTGAGTTCATCTACCTCGAAACCATTGCAGGCGGCAGCGGTGCACGCTTTGACCTTGATGGGATGGACGCGGTCCACGTGCACATGACCAACTCTTCCAACCTTCCTGTCGAGGCAATGGAGAACGAGTATCCATTGCGCGTTGAGGAATATGCACTTATCCCTAACTCAGGTGGTGCAGGCCGTACACGCGGCGGGATGGGGGTCGCTCGGCAGATCAAGGTGCTGGAATCTGGCATCGTCTTCTCGGCTCGCTCAGACAGCCATACCGTGGGTGTTCCAACGGGCGTAGATGGTGGCCATGACGGTCGCCGAGCGCGACTGCTTCGAAATCCTGGCGGCCAGAATGAAGAGGTGATGTTTTCAAAAACCTCGAACATCACGCTCCAGGCTGGCGAGAGCATCAGGATCGAAACCCCAGGCGGGGGCGGTTATGGTGAGCCGTCCAAGCGTGAGGCCAATAAGCTGCGGCAGGACGTCCTTGATGGCCTTGTCTCTGCTGAATGCGCAAGCGAGGACTACGGTTTTAGCCTCTAAGCATCGCGCGGGTGCCTGAATAAGGCCCCGCGTTTTTTGCGTTATGAAAAATTTTGAGCAGGTATAAAAACAACAGCATGGCCTAGGTTTTCTTCACTGCCGACGCACAGAGCACTAAGTGCTCTTTCATCGTTTTAAGCATACCTGGCTATACAGTCCAATTTTTTGAGGGATCCGAGCATGATGCGTAAATACATTTCTGTGATCACCTTGTCGGCCTCTGCGGCTCTATGCCTTGGCGTCAATGCCGCTCAAGCTGAAACCCTATATGTAGGTGGCGGGGGTGGCTCGATTGAGCAAATATTTAAAGAGAAAATCATCCCTTCCTTTGAAGCGAAAACTGGCGCCAAAGTAGTTTACGTCCCTGGAAACTCCACTGATACTCTCGCCAAAATTCAAGCGCAGAAAGGAAATCAGCAGATGTCCTTTGTGATGTTTGACCACTTGCCAATGTACCAGGCAGCCAGTCAAGGGCTTTGCTCAAAGCTTGATGACAGCGAAATCTATCATAAGCTTTACTCTAAGGCGTTGACGAAAGATGGATCATTTGTAGGGATAGGTTTTCTGGCTACAGGACTAGGCTATAACACGGAAGTGTTTGCTAAAAATGGCTGGAGCGCACCAACATCGTGGATGGATCTGGTAGATGGCAAGTACAAACAAAGTATTGCGATCCCTCCCATAACTAATGGCTATGGTTTGGCGACACTCCTGATGATGGCAAAGCTTAATGGGGGGAGTGAAAATAAAATTGAGCCTGGCTTCGACGTAATGGTTAATAAGGTTTCCCCCAACGTCGTTTCTTGGGAGCCATCTCCTGGGAAAATGGCCGAGATGTTACAAACCGGTGAGGCTGCAATGGTCGTGTGGGGGAATAGCCGGGTCCAAGCAGTTAAAAACCAAGGCGCGCCAGTCGAATTCGTTTATCCCAAGGAAGGTGCCTTTGCGATTATCAACTCGGGTTGTGTAGTCGAGGGTGGTCCGTCACCCAAGCTGGGTCAGCAGTTCCTGCGACACATCCTATCCGCTGAGTCCCAGTTGGCGCTGGCCTCCGGTGAGGGATGGGGCCCCGTGAATAAAGATGTAAAACTCCCGGAAGACGTTGCTAAGCGCGTGATTTATGGAGCTGATCAGGTCGATGCTCTTCTTTCCACTGATGCTGAATTGGTTAATACAAAGCGGGCAGAGTGGACAACCCGCTGGAATCGGTCTGTAGAGCACTAATGTCACCGAGATTTCGTTCAGGGTAAAGGCGCAACCGTAGTACGCCCTGATCGGGTAAGGCATAGGTTGCCATCCAGCATAAGCCCCCCTCGCCGCCGAGATAGTGCAATGGCCCAATCTTGGCGAGGGGCGACGTGGGGGCGTATCAAAAAATCCCATTCCACTAAACGGCCATACTCCGTTGGCATGCCACAGCCTAGTTAGGATGCCATTGTAGGAATACGCTAGCTGCCAGGCTGGTGTATGTGGGATGGCTAATATGTCATTTTCACGATTATAAAGTTCAGAAACTCTGCATCGTGGCTCGCAACTGAGCGGCAAATGCTTCAGCCAGCTTCATTCGATCCCCCGGATAAGGAAATATCACCGCACATCGAGACGCAAGTTGCTCTCGTATTGGGATTACCACTACTTCACTCGACTGGAACGGCAGCGCCGTAACCTTGGAGATGAGACTAATCCCTGCTCCGGCTGCTACAAGTGCGCAGGCTACCAACGAATTAGGTGTTTCTAGCACCACGTTGGGCGAGATGTGCAGTTTCGTAAAAGCTTCCTCGATTTGATATCGAATATAACTGTGCTGAGAAAGAAGAATCATCCGCTCTCCATCCAGATCAGCTAATGAGATGCGATTTCTCTCAGCCAGTGCATGGTCTCTCGGAATTACAGCACAGATCGGAACCGGGTCTAAAGGCTCGATGGAGATAGAGGCTTTGGATAGAGGAAGTTCAACCAGTGCTATATCGAACTGGCGAGTGGCGATTTGATCGGCAATTTGGCGGCTAGGTAAGACTTGAATGAAAACCTTGACCTTTGGACGGTCTTTCAAGAATTCCGCAACAGCGCGCGGCACTACGCCTAATGACAATGACGGCAATGTGGCTATGCGCAACTCTCCCGCGCGAAGCTGACCGATGTCTTGCGCTGTCTGAGCAATGCGATCAAGGCTACCGTAGATAGGTTCGATTTCGCGAAAAAATGCTTCACCTTCAGGCGTCGGTAGCAATCTACGTCCACGCCGTTCAAATAGCTTGTAGCCAATTCTGAGTTCCAGCAAGGCGATTGAGCGACTGATGGCAGGCTGCGTCACACTCATCATCTGTGCCGCTCCAACCACGGTGCCGGAGCGCATCACGGAATAGAAAGCTTCTATCTGGCGTAGGTTTACAGCGGGCTTCATGTAGATGACTCATGTTGGGCTGTTCAAAAGGGCATCGCCTGTCCGGAGACCAATGCTGCCCCCTTCATCGGTTTCAGACAAACCCGGGGGGGCGCTAGAGCGTCTAGATCATCATACATAACATTCATGCATAAGCACGCATCATAATTTGCATTTTCAGCACCTCTAATCAGTGCCTAAGATGTCCACAAGCCTGGCGCCGCGCGTTCCTGGCCGTCCAGATATTCGACCGTGCCAACGATGTAGGAAACCTATATGAATAAGAATATTGCCTTGATGAGCTCTTTGGTTTTCACCGTTTCAGTCAATGCCCATGCCGCAACGACGCTCTATGTCGGGGGGTCTGGCGGCTCGACGGAAAACATTTTCAAGGAAAAGATCATTCCTCCGTTCGAAGCGAAAACAGGCGCGAAAGTGGTGTATGTGCCCGGCAACTCGACGGACATTCTGGCCAAACTTCAAGCGCAGAAAGGCCAGCAGGAACTATCCGTGGCAATGATTGATGACGGCCCCATGTACCAAGCCGTAAACCAGGGCCTATGTGTTGACATCGAAGCCAATCCCGAGCTGGAGAACTTGTACCCGGGGGCACGAATGCCAGGTGGCAAGTCGCTAGGTGTCGGCTACATCGCTGTGGGCTTGGCATATAACAAAGCCGTGTTCGCAAAAAATGGCTGGGCCGCTCCTACCTCCTGGCACGATCTAGAAAATCCTAAATACGAACAGAAAGTGGTTATCCCTCCTGTCACTAACGGCTACGGGCTTCTGACCCTGCTGATGATGGCCAAGCTTAATGGCGGCGGCGAAACCAACATCGAGCCCGGTTTCTCGGTAATGACCAAAAAGGTCGGGCCCAACGTACTCGCGTGGGAGCCATCTCCCGGCAAGATGGCTCAGATGCTGCAAACCGGCGAAGCGGCGCTGGCGGTGTGGGGCAACGGCCGTGTGCAAACGGTGATCGCCCAAGGCGCACCGGTGGAGTTCGTATATCCAAAGGAAGGCGCTGTTGCGATGCTCACCGCTGGGTGCCCGGTCGCAGGGGCGCCAGAGCCAGACCTCGCGCAACAATTCTTGCGCCATGTGACCTCGGCGGAATCGCAAAAAATCCTCGCCGAAGACAACAGCTGGGGGCCTGTCAACCAAAATTCGAAGCTTTCCCCTGAGGTAGCCGCTCGTGTGGTGTATGGCCCTGAAAAAGTCAACGCACTCATCGCTCCAGACTACAACGTGATCAACGCTAAGCGCAGCGAGTGGACCACCCGCTGGACTCGCGCGGTTGAGCAGTGAGATGTACTCCAAAATAACTAGAACTACCGCTGTAGTGAGGCAAGACTCATGAGCTTCTTAAAGTTAGAAGGCATTTCCAAGCACTACGGTGA
Organism: Pseudomonas sp. GM49; assembly: GCF_000282355.1. Classification (GTDB taxonomy): domain Bacteria; phylum Pseudomonadota; class Gammaproteobacteria; order Pseudomonadales; family Pseudomonadaceae; genus Aquipseudomonas. The sequence continues at coordinate 50,908 of NZ_AKJL01000305.1, forward strand.
TTTTGCCGCAGTCGTAGATACCACCCTGCACATTGAAAAGGGAGAATTCGTCAGCTTGCTCGGCCCTTCCGGCTGCGGCAAAACCACCACCTTGCAGATGGTGGCGGGGTTCGCGCAGCCAACCCGTGGGCGGATCATCCTTGACGGGCGAGATATCACCCAGGTCAAACCCAGCCAACGCGGGCTGGGCATCGTTTTCCAGAGCTACGCGCTATTCCCGCATATGACTGTGGCAGACAATGTCTCTTTCGGCCTTGAGATGCAGGGCCTACCTGCCGCCGAGCGTCGCCAGCGGGTTAAAGCCACCTTGAATCTGGTACACCTTGAGGCCCTGGCCGAGCGTTACCCGCGCGAGCTGTCTGGTGGCCAACGTCAGCGCGTCGCCTTAGCTCGCGCTTTGGCCATCCAACCACCTGTGCTGCTACTCGATGAGCCGATGGGCGCACTGGATGCAAAGCTGCGCGAAGAGATGCAGATCGAGCTACGTGCCCTGCAACACAGGGTTGGAGTGACCACGATCATGGTTACACACGATCAGGCAGAGGCAATGACCCTGTCTGACCGCGTAGTGCTGATGAACAAAGGTGAGATCGAACAGGTTGACCGCCCGCTGGACATGTACGAACGCCCCAGCGGCCGCTTTTCTTCGACCTTCCTGGGCAAAGCCAACGTATTCGACGGCACGCGCACACAGGCTGGCGCGATGTTTGAAACACGGGGTCATAAGCTGCCCTCAAACGACCAAGGTGTTGGTGAGCTGTCCTATATCGTGCGTCCGGAGAAAATTAAATTTACCGATCAGAGCGCTCTGCTGCGGGGTAAAGTTAGCGCAAGGGTGTTCCTTGGCAACCACTGGTTGTACCAAGTGCAAACGACGCTGGGCATGATGCAGGTTACTCTGCCTAACAACGGTCTCCCGCAAGTGGCTGAGGGCGACGATGTCGGCCTGAGCTGGCAGGCCGAACATGCCCGGCTGGCACCGCGGGCAGGAGGCAAGGTATGAGCTGCTCCCGCAGCGCCTTGCCTTATTGGCTGGCAAGTCCTGGCATGCTGATGGCGCTGGCCTTCGTGGCCTTGCCTCTGATGATCATGCTGTCATTGAGCTTCTATAGCTACCTACCCGGCGGCGCGGTGAGTGCCCAGATAACTCTGGGCAACTACACCGACGTGCTCAGCGACAGCTACTACTACTCCATCTTCGCCCGTACTTTCGGTATGGCAATACTGGTAACAGCCTTATGCATTGTTATCGGGGTGCCGGAGGCCTACGTGTTGAGCCGGTTGTCACCGCGCTGGCGGGCGATCTCTATTGTGATCGTGTTGGGTCCGTTGCTGGTTTCGGTAGTGGTGCGCACATTGGGTTGGGCGATCCTGCTCGGCAACGAAGGTGTGATCAACAAGACCCTGATGGAACTGGGCCTCATCGATTCGCCAATCAAGATGATGTTTACCTTTGGCGGGGTAGTAGTCGCCATGGTGCATGTACTGGTGCCGTTCATGGTACTGGCAGTATGGGCTTCGATACAGAAGCTTGATCCGGCCACCGAACAGGCAGCCGAGTCGCTTGGAGCGGGTCTGCTTACTATTATGCGTCGTATCGTCTTTCCCCAAGTGATTCCGGGTGTTCTATCCGGAGGGTTGATCGTTTTCGCATTGGCCACCAGTGCCTTCGCTACGCCCGCCATCATCGGTGGCCGTCGACTCAAGGTCGTACCCACCACTATATATGACGAGTTCCTTGGCAACCTCAACTGGCCGCTGGGTGCCACTCTGGCAGTGGTGCTGTTGGTGCTGGTAATGGGTGTGTCGATGGGTATCAACCGTCTGGTCGAGCGTCGTTACAAGCAGGTATTCCAATGAACAGAACCTCTCGATGGCTACTGGTGTTCCATGGCCTGTTCATCACCTTCATGCTCGCTCCCCTGGTGGTAGTGGTGCTGGTGTCGTTCACCGACAAGGGTTACATCGCCATGCCCTTTGACGGAGCGTCGTGGCGCTGGTACACGGCCATGCTCAGCGATGACAGTTTCATCACGCCGTTTTATCGCAGCCTAGGGCTGGGAGCGATAGCCGCTACTTTAGCCACTTTACTAGCAGTACCAGCCGGTATGGCTATCGCTTGGCATCGCTTCCCAGGGCGTGAAGTGGTGCTTGGCGCGCTGATGTCACCGCTGATGGTGCCCCATGTCGTGCTGGGTATCGCCCTATTGCGCTTTCTGACGGCGATCGGCGGCTCCAGCACCTTCTGGGGGCTTACTGCTGCCCACACGGTCGTGGTGCTGCCTTATGTGCTGCGCTTGGTAGTGGCTGCGGCTACGGGCTTTGATCGCAGCACTTCGCAAGCGGCTCAGTCGCTGGGTGCTTCGGCCTGGACGGTATTCTGGCGCATTGAGCTGCCGCTGATTATCCCAGGTGTGGCGGGCGGTTGGCTGATTGCATTTATCAACAGCTTTGACGAGCTGACGATGTCAATTTTCGTAGCTTCTGCTAGCACCGAAACCCTGCCGGTGAAGATGTACAACTACATCGCCAACACCATCGACCCACTGCTGGCATCAGTGTCGACGGTGCTGATCGTGCTGACCCTGGTGTTGATGATCCTGCTAGACCGCTTCTATGGGCTGGATCGGGTATTGGCAGGTAAGACCTCATGAACAAAACGAGCATCGATACCCTGGTTATTGGCGGCGGCGTGGTAGGGATGTCTATCGCTTACGGCCTGGCATTGGCAGGGGAGCGCGTTCGGGTGTTGGATGAGGGAGACGATGCCTTCCGTGCTGCCCGCGGGAATTTCGGCTTGGTGTGGGTACAGGGGAAGGGTGTAAGCAGCCCGAACTATGCGCGCTGGACAATGCATTCAGCGAAGGGCTGGCAGGCATTCGCGCAGGATCTGACGGACCGCACTGGCATTTCACTGGAGCTGGAACAAAACGGTGGACTGCACTTTTGCTTAAGCGAGCAGGAGTTGGAGCAGCGAGTCGCAAGCATGGAGTCACTACGGTTGGCGTTGGGAGAACCCTATCCCTACGAGGTGCTAGACCACGCTGCGCTTCGGGCTCTGGAGCCGCACATCGGCCCAAAAGTGGTGGGGGCTACGTTTAGCAACCTGGATGGTCATGTTAGCCCGCTTCGTTTGCTGCGGGCTCTGTTCGCCGCCTTTCGTGCGCTGGGTGGGGAGCTAATCAATCCCGCTCGCTGCGAGCGCATCCAGAAGCTCTCCGATGGCTTTCATGTATGGGCAGCGGGGGTGGAGCATGTGGCCGACCGCATAGTGCTGACTGCGGGCCTTGGCAACCGTCATCTAGCGCCGATGGTCGGTATCGATGCTCCTATCGAGCCGAACCGGGGGCAGATCCTGGTGACCGAACGGATGAAACCGTTCCTCAAGTTTCCTTCCGGTGTGATCCGCCAAACTGGCGAAGGTGTGGTGCAGATCGGAGACTCCAAGGAAGACGTAGGGCTAGACGACAGTACTTCCCTGGAACAATTGGCACGTATCGCCGATCGTGCGCGGCAGATTTATCCCCTGCTGGAAAACGCCAACGTGGTACGCACCTGGGGCGCATTGCGAGTGATGACACCTGATGGCCTGCCAATTTATCAACAGTCCACCCAATATCCTGGTGCGTTCCTAGTGACCTGCCATAGCGGCATTACTCTGGCTTCGGCCCATACGACAGCGCTGGTGCGCTGGCTGCGTGGTGGAGACGAACCGGCATCGATCAAAACCTTTAAGACGGACCGCTTCCATGTTTAAGCCGATCACGCTCCCCGTGGCGCAACAACCGGCCCAGGTGCAGATCTGGGTCGACGGGCAACCGCTGGCGGCCCGTGCTGGTGAAACCTTGGCCACTGCTCTACTGACCCATGCCGACGAACCTTTTCGTCACTCAGCGGTATCGGGTTCGCCGCGCATGCCGTTTTGCCTAATGGGCGCCTGCTTTGAATGTCTGGTGGAAGTGGACGGTCAGCCCAACGTGCAGGCCTGTATGGTACAGGTCCGCGCTGGTATGCAGGTGAGGCGGATGCATGGTGCACGCCAAGCGGAGGCCCGAGCATGAGCGACTTTACCCATGATGTGATCGTGATCGGCGCGGGTCCAGCGGGGCTGTCAGCCGCCATGACTGCTAAAGCACAGGGGCTTCGCACCTTGCTGTTAGATGAGCAGGTAGGGCCTGGCGGTCAAATCTACCGCAACATCTCCGCGATACCGCCAGCGGTGGCTGAGCTATTGGGCAAAGACTATCGCCATGGCGAAGGCTTGGCCGCACGTGCAGAGCGGGCATCGATAGACATCAAATATGGCGCGCTGGTGTGGGATGTGGCGCGCGACCTGACGTTGACAGTTCAGCAGTTTGGCAAGTCGTTCCAAGTACGTGCGCCGCAGTTGATCGCTGCCACGGGGGCTTTGGAGCGCCCTTCGCCAATTCCCGGATGGACCCTGCCAGGGGTACTTACAGCCGGTGCAGCTCAGATTGCGCTAAAAAGCGGTTCCAGCGTACCGGCTGGACGGGTGGTGTTGGCAGGTGCTGGACCATTGCTGCTGTTGGTTGCATGCCAATTGCTCGACGCCGGGGTGGATGTGCGCGCTATCGTACAGACCTCGCCGCATGGCAACTTGGTCCGTGCCTTGCGCCACTTGCCTGCTGCGTTGGGGGCACCGGCTTACTTGGTTAAAGGCTTGCGCATGTTGATGAAACTCCGGAAGGCCGGTGTGCCGGTGCACACTGCCGCCCACGATTTACGTGTGGAAGGCCAGCAGCAGGCCGAGGCGCTGGTGTTCCGCGCCGAGGGTCGCGAATGGCAATACGAAGCCGAGACCATCCTGCTGCACCACGGGGTAGTGCCCAATACCCAGCTCAGTCGCCTAATGCGAGTCGAACACGACTGGGACGTTGAACAACTTGCTTGGCGGCCTCGCCTAGATGCCTGGGGTCAAACATCGCTGGCAGGCTTGCGCATTGCCGGTGACGGAGCTGCTATCGGCGGTGCACTGGCGGCAGAGCCAGCTGGTGAGTTGGCCGCGATAGGCGCAGCGCTCGCGCTGGGCAAGCTCGACGTAAGGAATGCTGAAGCCCAGGCGGCTCCGTTACGCGCCCAATTGGCACGACAACTGCGGATCAGGCCTTTCCTGGATGCGCTTTACCGTCCACCCAAGTGGCTGACCGAACCGAGTGACGACACTGTGGTATGCCGCTGCGAAGAGGTGACCGCTGGGCAGATCCGCGAGATGGCTCGTTTGGGATGCAAAGGTCCGAACCAAACCAAGTTCTTCAGCCGCTGCGGTATGGGACCTTGCCAGGGGCGGATGTGCGGGCTGACCGTAACTCAACTGCTGGCCAGCAGTTCTGGAACTACCCCAGTAGAGGTCGGCGCATACCATATACGTTCACCGCTCAAACCGGTCCCATTGGGGTCGCTGGCGATGCTGGCTCAGCCAGGGCCGGTCGAGCCGCCGCATTGACTTCGCCCCATCTCTAATTACCTAAGCCTTTATCGCCACTGTTTTAGTGGCTTTCCTTACCAAGGAGTACTGAATGTCTACGATCCAACGCATCCAAACTGGCCCAAGAATGAGCAAAATCGTAATCCACTCCGGGGTAGTTTATTTGAGCGGACAAACCGCCTCCGGAGGAGAGTTTGCAAGCGGCAACATCACCGAACAGACTCAGGCCGTCCTGGCGAAAATCGACAACCTGCTGGCTGAAGCCGGCAGCGATAAGACCCGAATTCTCTCCACAACAATCTATCTGAAGACTATGGAGGATTTCGCCACTATGAACGTGGCATGGGAATCTTGGATCAACCCCGAGCACACGCCAGCCCGTGCCACGGTGCAAGCACTGATGGCTAGCCCTGACTTACGTGTGGAAATGTCTGTAGTCGCTGCATGCGACTGATTGTGTCTTAGAAAGTACGTTATCCCTCGCTTGGGATGACAGCGTGGGCGGAGGGGTTAATTCTTTTGGCTAGTAATACAGCCCCCGTGTGATAGAGCTGTTTGCATCTAACCAAACCCTCCCTCAAAGCTTCCCGATGGAGATACTGGCGACTCTCAGAGCATTGTTACATACGGGATCACTGCCGCCATTTCACTCCGAATGTGTGATCTCCCACTCAGTCTTCGTTAAGGATGGTACCGCGTTGTGTCATCGGAGAACTGATAACAGGGCCTTCCATGAAAACGCTGTTGAACGAGATTCTCGACGAAGTACGTCCCTTGATCGGCAAGGGCAAAGTGGCTGACTACATTCCCGCGCTGGCCGACGTGCCGGCGCAGCAGTTGGGCATCGCGGTATATGGCAACGATGGCAGCTATCACTGCGCAGGCGACGCGCTGGTGCCGTTTTCGGTACAAAGTATTTCCAAAGTGTTCAGCCTGGTTCAGGCGATTGGCCACTCCGGTGAAGCCATTTGGGAGCGGCTTGGTCATGAGCCCTCAGGCCAGCCGTTCAATTCGCTGGTGCAGCTGGAGTTCGAGCGCGGGCGCCCACGTAATCCCTTTATCAATGCGGGTGCGTTGGTGATCTGCGATATCAACCAGTCGCGCTTCGCAGCACCCACGTTGTCGATGCGTGATTTCGCACGACGGCTATCTGGCAATCCCCAAGTGTCGATCGATACCCGTGTGGCTGATTCAGAGTATCAATTCCGCGCGCGCAACGCTGCCATGGCTTACCTGATGCAGTCATTTGGTAACTTCCATAACGAGGTCGAGACTGTTCTGCGCAGCTATTTCAGTTACTGCGCGTTGCAAATGAATTGCCTCGACTTGGCCCGAGCGTTCTGTTTTCTGGCCAACGATGGCTTCTGCAAGCACAGCGGTGAGCAAATTCTGACCCGGCGCCAGACCCAGCAGGTGAACTCAATCATGGCTACTAGCGGGTTGTATGACGAAGCAGGAAATTTCGCCTACCGCGTGGGGTTGCCAGGCAAGAGTGGCGTGGGTGGCGGGATTGTGGCCATCGTGCCGGGTCAATTTACCGTATGCGTGTGGTCGCCGGAGTTAAATGCTGCTGGCAACTCCCTCGCCGGGATGGCGGCGCTGGAGTTGTTGAGTTCGCGGATTGGGTGGTCCGTGTTCTGATTAGCGGGCTGGCTCACTAACAGAGAGTGAGTAGGGTTTTTACTATGGCGCCTTGCGGCGTTACAGGTTTGAGCTTCATGACCTGCTACGTCAAAGGTTTCGACTTCAAGAATGGCTCAGCTGCCGATATTGGCAAAGCCATGAATACAATATTCAGTAGTAACAAAGCGGCGCCTTTTAGCTGCCTACGGCTCTCTCCTGAAAACAATAAAGTCCATGCTTAGGAGTAGTGATGTTCAGACCAGTTCTAACTCTAATGAATCGGGCGCGATACCTGCAGAAATTTACGCTGATATTCTCGGTATTTATGCTTCCATTCTGCTGGCTATCATTCGATAAATTGGAAAGTCTTTATAAGGAACGCCAAGCGACCCATCTCGAACTACTAGGCCTTGAAGCAGTTGGTAAAAGCTTGTCTGAGTACAGGAGTGCTACGGAACTCGCCGGTCTTCAGGTGGTAGCGTACGCACGAAACAAGCCTGACGTCGAAGGTGTCATAACCCGCCAAGGTGATGCACTCAAACTACAAACATTGGAGCTAAATGAGTGGTTGGGGAACAGCCCGTTCTTCGATCACCTCGTCAATACGGATTCTCAGGTGCCGAAGGCTAAAGGTTCGAAGCTTTTGAGCATGCAATATAATGAGCAAGTCCGAGCGCTGCAAATGCGTTTGAGTGCCATTAAGGAAATTGCCGCATCCGCTCGGCTGAGCCAGGACGCAGACTCTCTTGTCTACCGCAACATGGCGTTGCTAACCGATGAGATTCTGCCCCTATATCAAGTCCTCGGGCAGACTCGGAGTTATGCGAGTTATGTCACCGCCTATGGTTATGTTGATTCGTCTACAAAACCAACGGTTGTGAATCAACTAAACAATTTTGATCAGTTTGTTCAGGCGCGCAATAATGGGGTAGGCAATAGCGAAGCACGTGCACTCATCGCTGATACTGCTCAAGAAACAGCGTCCAAATACAAATCCAGCATCATCGACTCGTACGCGTTATCCGGTTCGGTCTACCAAGAGTTGATGGATACGTGGCTTGAAAGGTTCAACGAGTACGTTCCTTTTGTTGAAAAGCTGGACAATGCCACGCAACTAGTTTTGTCAGAAACCGGTGATCAGCTTCATGCTCGCCTGGCAAGCCACCAGCGTAAGCTTGTGCTCTGGGCTCTCGCTCTGCTTGCGACGGTCTTCACGATAATCTACCTGTTTATCGGTTTTTACCTGTCTGTGCGACGAGCCATTCGTGAAATCTCTGAAGCGACGCGCCTTCTGGCTGATGGAGATCTCCGATCCACCATAAAGCCCTCGGGCCGTGATGAGCTGAGTGATCTGGCAGAAGACTTCAACCTCATGCAAGTACGTATGCGTGAACTAATAACCGAGGTCAAAAATTTCTCATCCTCAACGCAAGATAAAGCTGTGAATGTCAGCGAGCACGCGCTTTCATCCCAGCAAAGCGTAGGACATCAAGCGACCAAACTCGAGTTAATCGCCACCTCGATGAGCGAGTTGGTAAGCAGCGTGCAGGAGGTCAGTACCAACTCCAACACCACCGCCGACAAAGCGAGCCAGGCGGGCCAGAAATGTCGCGACGGAAGCATTCAGGTTGGCCGAGCAGTGGCGGGAATCAACGACTTATTCCAAGAACTCAACGACTCACTCAATGCCATCCATGCTGTGGAAAATGAAAGCCAGGCAATCTCTAAAGCGGTTGGGCTGATTAAAAGTGTTTCTGAACAGACAAATCTGCTAGCTCTGAATGCGGCCATCGAGGCGGCGCGAGCCGGGGATCAAGGCCGAGGCTTTGCCGTGGTCGCTGATGAAGTACGTAGCCTGGCCATTCACTCGCATAAATTGACAGGCGAGATCTACAGCAATATTACCCGCCTGCAGCAACAGGTATTCAGCGCTGTCGCGACCATCCGTAGCTGCCATACGAATGCATCCGCGACGGTTGAGGAAGTATCTCGAGCGGCCGGGTTCTTTGACGACATTACCTGCGGCATGAATCAAATCATCGATCACAACATCCAGATTGCCTCAGCAACAGAACAGCAGGCCAATGTTGTACAAGGGGTTGAGCAAAATGCTTTTGAAATTAAAGCTCTTAGTGAAAGCACCGCGAGCCAAGCGGATAGCACGGTAAAAATCAGCAATGAGGTCGCTGAGATGACGCGGAACTTACACGGGCTGATTGCCAATTTTAAGATGTGAGCTAGCTGGTGGCGCAGTGAAACCCAGACAATTGTAATCAATATTGTCTGTTGTGAATCGACCCAGGCCGTATGGAAACGCCTGCGATTGTTTCAACTTCAGATCGTCGAGATCGTGGCGGGGACGACCATGACGCGATTCATTGAAGGTGAGGCTCGGACGCAAGTCACGTTGCTGCCGGAGTGTCTGGACGATTACGTATCCTAGTGTGGCCGCCTTCAGGTCGGCCATCTAAATGTGAATGATCAGTGAGGCTAGGCTTGGAGAACCCGACCCCATTTACGAGTTGTTAGTTCGTGACAGACGGAAGGTGCTCCACCAAAGCATCGCTGCGATACGCTTGTCATACTGGCCTCCGTCGCATAGCAGATTGCGGAACCATTTTCGTCCAGCAGCACACCACCCGCGCCTCTCAACAGCGCGTGGCCCGCTACAACATCATGTGCTGAAACTGCGTAGAGCGAGACACCGCATACACCGTCGCCTGCGGCTACTCTAGCCAGTCTGTATGCGATTGATGGCATTGCATGAAAGCTCCCCGGAGCGCACATCTCTCGATTGAGTTCCGGTTTATTTATCGCCGCAGCACTGACCATGATTGTGCTGCCGCTCGACAATTTTTGATCAGCAAGGCCCGCATTTACTGATTGACCGTTTCGAATCAAATGGGGAATACCCTCCGCCCATCCGATGCAGTCGGGAAACCCCTCAGGAGTAACAGGGGCATATACCACCCCAAGTACCGGGATATTGTTATGCAGTAGTCCCACCGATATGGCAGACCCTTTTAAGCCCTTTAGAAAGTCACTCGTGCCATCGTTAGGGTCAACAACCCAGCACCAAGCATGCCCCGTAAGGATGTGTCCCGTCTCCTCACCCCAAAAGTCGCAGCTAAGCAAGCTGAGAAGTTCTGGTCTCAAAAGATTCTCAATTTCCACATCAATCACGGCCTTATCTTCCTGGCCACGAGGTCCATCCGGAAGATTCCACTCTTCGGAGAGCAAAATGCCTGCTCGTTCAATAATCTTGATAGCGTGAGTGAGAAGTTCTGTTAGATCGGGGGTAGTCATAATGCTCAATAAAAATTAATTGTTCAAAGAGTGCCTCCAAAGTAGCTGCGATGCATCCTAAGCAGTGGTGCGCAAACTAAGGTGAGACGTCTTGCTACATAAGCTACGGCACAGTATGACGTTTAATCAGGCATTTGCACTCCATTTGACTGTTGCATTGGATATGACCAGTGACAGTCTCGCAGACGCGCTAAACACCACCGTAAGCTTCGCTTGGTGATCCGGGATGCACTGTCGGTTCGATCTCAACGGCTGTAGCCGTCCCAAATGTCAGCTGCTAACTGTCGCCTCAGGCGTCTGTAGGGTTGAACAGGCCTCGTGACGGGCGGTAGCCTGTGCTACCGTCATTGACTGTTGCGCCCTGGTCAAGCAAAAAGCAATGCGTTGGTCAGGGCCCACTATAAAACGTAGATATAATTTTGTTATGATGCAAAAAGGTCAGATATCGCCAAGCATACCTTTGTTTCGTGTTGTTTGAGTGTATGGGTTGGATGTTAAGAGCTTAGTCTCAAGTGTGTTTTTGCTAGGAGTTTATTTCTGTGTTTGGTTTTGGTGGTGGCTGACTATCTCAAATGGTGTGCAGTGTTTTGGGATGGCAAATTTTTTATTTAAGGTTGTGTTTGAATTTTTAGTCGGAAATTAGTTATATGATAATCGATGAAAATGCATCTCAGACAAATAAGACTGCGGAGCTTCGACGTAAAAAGTTGCGCGGAAATGTTGGGAAGGCTGTTGTAGATTACGCAATGATCGAAGACGGCGATAAAGTGATGGTGTGCGTGAGTGGTGGCAAAGATTCTTTTGTAATGCTAGATGCATTGTTACATTTGCAACGCGTTGCGCAAATAAAATTTAGTGTTGTAGCTGTGAATCTCGACCAGAAGCAGCCGGGTTTTCCTGAGCATGTCTTACCTGAGTATTTTGAGAGTAAAGGTATCGATTATTATATAATTGATAAAGATACTTACTCTGTTGTTAAGCAGAAGATTCCTGAAGGTAAAACAACGTGCTCTCTTTGTTCCAGGCTAAGAAGGGGGACGCTTTATAGTTTTGCCGAGGAAATTGGTGCTACGAAATTGGCGCTCGGGCATCATATGGATGATATGGTTGAGACTTTGTTCCTCAATATGTTTTTTCAAGCGCAGTTGAAAGGGATGCCGCCCAAGCTTCTTAGTGATGATAAGAGGAATATCGTTATTCGGCCGCTCGCCTACTGCCGAGAAAAAGATATAGCAAAGATTGCTGCTGATAGCGCATATCCTATTATTCCGTGTAACCTTTGCGGTTCACAAGAGAATCTCCAAAGGAAAAAAGTAAAGTCAATGATTGCGGAGTGGGATTTGGTAAATCCTGGGTGCGTGGAGAATATCTTTCATAGTCTACAAAACATAACACCTTCCCAGATGGCCGATCGTAGTCTGTTCAACTTTGTAGATCTTTCTATTGATAGATCGGAAGCCCGCCCGCCATACAAATTTGAAGACGCAGCGGTTTCCTCATCCAGAGTTGAAAATTGGATTGATGTCGTTCAAATTTTGTAAAGATTCAATGAGGTTTTTTGGGGGTGAAGAGGTTTTTGGAGGTCAAAAATGCATGAAGCTTACATTTTTGCCTTTTTTTGTAAAATGTGTGATTTTTTAAATTCAATAGAATCAGAAGGTTGCGTTCATGAATGTTCTGTTTTGTTGGTCGGCCTTGAGCTATAAGGCAAGGACAGCTACACCATGCTCGATGTGCTGATGCACTTGCAGAAGGTCGCGCCGATCAAGTTCGAGATCGTGGCCGTGAACATGGACCAGAAGCAGCCGGGTTTCCCGGAACACGTGCTGCCGGCCTACCTGAAAGAACTGGGTATCGAGTACCACATCGTCGAGAAAGACACTTACTCGGTGGTCAAGGAGCTGATCCCGGAAGGCAAGACCACATGCTCGCTGTGCTCGCGCCTGCGTCGCGGCACGCTCTACACCTTCGCCGACGAAATCGGCGCGACCAAGATGGCCCTCGGTCATCACCGCGACGACATCGTCGAAACGTTCTTCCTGAACATGTTCTTCAACGGTTCGCTCAAGGCCATGCCGCCAAAACTGCGCGCCGACGATGGCCGCAACGTGGTGATCCGCCCGCTGGCCTACTGCAACGAAAAAGACATCCAGGCCTACTCGGACTTCAAGCAATTCCCGATCATTCCGTGCAACCTCTGTGGTTCCCAGGAGAACCTGCAGCGTCAGGTGGTCAAGGAAATGCTCCAGGACTGGGAGCGCAAGACCCCGGGCCGTACCGAGAGTATTTTCCGCAGTCTGCAGAACGTCATCCCGTCGCAACTGGCGGACCGCAACCTGTTCGACTTCACCAGCCTCAAGATCGACGAAAGCGCCGCTTCGCGCTTCGTCAATGTGGTCAACCTCTGATTAAAACTGTGGGAGCGGGCCTGTGGCGAGGGGGCTTGCCCCCGTTTGAGTGCGTAGCACTCACAAGATCTTTGGTACATCGGAGATCTTGGGGCCGCTTCGCAGCCCAACGGGGGCAAGCCCCCTCGCCACAAGCCCGCTCCCACTTTGGTTTTTGTTTCATTCCTCAGGAGAGGGCATGCGCGATTACAAGTGGCTCAATGAATACTGTCTGAACCGCTTCGGTTCGGCGGCTGAACTGGAAGCCCATCTGCCCGTTCCCAAGACTCCGGCGCAACTGCGCAAGATCAGCGACGATCGCTACCTCTCGATGATGGCGTTACGGGTATTCCGCGCCGGGCTCAAGCACAGCCTGGTGGATGCCAAGTGGCCGGCTTTCGAAGAAGTGTTCTTCAAGTTCGACCCGGAAAAAGTCGTGCTGATGAGCTCCGAACACCTTGAGCGCCTGATGCAGGACACGCGGATCATCCGTCACCTTGGCAAGCTCAAGAGTGTGCCGCGCAATGCACAGTTCATACTCGATGTGGCCCATGAAAAGGGCAGCTTCGGTGCACTGATCGCCGACTGGCCGGTGACCGATATCGTCGGGCTGTGGACGTTCCTGAAAAAACGCGGCCATCAGTTGGGCGGGCTGTCAGCCCCGCGCTTCCTGCGCATGATCGGCAAGGACACTTTTGTACCGAGCTATGACGTGGTGGCGGCGCTGAATGCGCAGGACATCATCGACAAGGTGCCGAGCAGTCTGCGCGACCTGGCTTTGGTGCAGGACGTGTTCAACCAGTGGCATGAGGAAAGTGGCGGGCGGCCAATGAGCCAGATTTCGATGATGCTGGCTTATACCGTCAATCATTGAGACCGCGTCGTCCCCTTCGCGAGCAAGCCCGCTCCCACATTGGATTGCATTTCAATGTGGGAGCGGGCTTGCTCCGGGCGGCGTTCCGACGAAGGCGTCTGGTCAGGCGACGGAAATCTCACCCTCGCCAGCCAGCTTACGGTTCAACTGGTACCGCCAGCGCACATACAACAGCGCCGAGCAGAACACCGCCAGGCTCGCGCCCATCTCCAGCAAGCCGAAGATTTGCCGGTTCGGGTCATAGGCAGCCAATGCGCCCTTGATGAAATACAGGTTCACCACAAAGCACATCCACGAATGCCCGCGCGGGCTGCCGACGATCATCCCCGGCGCCAGAATCAGCAGCGGCACCAGCTCGATCAACAGAATCACCCAAGGGCGTGCACCGTGCAGGTCGGCGACCGCCAGGTAGTAAACGCAAAGCAGCCCCACCAGGCCGAAAAAACACAGCAGGCTGATGACGCGCATCGCCTTGACGCGTGGTTCGAGCCATTCGAGGGCGGGCAGGATCTTCGGCTTCTTGGCCACCTCAGCTCTCCAGTTTCTGCGCAGTCTTGGCCAGGCGCATGCCCAGCGCGCGGCACAGCGCCACTTCATGGGTATCCAGGCCGCTTTTGCCGTCGGCACCGGCGTGGTGGCTGGCGCCGTATGGCGTACCGCCGCCCTGGGTTTCCAGCAATGCCGATTCGCTGTACGGCAGACCGGTGATCAGCATGCCGTGGTGCAACAACGGCAACATCATCGACAGCAGCGTGGTTTCCTGGCCGCCGTGCAGGCTGGCTGTAGAGGTGAACACACCGGCCGGTTTACCGACCAAAGCGCCGGTCAGCCACAGGTTGCTGGTGCCATCGAGAAAGTACTTGAGCGGCGCCGCCATGTTGCCGAAGCGGGTCGGGCTGCCGAGCGCCAGGCCGGCGCAGTTCTTCAGGTCGTCGAGGCTGGCATACAGCGCACCTTCGTCGGGAATTTCCGGCGAAACGGCTTCGCACTCGGTGGAGATCGCCGGCACGGTGCGCAGGCGGGCTTCAAGCCCGGCCTGTTCGACGCCACGGGCAATCTGCCGGGCCATTTCGTTGGTCGAGCCGCTGCGGCTGTAGTACAGAACCAGAATGTACGGCGCACTCATGGCAACAGTTCCAGGATCTGCTCCGGTGGGCGGCCGATGACGGCTTTGTCACCGACTTCGAGAATCGGTCGCTCCATCAGTTTCGGGTGGGCGGCGATGGCGGCGATCAATTGCGCTTCGCTCAGGCTGCTGTTGGCCAGGTCGAGGGTTTTGTACTCGTCCTCGCCGGTGCGCAGCAATTGCCGGGCGCTGATTCCGAGTTTGCCCAGCAGATTCTGGATTTGCGTGGCGTCCAGCGGAGTCTCCAGGTAACGGACCACGGTCGGCGTCAGGCCTCGGGCTTCAAGCAGTTCGAGCGCACCGCGGGATTTCGAGCAGCGCGGGTTGTGATAAAGCGTCAGATCGGTCATGAGCGGGTCGCATCTTGCGTAAGGTGGCGGCTATTCTAACTGTGCAGCGCGCAATCCAGAACCGTGAGAGGCGATGGGTCGCAGGCGCATTCAAATTTTGACAAGGAACACGACATGACAAGGCGACTGGCAGCGGCATTGGCGATCATCGGAACGTTGATGCTGGGGGGCTGCGGTAATGACTATGGCATCGACCAGAATGGTCAGAAGGTCGTCGCCGATCGGCTGGACGGCAAATGGCTGGTGCTCAACTACTGGGCAGAATGGTGCGGACCGTGCCGTACCGAGATTCCGGAATTGAACACTTTGGCCGAGCAGCTCAAGGACAAGAAAATTGGTGTGTTCGGGGTCAACTTCGACAACGTCCAGGGGCAGGAGCTGAAGGGCGCGAGCGAGAAACTGGGGATCAGGTTCACGGTGCTGGCCCAGGACCCTTCCGAACTGTTCGAGCTGCCGCGCAGCGAGGCGTTGCCGGTGACGTACATCATCGATGACAAGGGCAAGGTGCGTGAGCAGTTGATGGGTGAACAGACGGCGGCGGGGGTGCTGGCGAAGCTTGAGGCGTTGCAGGCTAAAAACTGATCAGGTGATCGTTTTCATTGTAGCGGGGGCTTTTGTGGCGAGGGAGCAAGCTCCCTCGCCACAGTTATTCACCTGGATGCAGGAGAGGGGGGATCACCCCTCCTCAAGCCACCAACGCAACGGCTTGCCTTCGGCTGGCCAGAAGCGTATCTGCTCGATCGGGGAGACGTCCCAGCGCTGGACATTTTCCAGCGCCTGAAGGAAGCGTCTTTCCTGTTCCATCAGCGCCGGCGCGCACAGTTTGCGGGTGCTGCCGATTTTGCCGAAGCTCAGTTTTTCACCCTCAAGGGTGTACGGCGCGAACCAGTGGTTGCAGCCACCGTTGCCGTAGGCCCGGCCATCTTCGCCGAGGGTGATGGTCAGGTGGCTGTAGTCCATCAGCGGCCGTTCGCCGATCCATTCCAGAATGTAGCTGCGATTGTGTTCAAGCTGCACCGGCTCGGCGGCGCAGCCCAGCAGGCTGGCGCCGACCGTGGCGGTCAGAGCGAGGCGTTTCATCACGCAGGCTCCTGGCATTTCGGGCACAGGTGTTTCTCACCGACGGTGGTCCAGCCCAGCTCGGCAATCCGCGCGGTGGCGGCAGGTTTTTCGGCCTTGTTGCCCAGCTTGGCGTCGACCGCGAACTCGAAACTCAGCTCCTTGGCGCAGCTGTCGCAGTTCACTTGCCAGGTGTGGATGGCCAGTTCGCCGAACACCGGGCCACTGGCCACCGCGACCCATTGACCAGGCGGGTTGATCAGGTGGCGAACCGTTTCGACGGTCAGGCGCATGGACAAGTCCTTGGCGCCCTTGAGGGTGACCACCAGCACGTCGTTGTTGCGAATCGAGCCGCCGTTGCCGGTCACTTGATAACGCCCCGGCACCAGGGCGCGGCATTCGGTGAGGGTGTGTTGCGGGTTCATCAGGCTGTAGCGGAAATCGTGTTCGACCATGGGTCCTCCAAATATGCGCGATATGCTAGCACGGGCTTGCGCGCAGCATGGGGCGGGCATACGACCTTCGATCAGGTTCAGTCGTCCGCCACACGATTCTCTGGCTTGCCTGCCATCCACGACGCGATATTGTGCAAGGTGGTTGCAGCAATCGCGCCCAGGGCTTCGCGGGTCAGGAAGGCCTGGTGTGCGGTGACGATCACGTTGGGGAAGGTCAACAGCCGCGCGAGCACATCGTCCTGCAAAGGCAGGTCGGAGCGGTCTTCGAAAAACAGCTGTGCCTCCTCTTCATAGACATCCAGCCCCAGATAACCCAGCTGACCGTCCTTCAGTGCGTCGATCAGCGCCGGCGTATCCACCAGGCCGCCGCGACCGGTGTTGATCAACATGGCACCCGGTTGCATGTGCGCCAGGGATTCGCGGTTGATCAAATGCTTGCTCTGTTCATTGAGCGGGCAATGCAGGCTGATGATCTGTGATTCGGCCAGCAGTTGAGGCAAGCTCATGTAGCGAGCACCCAACGCTTCGACCTGAGGGTTGGGGTAAGGGTCGTAGGCCAGCAACTGACAGCCGAAGCCGTTCATGATCCTGGCGAAAGTCGCGCCGATCTGCCCGGTGCCGACCACGCCGACGGTCTTGCCCACCAGATCGAAACCGGTCAGTCCATGCAGGCTGAAATCGCCTTCACGGGTCCTGTTGTAGGCACGGTGCAAGCGTCGGTTGAGCGCCAGGATCAACCCCACCGCGTGCTCGGCTACGGCATGAGGCGAGTAGGCCGGGACCCGCACAATCGCCAGTCCCAGGCGTTTCGCCGCTGCCAGGTCGACATGGTTGTAACCGGCCGAACGCAGGGCGATCAGACGTGTGCCGCCGGCAGCCAGGCGTTCGAGCACCGGGGCGCCGAGATCATCGTTGATAAAGGCGCAGACCACCTCGTGATGTTCCGCCAGTGCCGCCGTATCCAGGCTCAGTCGCGCCGCTTGAAAGTGCAGCTCGATGCCGGCGGGCAGTTCGGCGGCGAGAAAACTGTCGCGGTCGTAGGTCTGGCTGCTGAAAAGAATCGTGCGCATGCTGTCCCCCTGAGAGTTGAAGCTTTCTGTAGCAGCTGGCGAAGGCTGCGTTTGGCGGCGAAGCCGTCGCAAAACAAGCCGCC